>JAQGOF010000070.1 GCA_028293745.1 Gammaproteobacteria bacterium | reverse complement strand
AGCTTGCGCATCCGCATGTCCTCAATCATCCGTTGACGCAGCGGTGAAATCCTTGAGTTCGATATGCTCATGGCCCTGCTCCAGCTACGAAACGAGGCGGATCGCCTCGTCCCGGAACATACGAAACAGAGCTTCAAACCTCAGCCGTACCTACACGCCCAATCGAAGGGCTCCCCCTACCGCGCGAGCGGTTTAGTCCTCTGGCCGCGAGGGAGCATTCATGCTGCGAGGCAGTAGGGCGAGCCGAAAGAGAATTCCGGCTCAGCCCTTGTGCCCGAGTGGCGCCGTGAAAAGGGCGAGTAGTATGTCTCGGGATGTCTGCTGCCATTTTGCAAAACTGCTTTAAATATAGCAGTAAAGCCGAGTACTTCACGGCTTCGAGCCTTCGACAATGGACAACGGACCCTTAGTTGCAATGATCCGAGAGATGCGAAAGCCGGCGCCTCGCAGCAGCTCGGCGAATTGGTTTTTCGTCCGTTCGCGGCCTCGGGGTGTAAGCACGAGCATTTCCAGATCGAGTAACTTGCCGTAGTGTGGTGTGTTACCGGTGGGCACAACCGGATCCACAATGAGCACCTTCCCGCTCTCGCCGAGCGCGCGGTGGCACGCTTGAAGAATGCGCCTCGCGGAGTCGTCGTCCCAGTCGTGGATGATGTGCTTCATGATGATCGCGTCGGCGCCCGACGGTAGCTCCTTGAAGAAATCTCCGCTTTCAATGCGAACTCGTCCCGTGATACCGGCGCGAGTGAATGTCGCGGCAGCGCCGACGGCGACGTGCGGGAGCTCGAAAAGCACCCCGCGCATCTTTTTGTGGCGCCCGAGTACAGTCGCGAGAAGCTGGCCGTGACCGCCTGCCACGTCCATCAACATCCCAACACCCTTGAAATCATAAGCGGCCGCTGCAGCTCGGGCTTCGGTCATGCTAATCGAGGTCATCGCGCCATCGAAAATTGCGGCAGCGTCAGAATTTTTTGAGTAATACTCAAATATGGATGTGCCGAACACATGATCAAACGCTGGCAGCCCGGTCTTGACACTGAAGTCAAGTTCGCCCCAAGGCCGCCAAGTGCTGTCGTGACCAATAAATCGAGCGATGCCCGCCAGGCTTTCCGGATGATTGCTCCGCAGGAACTGTCCCATCCGTGTGAGCTTGAACCGACGGTCCGCGCTCTCCGCACAGACTCCAACGCTGGCGAGCGCCCTCAGCAGTCGGTACAACCCCTCTTCTGACACTCCCGCTTCACGCGCAAGGTCACTGCAGCGGCGCGGTCCCTTCGAGAGCTGGTCGGGGATTTCGAACTTGACAGCGGTGGCGAGCGCCTGGCTGATCCACTTGCCGATCACCATCTGGAAGAGGTCGGTGCCTGGATTCGCCCGAGTTGTCTGTTTGCGTCTATGACGGGCCATAGTGTCCTCCGCTGTCCCACAATTCTATTAGTGTCATCCGGGCGCCAAAACTATCAGACCATCTTGTCCGAAACTGAACATGCCAGATGGATAACGCTCAGATCATACCGTTCCAGGCCGTGCCGCGACGGACCGCCATGCGGGAAGCAACGTGGAAGCATGAGTGACGGCTCCTGGGCGCGAGGTGGCATTCATGCTGCAATGCCACAGGAGGGCCAGCGGAAAGAGTATTCCGGCTCCCTATGTAACCAGGGTTGTGCCGTGAAAGTGCGGGGAGGAAGGAGAGAGAGCGGGGCGGAAATCGTCATCGAATACCGAACTACCGAACCGTCGCACTGGGTCGCGCAACCGGCACGCGGAACGCTTCGCGTGACTTCTGCGTGAGTCTCCTATGCTCTCTCGTGCGCACCTGGGACTAGAACCTTATCTCAAAATCGCCGAGCTGACGCGATCGATATAACATCGGTGGGTGCTACGCATATCCGATGAGCAGTGGGAGCTATCCGGAAGCACTTTCCGAAAGATCACATCCCTGACGATCGGCCCGGCCGCAAGCCGATCCGAGCGCGCAGGATGCTCGAAGCGGTCTCAACACCGGCGCTCAATGGCACATGCTTCCCCAGTACTACCAAAACTACAAGACGGTCCACCGTCGCTTCAGCAATGGTGTCAGCCAAATCAAGTCCCGGCGTGTCTTCGATGCGACTTCGCCTTGCGCACGGCGCGACTCTGCGCGAGGGATTCGCGTCGGCTACGACGCCATCCACGCTCCTCGCAATCCGTATGCTAGATCATCGAATCGACGCTGATCGAGGGACATTTCGAGTAACAGCTTTTGATGTCTAGAGAGTATCAGGTGGTCGATGAACCAGTTGAGCAGCTTGTGCGGCACATTCACCGGCAAGTCTTTGGTTTCGATTTTGATCGTTCCCTTCGCCCCAGCCTTTGCGGCGGCTAGTCCGATGTCACCGCCGACCCGCGCCTCGGCCGTCAGTTCACCGTTGCATTTGAGCGTGGCGATGTGTAAAGGCGCGCCTTCGATCCGTCGTTTCAGTTCCTCGACGACTGCCCCCACTTCGGCCTCTGCTGCGGGGTCATGCCCGCCATCAGCCCAGGCTTGCCGCAGCTTGCGATACCAAGCTCGATAGCGCTGCCAGTCGCTTTGCGCGCGCAGATTCAATGCCTCCTCAAGCATGCCTTCAGTGTTGCGCACCCCTCGCGCTAACAGGTAGTGCAAAACGGTCGGAGGTGCCGCTTCACGACCGACAGCGAATCGCGGGTCACGCAGAGCAAGGCGCTCGAGGTCGGCGAACAGCTCTCCTTCCTTCCGAAGCCCCCGTGAAGGCGGCAGGCTGCCATCGGCCGCGAGGTCCACAAACAGGTTGCCGCGCGTCGACTGCAACAGGTGGTCGCTGCGGCTCGCCTGCGCGTACGCTCCAAACACCAGCCCTCCCAAGGCAAAGCTTGCGATCTGACGATGCGCTTCGTCGACCTCCAGTTCGCCTAATGAAGGTTCCCACTTGTAACCGAAACAGAGCTTCTCGTCGTCAATCCGCGCCGTCGTACTAGGGTCCACGCGCGAGAAGTCGAACTGTGCCACCTGCAGCAATGCGGCCTGTTTGATCGACGCATAGGCACCGCTGGGGTGGACGTCCAGAGCAAGCGATTCCAGCTTGTCCTGCAACACCAATGGGAGGTAAGTCATTTCGTAGTCGATGAACGGAATCCGCTCGCGTGTCATCAGGGCGTGAAAGAACGCTAGGACGCCGTCCAAGTTGTGCTCAATCGCGGTCCAGAGCCGCGCTGCATCCTGTCCCAATGCCTTCTCGCAGCGATGGCGTCCCGCGACGAACAGTTCTGCGGAGCGCAACATCATCGGATCAGGCACCCAGTCGAGCCCGGCTTGCCGGAATTCCGTTTCCCAGCCACACAGGTCGGGGCTCGGAGAAAGCGTCTTGACCAGGTCGTGCATGGCACAGTCTCCACCGGAGAATTTTCTCAGGACAGAACCAGGCGACGCTGCGAGAACTAGCCGTAATAAATTCGGGCAGCGCTGCGGAATCATCAATAATGCAACCGCACAGACGGAATTGTGAAGGGGAGTGCGACGTTTAGTCGTCGTGGGAGTCCGCGATCATGCTGGTCGAAGCAGGAACGCCGCTGGCGTTTATTGCCGATGCGCTGGGACACCAAGGGACGAGGAAGTCATCTCGCTCGCGAGTTCCGAGAAGCGCCTGCTGCTGACCGAGGACAAAGACTTTGGCCAATTGGTCTTTGCAGCAGCGAACGAAAACTCAGGAGCCAATTCGGCGCGACGACCGTACGGCTTCGGCTGTCGGTGCCCTGCGAGTTCGGCACCGTTGATTTCGTACTTGGCGAGGTCTGGGTCACGCAACCCTTTTGCGCCAAACGCGATAGCCGAGGACCAAGTCGCTCGCGTGCAAGGTACAATGTAACGCCCGCCACGCGAACCCACCACACCCTCGTCAACGAGTCCGACTGGATTTCCCGCAAAAGGCAGATGCATCGCTCCGCGGGAGTTCTGCGGAACCCCTCCATGATTTTCCGTACTTTCCTGGGCTCGACAGATGCAACGGCCGCTCCACCCAAGTTGATAAACCGCCTGAAATCAGGCAATTACGATTGCCCCGCGACCGGCCCCGACTTCTGTCCGCCCTTACAAGGCGAATGTCGGCGGTTCGATCCCGTCAGCGCGCACCAAAAATCAACGGCCTACGCGGCAAACCTCCACGCCCCAACCAGCTCCGGGTAAGTTTCGGGTATCGGCGCCGCTCGTCTGTGGGCGTTCCGCGACTAGCGCCAATACCCGCTGTTCAGTCTGTCGGGGCATCGATGCCAGTCTGGGAGGAGGGAGGCGGCTTCCGTCCTGTGATCGTACGGGCCGGCAGAAACGTGAACATAAATCGACTGAGCAGCAGCCCGTCGCGCTCCTCGACTTGAGGGTTGCCGCGCTCCTGCCAAACCTGAAAGACCTGCGGGTGCCGAAATATCGCAGGGTCTAACGGGTGAGTCGCGAAGGGATTGTGATAAACCCGCAGACCATCCAAGAGACTTTCCGTGTAATGGCGCTTCGGTTCTCGAATGATATGCGGGGTATCACCACGGGTGTTGATTCGAAAGCCGAAGAAGAAGATGCCATCGCTCGGATCAGACGACAGCGCTCGCACTTTGCCTACCGTTGCACAGCCGTTGAAATGACGGCGCTGATTTCCTTATAGGCCGGTGAGTTGAAGAGGCCGAGCGCAACCGGTGCGCCGTTGGCCTTCTCGATCTGCCCCAGGGCCTCACCGTCCAACCCGCCGGCCGGACGGCCCGCCTCGATGTATCGGTCTTCGTCTACATAGTAATCGAGCAATACGGCCTCGATAGGGCGCTGGATACTCAAATAGCTGAAGGGCTTATCGAAGTTGTTAATTGCAATGACAAAGGGCCGATTCCGTAGATGCTCAACTGTTGCATACTCGTTGAGATATTTTTTATGTTTGGACAGCAAGCTGTTGGAGAGTCGGAGCGTCGTCTGATGATTCGAGTCGTTTAGCTTCCCGGATAACAGTCGCTCGGCGTCGCGGTCCACATATTCAGGCTCGGCCCCTTGAGCATGGGAGGCGACGACGGCTTCGATGTTGAAATCAGGGCTGGAGACACGAAAGTCGGGACGGGATTTAGAGAAATCGACCGTGAGACCATAGCGCTTCAGCACCGCAAAGAGGTAGAGATCCCAGAAGCTCGAGTTGAAAGTCGTCTGGAATTCACGAAAAAATTCCCCGTCCCGATCGATAAACCCTCGTGCCCGGTCGTTGATGACATCCATCGTATAGCCATTGCGCATCGCCAACAGGTTGCGAAAGTTTGGATGCTGCTGGGATTCCGCTACGATGGGCTCGAACAGTTGCATGGCAGTCCTTTGGTCTCGCGCACGGAAAGCAAAAAACGCTTTCTGTCCGCGAGGACAGAAAGCGGCTAGGAGGTCAACGCCGGTGGAGGGATTTCTCGCGCGAGCGCACGCGATGGGGCGCCATGCGGGCATCTCCTGATCCGACGTCTACAGAGATGTGATACTCGCTCGCCTCCTTCGCCGGCACGTATTCATCATGTACAGCGTCGGCGTTGCACAGGATCACGGTGTAGGTCGCGCCGATGCCCTGGGTGCGCAGCTTCTTCAGCATCGACGTCTTTTTGCCTTGGAAGAAAGAGCGAGCGACGTTGAACGCTTCACCGATTAAGCGCTGACCGTTTTCTTCCGCGATGAGGTCAAATGGAGCTTGATTGCCGTGCCCAAACTCGACGCGGTACTCGGAAAACCCGAAGACGCGCTCGCGCAGCAGCCAGCGCACGCCATAGAGCAACACGAGATCGGTCATGATGCGGTTGGCGGCCTCAAACAGCGAGACTTTGGGATAGGGACCGATACCTAAATGCTGGCGCTTCAAGGCCGAGAATAGCGGTGGCCCTCGTAGGGTTCCTATCGAACCGCCAGTCTGTTCGATCTCGGCCAAGTAGCCCTGGATCTGCTCGTCAATGTTTTCCAAGCGCAGTATGGGTACCAGCGGCCTGCCGCTCATGACCTGGACTCCTGCGAAGCGTGAAGGCACTCCTCAAGATAGGGTCCGGGTTCTCTCGAGCGGGATCGTTGATGGTTCTCTCATTCCGCCGCTGAGGCCCGGCGATCTTTGGGTATTTACATCACAAACCAGAACGCCGGAACCGAACGGTGCTGGTCGGCGGTTCCTGCTGCGGTGAGCGTCGATCGTGAGTCCCGACTATTTCCGTCACCCCGAGCCGCCGTCCCCGGCCGGACTCTTTGAATCTAACTAGCCCTCCTGGAGGGCCGAGACTCGTAGAAAAAAACACTGGCGGGCGGCTCTCCGTGTCGGCTGCACCGATGTTCTGGCTCTCCCTTTGTGAGTTGACCCTTCCCGAACGCTTGCCGACCGGCGAGGGTGTTCCAGGCGCTGAGGTCTTGCGCTGCCGCGGCACTTCGATGAGCAGGATCATCCCAAAATTCGTGTCAGCGCGGAACCGCACCGCTTCGCGCCGGTCACGAATTTTCCCGGTTCAGTCGGAGCGGCTTCGACGAGGTGGAGTGAAGAACGGTTGAGCAGGGGACGAGGCGGGCAATACCACACTTGCTCAGTTACTGACAGGAGTTATTCTATGATCGCCGAGAGTCACGATCCGAACACCACACTAAGGGTCTCTCGTTGGTCGGAGAGCCCCCGATCTAGCCTTTCAGCTCCAGGTAGGACTTCAGGGCCAATTGAGCCGCCCAGCACTTGCACTGCGCAACGCACAACTGGTGGTCTCGATACCTGGTAGTGGGGGAGGGGGTTGTCACTTGCTAGATGAAAGCATGCGGATCTAAATCTTACGATCTTGCAGAAGCTCGGCGACGCCGGCCACAGGGTTTGTTCAGCGTGCCTGAAAATCTAATACAGCCTCAGTGGAGAGTACTCGACTCGTTTGACTTACGCGGGCTACTTGAAGATCGCGTCGGCGGCGTGGGTCAAACCACAGGCAAACTCGGTGATGATCGGCTGTTTCTTCCCGTCTGGGGCAATCAATGCCGAGTGGTGCTGGAGTTTGATGGAAACCGAATATCCAAGATTGAACGCGGACCAGCGTTTGACTCAGCCGAATGGTCACACATCAGCGCGACGCTCAACGCGCCGCTTAGCAATGCACCGGACAAGGTCGGCCGAAACTTCGCGTTTTGCGGACCGCGCGTTACTGGTTGGTGGCGCGGTGCCAGATCAGGAGTTCAAGTCCTTCCGCCGCCTATCGGAGCTCCCACTATTCCGCAAGGCATGGGCGACCACCCGTTTGTGCTCGAATTTCCAACGCACTCAGACTCGGCTTGGGGCGTCATGGTTAAGAGACGGCTTCATGAGCACAGAAAACTCACTCTGCTGCTGAATGTGTTGTTGACGGGCGGCATTATTTTTGAGCCGCGCCAACTCGCACATGCTTGGGCGTGCACTGGGATGGAGAACGGTCAGTTCCGCTCTGAATGGTTACAACTCTCATATTTCGCTGACATCGGTCAAATCGTTACTGGCGGGATTTCTGAGGCGGCTGGCGACCCGGTAGAGACAGTTTCGCCAGATGAGTACCCCCGCATTGCGTTACGCCACTACCTTCTGAATCCTCCGGACTCGAAACCGCCTGGAGCGAGACAGGACGGCAGTAAGGCCGTTCGCCGGAGGCGCGCGGTGGGCGTTAGATTTGCTTAAAAATCAATGTCTTATATATTAGAGACCTGCGTCCCATGTCGCGGGACGACTTTTCGGCTCAGCCTTGACGTTTCGTCGCTCGACAGGGCTCCCCAAAGGTCTATCATTTCCAGTCATGGCTCCCTCCAACCGCATTGTCCTCGATCCTGCCGTCGTTCACGGAAGACCCGTGATCCGGGGTACCCGGCTGCCGGTAACCGTCGTAGTGGGGAGCCTGGCTGGTGGGATGTCCTTCGAAGAAGTCCAGCGGGAATATGATGTCACTGCCGACGACATCCGGGCTGCGCTCAAGTTCGTAGCCGACTTGGCGGAGCAGGAATCTTTTCACCCGCTACCCGCCGTTTAGTCCCGAATGCGCTTCCTGATCGACGCCAATTTGCCGCGGTCGGCAATCGGCACCCTGACTGCGCGCGGTCATCACGTTGAGTTTGCGCGAGATATCGGGTTGGGAGCTGCTCCTGATGCTCAGATCGCGGAGCGAGCCCGTCAGACCGGAGCTGCGTTGCTGACTCGAGACTTGGATTTCTCCGATGTCCGGCGCTACCCACCCGAACAATATGGCGGTATCGTTGTTCTGCGTCTTCCTGACCACTTCACCGCTGCGGAAATAGTCGCCGTGTTGGAGCGATTCTTGGCTGAGCCACGTTTTGTTGAAGATCTGCCCGGTCGTCTTGCCATAGTAGATGAGAATCGCGTCCGCTTTCGCCCGCCCCTGGAATAGGGATGCAGAGGAGGTTGGAAGCGTTGCTAGCTATCCAAGAGTTCCGGTAGCCCGAAGCCCGGCTCAGACGATTGGCAGTTGGACACCTTGAGTACGGCGAATCCGAACCTGACCGTGGCGACATGTAGGCGAGGTTGAGGCGACCTGGCGCGAGTTCCGTGAAGCAAGTTCGGAGGCGAGATAGTTGCGGACCTCCTGCGGAGCGCTCAGCAGCCTTCCGTGGGACGATCGCGGAGAGGGGGTTTACTCTGTTCCTGCAATCGCGGTGAGCGTTCGCGTGAGGGTGATACACACGACACCTCGGCAAGGGCCTCGCCGGTTGCCAATGAATGCCCCGGGCGGACCTGTCCGCGACCTAGCCCCGACTTAGCCCGGCTTTCGCGCCCATGCACCAAACATCATGTCACCCACATAGGTAACGTTCGCCCTCATACGTTCCTCGTCTAGCCGTCGGTCGAGCGTATCGACCTCGATCTCGTACTGCGTGGCGACGCCGTGATGCAGGATCCTGGGCAACATAGCGCGGACTATGGCACCGAGGCCGTAGGACGCGGTGGGTGTCTGCACAGTTGCTTCCGCACGCACCTGCTCCACTGATAGTCCTGCCTGCGTGAGCTTCGAATGCAAGTCAAACCCCATGTGGATGTTCGCTCCCTCACGTTCGACCGTACGCCAAATCCAATCGTGTACGCGTTGATGGAGCGGCATAGGCACAAGGCTGGCTGGCGTCATCGTCGAATCATGCTCTTGGAACACAATTAGCCCGCCGGGTCGCACGCTGTCGGCAAGCCGTTGGATGGCCCGCAAAGCGTCAGATTGGTACATCAGTACGCGCCGCCCAACGACAGCGTCGAACATGCCAACGCCGGACGGAAGCTTCTCAATATCTCCTTGCAAGAAAGTCACGTTCGAAAGGCGGCGCTCGCGCGCCCGATCTCGCCCCGTGGCGAGCGGGCCTGCTTCTCGATCCACTCCTACCACTTCCCCTTGCTCGCCGACCAGTTCCGCGGCGACCAGTGCCATATCGCCGGCGCCGCAGCCTATATCGAGAACGCGCATGCGGGCCGCGATGCCTGCATCGACGAGAAGCCGGCGTGTGAAATCGTCACCGAGGTTAGCCATGGGCGGCAGGTTTCCTTCTATGTAGCAGCGCCAAATGAGTGTCTCATGCGTCACCTATCGACGCGATGAGGTCTGACTGAGCTTTGGGTGGAAACTCGCGCTCGATGGTCAGCGGCTTGGCGACTCATCTCATGGATGCAGGGAATTTCGGAGACAGGATTTGCCTTGTTCCTGCAATCGCTGTCCGCGTCCGCGTGCAGGGACACGCGAAGGCACACTCTGGATCGACATAACATAGGGCGTTCTGACCGAGCTGACGTCGCGCCGGCCCGAGCTCGGTGAGCTCGGGCGGTTCGCCTTCCTTAATGGCGGGCGAGGCGAACAGGTGCCATTCGCGCGCGTGGTGGAGCCTCGAGCTCGGCTACGGCAAGCCCAAGGTCTCCGTTCCAGCGGTTCGATGATCTTTGAATTTCATTGGCATGTAGCTCTCTTCGAAGCTGATGCTTCAGCCCGGTCGCTAGTAACTCACGCTCACGGGGCTCGGAATGCCCTTGGACACCGACACCTGGTCACATCCGGTGTCTCGATTTCTCAGTGTCTTACGATCGCCGCGAAACTTCTGCCCCCTGATGTCGATTTCGCGATCCGCCGTTCGTCTTTAACCCGAGGCGAACCGCCGCGCGGCTGCATCCTGCCGTCCGGACGACGCCGAACAGGCAGTGGTACGCGACGTCATCTGAGGAGACCCTAAAGTGATCACGATTTCGGCATTCAAGTGGGTTCCGGACTTTGCCCGTGGCCAGGTGCGCGATCTGCGCGCGCGATGGGCGCTGGAGGAAGCAGGCTTGCGATACCAGACCCGCCTTCTCGGGCAGGGAGATCAGGACAGACCAGAGTACCGCGCTCTGCAACCTTTCGGTCAGGTGCCGATCCTCGAAGACGACGGTCTCGTTCTATTCGAGTCCGGGGCCATCGTTCTGCACGTTGGTGAGCGGAGTGAAATACTGCTGCCGAAGGAACCCGGCGCGCGTGCACGGGCCATTCAATGGCTCGTTGCGGCGCTCAACTCGATCGAGCCCTTCGTGATGAATGTCGCGTCGATCGACCTCTTCTACGCAAATGAGGAATGGGCAAAGCTGCGCCGCCCGGGCGCCGTCGAGTTCGTACAAAGAAGGCTGTCCGCGCTCTCCCGAACGTTCGGTGATAAGCCCTTTCTCGATGGTGACCGCTTCACGGCCGGCGATCTGATGATGTCAACGGTGCTCAGGATCCTCAAGCACACCGACATCGTCTCCAGCGACAGGCGTCTCGCGGCCTATGTCGAACGCTGCACCGCGCGGCCTGCCTTCAAACGCGCCTTGGATGCACAGCTTGGAGATTTCAGGAGCGCTGCATAAAGGCGCTTCCGTTTCCTGCAGTTGCGATCGGCGTGGTTGGTCGGGGAGACGAGTCATGCGTACGCTTGCTGCGCTGGGTCAGGAAGCGATTTCGTGCGTGCGAAAGATGCGCTCGCAGCCATCGTGTCCTTGGTGGCGTTCTGGAAAGAGCTCGCGCGGTTGGGCCAGCTCCCCGCGCGTGAGTTGCCTGATGGGACCGGTCACTTCATGGTGCATTCTCCAATGGAGAAGGGATGCGCTTACGCGTTGGCCACCATGCTCCCTGCTTTTGCGATCTTCGGCATCTACGTGACATGGAGGGATAGCAACTGGGGATTCGGCCTGTATATCTTTGCGCTGTGCGCGATTTCGGCTGGCCAACCGCACTCTACCTGCGAAGAGTTCGTAATCGTGTAGAGCTCACTGACGTTGGTATCACCCAGCGCCGGGGGACCTTGCGGGTGTTCATTCCCTGGTCAGAGGTCACGAAAATAGCCGAGGCGCCGTGGCCAAACACCCTGAACATCCGTGGAAGCGATGGCCGGACGCTGCAGCTCGACAAGCTCTTAGTCGGCCGGCGGACGGTTCTCGAATACATGCGCGTTCACCTGCCGCCCCACCTGTATAAAGCGGCGTTCTCGTATCTGCTGCCGCTGACGGCATTGCAGCAACGTGTGAATGGGGCGAGACGGAGAGGTCTGTGACTGACCTTGCTGCAGGCAATTCGGAGGACAGGATGAACCTGCCACACCTACGTCCCGAAAGATGAGGCCGAGAGCCGATGGGTCGCGCTCCATATTGTTCCATTCATACTAGAGCTGCGCGGGAGCCGACGGCAGGTCCGGATCGTCCTGGCAACCGGTCGAACCTCGGGCGATCAGCTCCTTGCTCTAGGAGCCGACTCCATGGATACTGTATAAATAGCCAGTCTTTATATTCGAACCGGGCCACAACGCCAGATCAGTGGTTTGCGCTCCGGGTTTTGGCCGGCGAGTCGATATGGAAGCCACTGTTCTACATGCGGACCTCGATGCCTTTTACGCCTCAGTCGAGCAGCTGTTAAACACATCGTTGAGAGGGAAACCGATCGCAGTCGGTGGCGGGGTCGTGCTGGCAGCTTCTTACGAGGCTAAGGCTTTCGGTGTACAGAGCGGCATGTCTGGGCGGGATGCGCGGCAACTCTGCCCGCAGCTTATTTTTGTAAATGGCCATTTCAGTGAATATCAGCGGCTCGGTGATGCTGCAATCAAGATCGTGACTGACTACACACCCCTCGTCGAACGGCTCTCAATCGATGAGGCTTTCGCCGACGTAGCTGGGTGCACACACCTGTTCGGATCGCCTTCCGAGATCGCGCGCATCATTCGACGCCGCGTGCGAGTGGAAATTGGCTTGCCGATTTCGGTTGGCGTTGCACGTACGAAGCACCTCGCAAAGATTGCTTCGCAAGTGGCGAAGCCCGATGGGCTCGTCATCGTCGATCCCGCTGGTGAACTCGATTTCCTTCATGATTTGCCGGTCGAGCTCATGTGGGGTGTCGGCCCGGTAACCAAATCGCGGTTGGCCGAGGTTGGCGTGCGCACGATCGGACAACTGGCAAAGACATCGGAACGTTCACTCGAGCGCCTGCTCGGGCACGCGGCAGGAGAGAAGCTTGCCGCGCTTTCCTGGAATCGAGACCCACGTCAGATCAAGACGAAGCATCGAGCGAGGTCAGCAGGGGCGCAGTCGGCTCTCGGCAGAAAACCGGCGGAGAGGAGAGTTTTCCAACCCACGCTGCGCCATCTTTCGGACAGGATCGGTGCGCGACTGCGCGCCAAATCTTTATGCGGTCGAACAATCACGGTCCGCGTCCGCTTCGCAAATCTTCGCGCTGTCACCCGTTCAATCACCCTTCCCACCCCGACTTCAGCGACCAAGAATCTGGCAGAAATTGCTGAGGCGCTCGTGCGCACCGTTCTGGCCCAGTACCCAAACGAGTCAACAATATCGCTGCTGGGAATTCGCGTGTCGCACCTGACGAAAGACGCGGATCTGCAGCTCGATCTGCCGCTCGGGCTCGATGCACATCGCCCCCACAGCGAAAGAGTTATGGCGCGTGCGGCGGCGGATGGCGCCGTCGACACGATACGTGACCGATTCGGTTGGGAAGCGATCGGATACGGATCGGTGGTCTTGGGTTCTGGACGTTCGGTCCCGGATGAATTTCGCGAGCTAGCCGAACACGAGTTGCTCTGAGTCCGGCTGCGCAATCGGGGGGAATCGGCTGCTCAGCGAATTTATGTTAGCTGCCGCTACAAAACCTGGGGCTCGACTACGGCCACCGTGTGAAGTCGGGGACGAACGGAATCCAGTCTGAAATTTCTCTTCCGTCAGGATCGTCAACCCTAACTTGGTCGTTCGTATTCCACGCCTTCCGCGAATGATCAATCTCGCGCCGGCGCGGACTCACTTGCCGCGGATGATCAGCCAGCGCGACCGGATGCCCACCGTGAGCGACTGCACGTTGTCGCCCAGCTTGTATTTTCCCCGCAGTATTTCCTTGCCCGACGAGATGCCGCGGTGGCAGGCCTCGATCAGCTTCTTGCGCATCGAAGCCGAGAACACGGCCCCCTCGCCGAGGCAGAGTTCGATCAGCGAGTCGACTAGCGCGGTCGCGACCTCGTCGCGCTCGCGCCGCGCGCCCGGGGCCAGGATGCGGCCGGGCCAGAAGATGTCGTACTGGACGGCCTCCAGGTCCTCGATCGTGCGGTTCAGGTCGGACCAGGAGCCGGTGCCGTCGTAGGTATCCAGGCCTACGGTCGTGAACTTCCCGCACTTGATTTGGAAGAAGATGTTCTGGTCGCCGAAGATCGAGCCGCGCGGATACTTCTCAGAGGAGGTGACTTCGCGGAAGCGGTCTCCGTTGCCGATGAAGAAGTCGACCGCCAGTATCTCGCCCAGGCCGAAGGGCACGTCGGTATTGCCGCGCACCAGCGCCTCGCCCAGGAGCTTCTTCTGCTCCAGATCCTTGCCGATGCCGTGCAGGTTGGCCAGCGCCTCGACGAAGCTGACCTTGATGGCGGTCTTGGTCTTGCCCTCAGCGGTATGGAGCAGGTCGTCGAGCTTCCGTAGCCATTGCGCCTGCGTGAGCGGCGGGTTGGCTTTGACCTTGGCCGGGTCGCAGCGCTTGAGCTCGTCGATTTCCTTCAGTGAGAGCTTGGCGGTTTCGAAGGGCAGGCCACGCAGCCTGGAGAAAGCGGTGGCATGGAACTCTGCATGGCGCCGAAGTTGTTGCGCCCGGTGCCGTCCTCGGACTTCACCACCAGCGGGCGCGACGCATTGCGCTGGCTGATGAGCAGCACCACGTTCTTGTTGTAGGCCTGGACCGGCTGGATCGACGAGATCTCGCCGGCGGCGATATCCATGAACGGCAAAAGACTCTCCTTAGGGACTAGGAAATCCAAACGACCTTTCGGCCGGATTCGGGACTCGGGGAAGAGTATGGAAGGCGGGAATAAGGAGTCAAGGAACCGCTTGCCGATTGGTGAACACCAAATCCACAGTAACGTGAACACGTTTCCACGGGATCGTGAACACTTTGGCGGGGTCCGTGGAAGACTGTTCACGATCGCGGAAAAGTGTTCACGATCCGTGGCGAGGGAGCCGGCCGCTGGAGATTGATCAGAAGCGGACTGCGTAGTCTTGCGGTTTTTTTGCCCGCGGAGCGCAGTCGATGCCGAACGAGAGGATCTCCGAAAGGCTTCGCATTCGCAGAACGCCCACCACAGGTCAGGAATGGTAAAAGCCTGTGTAGATCCCGGTGCTGAGAACATCATGGAGATAGATGACCCGCCGTTTGTTGCCTTTGGTCCTCCGCTCGGGCTCGATGCACATCGCCCCCACAAGCGAAAGAGTTATGGCGCGTGCGGCGGCGGATGGCAGTGGCCGAGGAGATCGTGGCGATCTTCCAGGCTGACGCCCGCCGTCACTCTACATAGTCCGGGAGCACAGATAGTGCATCAGGTCGTGCGCACGAATTCGCCGGAAGCCGTCCCTTTTTCAGGAGTCGCTGGCATCGTGATGGGCGTCGCTTATCGAGGCTTGGGGCTTGGCTTCGCGGCGGCAGTGTTGTTCTGGTCGCATGCGCACCGGCCGATTTGCGAGGCAGCCAATCGAAATGCATGCAGCTCTCGAGGCCGCTCCTACACGATTACCGCCATTTCTGCCATCAGGGCGAGCAGATGTACGGCCGCATCTTCGATGTCGGGGTACTCTCTTGCTGTGCTTTCAGCAGAGCTCACGCCGCATCGATGGACCCTCGAGAAATCGCCAAAGGGAAATTTGTAGGCTCCCTTGGTTTCCGCGGAAACCTCCGTGTCCATTCCCAGATACCATCGCGCGAACTCCCGGATGCCGTAAACACGGATGAACTCGTCTTCCCGCTCGGCTGACGGCTGGTGCTCGCTCCACGCGCCTCTGTCATCTAACACAACACTCCCCTTGCGGATGAGGTCTTTCGCGTATTCGAACGCTTGCTGGTTAAGCTTGGTGGCCATATACGCGGCCTCTGCTTGTGGATGGGGGATGAGATGCAGCAAGCGGCGGGCCCTCGAAAGCTCATGCGACGGCGCAGCGTCGTCGCAGTCCTCGATCTCACCGATCCACTCCTTACCTCAGACGTCGGCTAGCCCTTTGCTAGTACTTGACGAGCCAGCTGCGGGGAAGTATCTTCCATGGAAGAAGTGAACTTCCATGGAAGGTCAACTGCAGCCGGCCCGCGTGTCGGCGATCCCGGGGCGCGCGAAGACTCGAGGGGGCATCATGACGGGACGATTGAGGACCATCGTGGCGCTGGCTTGTACAGCGGCGATGTCGATGGCAACCGACGTAGTTGCTGCGGAGAACGCGCCAGACACAAACGTCGGAGGTCTGGACGAGGTCGTCGTGTCGGCCCAGCGCCGCACCGAATCGGCTCAGGATGTGCCGATTTCGATCACGGCCCTCAGCGGAGACCAGCTTACGGCACGCGGAATCGACTCGCTGCTCGAGATCGCGCAAGTCACACCAGGCCTTCAGTTTCAAGCCATTGGCGCTACGAGCGTGCCGTTCCTGCGCGGAGTCGGAGCCGCTGTCAGCTCGTCGGGCGCGGAGGCTACCGTTGCCCTCGTGGTGGATGGTGTCTACATAGCTGCTCAGCCCGCGAGTCTGATGTCACTTAACAATATCGATTCCATAGAGGTCGACAAAGGCCCACAGGGAACGCTTTTTGGCCGTAATGCCACGGGTGGCGTGATCCAGGTGCGCACACGACGACCGACGCAGGAGTCCAGACTCGACATGACCGTCGGGTATGGAAATTACCAAACCGTCGATGGTTCCTTGTATGGAACCACGGGTATCACCTCCACACTGGCTGCCGATATTTCTCTGTCGTACCACGATCAGGGTGACGGTTACGGAACAAACTTGTTTGATGGCTCAGACGTATACAGGGGGTATGACTACGTAGCACGGACAAAGTGGTTATGGACCCCGACAGATTCCACGGAGATCACCTTTATCGGCGATTGGGAAAAACTTCGGAGTCAAACGGGATTCGCTACGCGCCTGCCCCGAAAAGGCGAGCTCGGACTCGATCAGCGTGGCCGTCTCGGATTCCAGTACTCCGGCGGATTCTACGACGTTGACCTCAACTTTCCGTCGGGTAACGTGACGCAAACGCGAGGCGGAAGCGTCGACTTCCTGCAGCGGTTCGGTGTCGCGAACCTGAGATCGATCACGGCTTACCATACGCAGGACGTGGTGGGCCGCGTTGACTTCGACCTGACTCCGAATGATGGGTCCCATCAGACCTTCAAGCCCACCGAGAAGACCTTCTCCGAGGAACTGCAGCTATTATCACCCGATGGCTCGAAGCTCAGCTGGGTGGGCGGACTGTATTTCTATCAGGACACCAGCGGTTATGACCCGGTATTTATCAACTATGCACAGCCGAATGGCGCGAACCTGCACAACACGACGATCGAATCCGAGATGAAGACTAAATCGTACGCGGCATTCGGACAGACCACGATTCCGCTTCCTTTCGACTCGCGCCTGACGCTTGGAGTGCGCTATACGAACGATAAGCGTGACTTCCGGCTCAACCAGTCAGCTGCCGCCGCGCCGCCTGCGACCGTGTCTCAGGTTGGCAGTGAGACGTGGCCGAAGACGACATTCCGTGCAGGTCTCGATCATCGTTTCTCGGCACAGGCCCTGGGTTACGTGCAGGTCTCAACCGGCTTCAAGTCGGGTCTCTTCAACACTCAGACGGTACAGAGTGTTCCCGGACAGCCTGCCTCCGTGCCGCTGCCGGTTCAGCCAGAGAAGATCACCGCGTATGAGGTGGGCCTCAAGTCAGACTACTTGGAGAATCGTCTGCGCTTCAACCTTGCGGCCTTTTACTACGACTATAAGGACCAGCAGGTCAACGCATTCATCGGCTCGACGCGTACGCTCCTCAACGCCGCGTCCTCGAAGATCAAGGGCATCGACTTCGAGCTTACCGGCAAGCCCAGCGATAAGATGACACTTTCCTGGACCGGCTCATACCTGCATGCCCGCTATGACAAGTTCCCTACGGCGCCGCTCTTCGTTCCCGTACCAGCGCCGGGGATCGGCAATATTGCCACTCCCAAGGATGCCTCTGGCAACGACGACGTCAACTCGCCTGCCTTCACCACGACGTTGGCCATTAACTATGCGGTGCCATTGGGTACCAATCGAATCGATCTGAACGCAAACGCGTACTACAACTCCGGCTACTTTTTCGACTTCGCAAACACGCGAAAGCAGGGCGGCTATACCTGGTTGAACGCATCGGCAAAATGGACGTTCGGAAGAAATGCCGCGTATAGCGTGACCCTCTGGGGCGACAATCTGCTCGATAGAGAGGTTTACTCTTCAGTCAATCAGGTCGGGCTGGGGCCGGCAGGGCTCTTCGGCGGTGATTCGATTACGATCCGGCCTCCCCGGACATACGGCGTTCGCTTAGGGGCAAGCTTCTGACCTTGAAGCAATCTTGCTTGACCGCTCTTGCGTTCCGCCATATCTTCCGTGGAAGATTATAACAGGCGCCCAGAGGACGAAATCATGCTGAGTCGCGAAGACAACGAATTGGTCTGCCGAATCGGCCCCCGCACTCCGATGGGTGAAGTATTCCGTCGCTACTGGGTTCCCGCCTGCCTGTCCTCACAGTTACCAAAAAAGGACAGTGACCCGCTGCGCTTGCGCTTGCTGGGCGAGTCGCTCGTCGCTTTCCGCGATTCGAACGGCGTAGTTGGCTTGCTCGATGAACTCTGCCCGCACCGCCGCGCGTCCCTTGCACTGGGACGCGTGGAAGACTGCGGAATCCGCTGCCTCTACCATGGTTGGAAGTTCGGTGTGGATGGGCGCGTACAAGACACGCCCAACTACGAGGGGCCGAAGTTCAAGGATCGGGTCAAGGCGCGCTCGTATCCAGTGCATGAAGCCGCCGGCATCGTCTGGGCCTACATGGGTCCACCGGAGAAGACCCCGCCGCCACCTCGCTACGCATTCATGGACGTTCCGGATACTCACCGAGTGGCGTTTCGCATCAACGTCAAATGCAACTATCTGCAGCTGGCCGAGGGCGGGTTCGACAGTTCGCATGTGGGCATCCTTCACAGCAATATGGCGCGCCCGGGCTGGATGGCAAAAGAATTTACGCCAAACCCCGATGTGCTCAACCCCGCCGCGCTCGCGGTCGATGACAACGCCCCGGACCTGGAACTCGAGCCAACTGACTTTGGGTTCTACTACTCGGCGGTCAGGATTGCAGGGAAGGATGCCAGCGGAACCGAACAGATGAACGTCCGCGTCGTGCCGTTTATCATGCCCTCGACACGGATTATCCCATCGCCAGCCACGGGCTTTACGGTCTTCGAGACGCCCATGGATGACGAGTCGACGTCGACTTACATCGTAGTGTCGGCCGACGTCCCGATCGAGAGGTCGAAGATACGGACAATCCTTGGGCTCGACGATCCGAGGCTCTACTCGGACACAGATTGCAACTGGCACCAGACCTGGGATTCAAACATGGGACAAAACCGCTCCGGAATGAAGGAGAATTGGTCGGGGCTCGGCGGCGTGCAACAGGAAGACGCGGCGATGTCCCTCTCCATGGGGCCGATCGTCGACAGGACGGAGGAACACTTGGTTCCGGCCGATCTGGCAGTCGTGTCCCTGCGAAGGATTCTCATCAGTGCCGCAAAGGCGGTCGCTGCTGCTGGAGATCCCGTCGGGGCGAACACCGATCTCAGCAATGTCCGCGCAGTCGATCGAACAGTCAGCGCGGACACCTCATGGCGCGAGCTCTGCCCCGGCCACTGGGTTCGGAGCGGTGCCGCACGCGGCGAAAAGGCGGGCGAGCCGGCCTGAGGTTCTGGTGAACGCGGCAGGACTAGGCGGGCGCCGGCCGCGGTACGCGGAACTCAGGTAGAGCTGCGATTGATGATGTCCCTCCATCGAGTGTCAGGATGTTGGCTGTCACGTAACGCGCCAGATCGCTTGTAAGAAAGAGCATCGCAGCGGCAATGTCGGCCGGGATTGCAACGCGACGGAGCGGATTGGCGCGAGACACGCCCTCCCAGAACTCCGGACTGAGAGCTTTGAGCAAACGTGGCGTCCGCACGAATCCTGGCGCGACCGCATTCACGCGTACACCCGAAGGACCGAGTTCGTGCGCGGCACATCTCACCAGATGATGGAGGGCTGCCTTGGCCGCGCCGTACGCCGCCTGGTTAGCGACACTCACCGCTCCGGAGATGGACCCGACGAACGTGAGGCTACCGCCGCCGCGCTTTGCCAGTGCTTGACCGCCGAGCTGTATCGTGAGGTACGCGTGCCGGAGCACGATATCGAACTGGCCTGCCCAGGCCGCATCATCGATCGCGCTGAGTGGTGCGGTAGTGGCCATACCCACGATGTCGACCACTCCCGCGAAGGCGTCGCGAAAGTCAGCGTCGGCGACCGAAAATACCTTTTCCATGTCCGCGCGACTCGTAACGTCGGCCGCAATGGCAGTTGCAGTTCCGCCGATCTCTCGTGCGACAGCTTCTGCGAGGCCCATATCGCGATCGACGCATAGAACTCGCGCGCCACACTGCCCCAAAGCGTGCGCCGTCTGGCGGCCCATTCCATCGCCCGCGCCGAGTACAACGAACGCGCGTCCATCGAGGCGCAGAAGACTCGTGAAGTCCGGAACTTCATGGCTATCGGGATAGATCATGGTGCTCTCCACTGCGGATTTTTAGCGCGTGACTTCGGCCCGCATCGCTGTGGCAACCTGTCGTTGCGCCTCGGCGGCCTCGTCTACGATGCCTCGCATGCCGAAGAAGGTATGCAACATGCCGGCATAACGAACGTGCACCGCCGGGACGCCGCAATCTTGAAGCGCGTGTGCATAGGCCTCAGAATCGTCGCGCGTTCCATCACACTCGGCAGAGATGATCAGCGCCGGTGGCAGTCCGGCGTGAGAGTTGGCGAGCAACGGAGAGACGCGCCAGTCATCAGCTGCCACGTACTGCCCGACACCATAGGTGCGCCAGGCATAGGCGACGTCGCGAGTTGTCTGAAGATAGCCGGACTCGAACGTCCGTAAGGACTCGGTTTGCTGGCGAGCGTCTACCGCGGGATAGACGAGTACCTGCAGCCGGATGGC
This sequence comes from Gammaproteobacteria bacterium, assembly GCA_028293745.1. GTDB lineage: Bacteria > Pseudomonadota > Gammaproteobacteria > Steroidobacterales > Steroidobacteraceae > 13-2-20CM-66-19. The sequence goes on along the minus strand of JAQGOF010000070.1, from coordinate 40,072 downwards.
TGGTCCGCCACGATCGCGCGCCATCAGACAAACCGTTGCGGCCAGGTTGCCGCCTGCCGACTCTCCAAGTACGACGAGCTGGTCCGCGGGAAGTCCCAGCGATGGTCCACCGGAAGCGAGCCACGCAGTGGCTGCAAACGCATCTTCAATAGCGGCAGGGAAGGGGTGCTCGGGGGCGAGGCGATACTCCACGTTTGCCACAGCAAGGCCCGATTCCACGGCGAGGTTCCTACACGTCGCATCGAAGCTGTCGCGGCTCCCCATCAGCCAACCACCTCCATGAAACGCCACGACGAGTCCGCAGGGGCGCTCCGGACGATACACACGTATTGGTATGGGTGTGCCGGGACCCTCGGCCTCGAGCTCGAGCACCCCGTCTACTCGCGGCCCCAGCGGGCGTGAGGCAGTTCGCGCCGCGATCTGCGCTCTAGCCTCCTCAACCGAGATATCAGCGAGGGTGGGTCGCCCCTGTGCCGCTTCGAGCAACGGCCGTAGCCGCGGATGTACGTAACCCATCGACACTCCCCATACGGCGATTTCTTCCGGCAGGTATGCTATCTTCCATGGAAGGTTGAGTGCAAGGTATAGCGATACTCATGCCACCTGATTATGAGGTCTTTCCCCACAACGCCACTGCTCGATGCCGCTGACCAGGATTTCCGCCATACGTCGCCGCGCCTCTACGGTCGAGCTGCCGATGTGTGGTGTCATAAAGACGTTATCCATCTCGAGATACCGGGGATCGATCGAAGGCTCACCGTCAAACACGTCCAGGCCGGCGGCACGGCAAAGCACAACCATAGACCAGCGCGGCAGTTCAATCACCGTAAACTCCCAAAAAACCACGTGAACATCACACCTAACCTCGCCGCGAGCCCGCCGTGAAAGTAGCGGAGGCCAGCACGATTGAAGACCTGCGGGCTCTCGCGAGTGCGAGACTGCCACGCGCAGTGTTCGATTTTATCGATGGTGCCGCCGATGATGAGGTCACATTGCATTGGAATGCCGCGGACTTTGACTCGCTTGCGTTTTGTCCTCGCGTGCTCGTCGACGTATCAAAGCGCGATGGCTCCGGCACGATCCTAGGAAACAGGTCGAGCTTGCCGCTGATCGTCGCGCCTACGGGCCTTGCGTCACTCGCTTGGCCCCTCGCGGATGTCGTGCTCGCCCAGGCGGCGCACGGCGCCGGTGTCCCATTCACGATCAGTACGTCGTCAAGCGTCCGCATGGAGGATATTCGACGTGCCGCTCCCGACGCGCGGCTTTGGTTCCAGGTGTATCTGTACAAGGACCGCGATCTTGTCCTCTCTCTGATCGCGCGTGCCCGCGCAATCGATTGTGAGTCGCTCGTCATCACGGTTGACGTGCCGCTGCTCGGCAGGCGACTGCGGGATCGTAGGAATCGTTTCACGGTACCGCTGCGACCGACTGGTCGGCTGATTTGGGACCTTGTTAGATGTCCACGCTGGACTGGACAAATTCTCTCTAATGGTGTGCCACGCATGCAGAACTTCGTCGACGGCCAACGCGCCGCGAGCGTCGCATCGCTTGCGGCGCTCATGACTTCAAACATGGATGCGTCCGTGACGTGGGACTCGATCGGGTGGGTGCGAGACCATTGGCCGGGGCACCTCGTGCTGAAGGGTGTGCTTCACGCCGAGGATGCAGAGCGCGCCGTCGCATGCGGAGTTGACGCCATCGCGGTGTCGAATCACGGGGGTCGTCAACTTGACTCGGTGACGTCCGCGATTCGTGCTCTGCCAGAGATCATCTCGGCAGTTGCTGGTCGCACTGAGGTGTTTGTGGACGGAGGAATCCGTCGTGGCTCTGACATCGCAAAGGCACGCGCGCTCGGCGCTAATGCAGTGATGGTTGGGCGAGCCGGTTTGTACGGTGTTGGCGCCGGCGGGCGCGCGGGCGCTGATCGGGCATTCGCAATCCTCGCCGAAGAATTCGACCGCTGCCTTGCGCTTGTCGGGTGCCCGATCGCCGCCCATCTTGACCAGAGCTGGCTTCGCCAGCGGGAGTGACCTGTGGCTTGGCTCTTGCGGTATGCCTCGCATCTCGGCTTCCGGTCTCTGGACGCCCCTTTGTTTCTCGCAAGTGTCGGGTCGTCGGATCCCGTTGCACATGTGAACTTCGCGCACGAGTTGGGTTTCGCAGGCGTGCAGGACGCACTGGCCCTTCAACGCAAGAGCGTAGATAGCGAGCGCATTGGCCGCGCATTGCTCGACTGCGCGATGGAACCGGGGTGCATCTTGTATGCGCCGATGAGTATGGCAACGGCGCCGCTGTGGGGCACGAGTGCCATCGAAGCGCGTCACGTCCGGCGTCGCCAGCTCGATGCAGCCATTCTCTGCGCCAAAGGCGTCGGTGCGCGACGGATCGCAGTCCTCAGCGGCGCCGATCCGAAGCTCCCGAAAATGTTGCAACTGGCTTTCATGATCAACAATCTTCGTGAGGCGGCGGAGAGCGCCGAGCGGAACGATGTCGTGCTCTGCCTCGAGGCCGTGAACTCGCAGGCTTTGCCGAACATGCTGTTGCAGCACGTGATGGAGGCATATCTCGTTGTTCGCGCAGTCGAGAGTCCGTACGTGCGTCTGGTCTTTGACACAGCACACGTCCAGATCATGGATGGCGACGTCCTGACAAACTTGGACCGAGTTTGGGACGCTGTGGAAGTCGTTCAGGTGGCGAACGTGCCGGGCCGTGTGGAACCCCAGGCAGGTGAGCTGGCCATGAAACCGTTTCTGCAGAGCCTTGTGGACCGGCGCTATTCCGGGCTCGTCGAACTCGAGCATGTGTGGTCCGTGCCTGGCCGCGAATCCGAGCAGCGCGGCATCGCGTACTTGACCGAACTGGAACGGCAACTGCGCCCGGCCCCGCTCAGCGGACCGCCGTAAGTGGGTGGCGAGCGATTTGAGCTGGCAGTAATCTTCCATGGAAGGTACTATAGCCCAGGTAGCCAACGTTTAGGCGGAGTAGTCCGATGCTGACGCAGGCGGAGAACGAGTTGATGTGCCGCGTAGGTCCAGGAACTGCGATGGGCGCAACGATCCGGCGGTACTGGTTACCGGCGCTGGCCTCGTCGGAGTTGCCCGATCCGGGTGGAGATCCCGTGCACGTGGAGTTACTCGGGGAGCACTTCGTTGCGTTCCGGGACACAGAAGGGAAGGTGGGCCTGCTCGATGAGAATTGCTGCCATCGAGGTGCCTCATTGCTGTTGGGCCGGGTCGAGGGTTGCGGTATCCGCTGTATCTATCACGGCTGGAAGTTTGCTGTGGACGGCAAGGTGCTGGAGACGCCAAATGTCGCAGATGACAAGTTCAAGGATCGGATTCGCGCCCGGGCGTACCCGGTAAGAGAGGTCGCCGGTCTCATTTGGACGTATCTGGGGCCTCCAGATTTGCAACCGGCGGTCCCGGAGTGGCCGTGGCACGGATTGTCCTCGTCTCACGTGCTCGTCACGGTTCATAAACTCGGATGCAACTTCGTGCAGGTGCTCGAGGGCCTCGTCGATTCATCTCATCTCGGGATCCTGCACAATAACGGTCTGCGCGCGAGCCGGCAGTCGGACCTTACGTATGCGACGAAAGTTGCGACGATGCAATTTGACCTCGCTCCGCGCATTGAGGAAGAGGCGACTGAGTTCGGTTTCCACTACGCAGCGTTGCGTGCGGGCCGTGCGAGCGGGACGATGGCGGTACGAATCACGGCTTTCGTTATGCCGTGCATCGTTCTGAATCCCAACAGCGACGTCGCGACACTGGTGATGCCTGAGAACGACGAATCCTGCCGCTTTTTCCATGTGTGGTGGGATGCCGCGCGCCCGATCGGCGAGGAACCGCTCAGGACGGAAACGCTGCGCTTCGTCGGATTGGACGACGACAGCATGCGCGCATTCGGAATAGCGCCGGACAGTAAGTCAGAGGACAGTCCAACGCGGCAAAACCGCTTTCACCAAGATCGCAGCTCGATACGCGACGGTGGCAGCTTCAGCGGAATCGCCGGGCTGATCGAGGAGGACGTGGCGGCGTCAGTGAGCGGGGGCGCCATCCGCGATCGAACCAAAGAGATGCTGTCAATCGCGGATCTCGCCGTCGGGCGGCTGTTTCGCGTGTATTTGGAATCTGCGCGGCGTGCCGCTCGGGGAGAAGCGCCGATCGGCCTGGCTCCCGGTGCAAACCTGAGCCGCGTGCGGGGTGTCAGCGGAGAAATTGCGATCGGCGGGGACTGGCGAGCGCTCGTCCCGGAACATCGGCAGCCCGCGGCATAGGCCGCATACAACGCTCACGGTGCAAGGCGCGCAACATACGGGGGATTCAAAATGCTGACACAGGCAGAGAACGAGTTGATGTGCCGTGTGGGCCCGGGGACTGGGATGGGCGCAACGATGCGCCGGTACTGGTTGCCGGCGTTGGCCTCGTCGGAGTTGCCGGAGCCCGGTGGGGATCCAGTGCACGTGGAATTGCTCGGCGAGCACTTCGTTGCATTCCGGGATGCGGAAGGCAAGGTGGGTCTGCTCGATGAGACCTGTTGCCATCGCGGTGCCTCGCTGCTGCTTGGCCGGGTTGAGGGCTGCGGTATTCGCTGCATCTATCACGGTTGGAAGTTCGCTGTGGACGGCAAGGTGCTCGATACGCCGAACGTTGCGGACGAGAAGTTCAAGGATCGGATTCGTGCCCGAGCTTATCCGGTGCGGGAGGCGGGCGGTCTCGTATGGACGTATCTGGGGCCTGCCGATTTGCAACCGCCCTTGCCCGAGTGGCCGTGGATGACTGTTGAGCCGTCGCACCGTATTAACGCGATGGCCATGGTAACTTGCAACTACGTGCAGATGATGGAGGGCCTGGTAGACTCCTCACACCTCAGTGTGTTGCACATTACACCTCTGAGTCAGGCCGGAAAGTCAGAGCTCGATTTTGCCCGAAAAACCGAGCAGATGGCCTTCGATGCCGCGCCTCGGATCGAGGCAGAGCTCACGGATTTCGGTTTCCATTATGTGGCCCTGCGCGACATTGCGTCCGCGGAAGGACGGCGCATCGAAGCACGGGTAGCTGCATTCATTCCGCCGTGTTTCATCGCAAATCCTAACGGCGACCTGTTCTTCGCGGTTGTTCCCGTAAACGATGTGACGACTCGGTTCTACCATGTTTGGTGGAACCCAGAGCGCAACATCGGAGAAGAGCCGCTCCGCAGTGAGCAGCTGAAGTTCGTGGGCCTGGACGATGATGCGCTCGCGCGGCACGGCATGACACCAGCCACCGCAGACACTGCGCTGCGCCCCTCGCGCGAGAATCGATGGCATCAGAATCGCCAGCTCGTCCGTACCGGACATTTCACTGGAATCCACAGCTTCACGCAGGAGGATGTCGCGGTTACGGTTTCGGGAGGTGCTATCCGCGACCGAAGTAAGGAGATGCTTTCGGTTGCGGACCTCGCGATCGGCCGCCTGTATCGGGTACTACTGAACACGGTGAAGCGTGTGGCGAATGGGGATCCTCCCACTGCGGTCGATGCCAACACGCGGGCGATCCGAGGGGTCAGTGCCGTTCTATCTCCCGGGGTCCACTGGCGCACGCTCGTGCCGGGTCATCTCGTCCATCGGGGCGCCGATGCGACGGAGTCGGTTCCATAGCGGGTGACCACGCTGTTTGCGATTGTGGGCGCAGGCCAGGCAGCGGCGACGGCAGTAGAGGCCCTCCGCCGCGAAGGCTTCGACGGCCGGCTCGTTGTCGGTCGATGAACACTGCCGTACGAGCGAGAAGGAGGCAGTCGCGAAGTAGTCTACGCCGCCGATACGCTGAGCAAGGGGCGCAACACGGTCTCGACCTCGGCGACACTGTGATCCGGCGCAAGTTGGCGCGCAGTAATTTCCCGCCAGCCCTCAAGAATGCTTAATCGGCCTGCGACGCTTCCGAAGATACGTCCCGTGACGTCGCGTGACCGGTCGCTGATCAACCAGACGGCAAGCGGCGCGACCGATTCTGGCAACTGTCTGGCCGCTGCCGATGGGGGTGCCGTTCCAACGGCGCGAAAGACCGCGTTAAGCCCAGCATCGCCGACCGCTGCGTGCAGCGCGCGTGTTGCATCGCCCATCATCCGGGTGTCGGCACGCGGAGCAATCCCGTTTACGCGGATGGCCAGCGGCGCGAGTTCAGCGGCGGCCGCCTGGACAAAATACGCGACGGCCGACTTTGTGAGCCCGTATGTCAGATAGCAGGGCGTGCCGAACAGGCCGGCTCCCGTGATCACAACGACGCGGTCTGCGCAACACGGCTGGAACGCTGTTGTCATCGTTCACCTCTTCTCCGGTTGAGATTCACGTTTCGTCTTCTGCCTCTTCAATTGCAATGAGCACTTTCGGTAGAAGTCGTTCCAGTGTTGCGCGCTCGGAGCGGCTCAGTGCGCGTAAACCTGGCGCGATTGGAGACCGCGTGCTCAGAAGTTCGGTCGCCTGGTTGGTTATTCGCAGTCCGGTGGGAGTGAGCTGGATGCGGAAGCGTGCATTGTCATCGCTCTCTTCGGTCTCCCGCACCACGAGCCCGAGCTGAATGAGCCGATCGACCTGCTTGGTGATCGCACCAGAGGTCACGAGCAGCGCTCGGAATAGATCTGTCGGTCTGCGGGCGTATGGCTTTCCCGCCCGTCGCAGAGCAAAAAGGACCCGCATATCCGCGCCGCTGATTTTGTAGCGTTCGCGACAGAAGCGGTCGTATTTGTCGTCGACCTGGCGTCCCAGGCGCATGGCGATTATTGCGGTCAGGAAGTCGCCGAGGTCGAGGTCGGGTCGCTCCTGGCGCCAGGACTCGATAACGTCTTCTACGTGACTTTTGGCGGTAATGCCCTTGGTTCCCATGCCTATGTTTACCCCTTGGCCCTCGCCGGCGAGAAAGGCGGCGGTTCTGCGGCATGCGGAGGATATTCGTAGGGGCCCAATCGGCAAACTACTATCGAACAGATGCTCAGGAGCACTGCAAACACGATGAGTGCCGGGGTATATGAACCAAAGGCCCTGTAGCTGGCGCCGGCCGCAAATGTGCCGATGCCGCCGCCCCAGGCCCAGGTCACCCAGATCGCGCCCAGGACGCGGCTGTAGACCGCCTGCCCGTAGTAGCGGCTCACCAGGAACGTCACCAGATCTCCTTCTGACCCTAAGGCAAATCCGATCAGAATCGCGGCGGCGACAACTCCCGCCACGCCGTCGGTCGCTACGAGCAGCAGTAGGCCGAAAATCGCGGAGGCGAACGTTGTCGCCGTGACGAACGGTCCGAAGAAACGGTCCAGCGTATATCCGACGATCGGGCGCGCCACCCAGGACGAAACGCCTGTGCAGGACATGATCAGTGCGATGGATGCTGCCCCGATTCCACGGTCGCGCAGAAGGGGAACCATGGTTCCTAGTACACCAAATGTGGCGATGGATATGCCGGCGATCGGAATTGCGATCAGCCAGAAGGTGGGGCGACTGACTTGAGCGAGCCATGAGCCGCCCGGTGACCAAGTCCATTCGCCGTGCAGGGCGCGGTCGGGTTCCCGCAACAGGAACAGCAAGCCGAAGACGGGGGCCAGTCCTGCGAGGCCGACTCCGAGAAATCCTCCGCGCCATCCCACCGTTCCGGCGACAACGCTCGCGCAGAACGGAGCTACGGCCGAGCCAAGGCCGCTACCCAAATTGACAAGGCCGAGCGCCATACCGCGGTCGCGATCAAACAGGGACCTGATGGCGACCGCGTAGGGCATCGCGGTTGCGGCGGAGCCGGACAGGCCAATCACTCCGAAGATTACGTACAGCAGCGACGGGCTCGCCGGAATGAATGCCAGCGATGCGACGCTCAGCCCGAAGACCGTCACGAGTGCGGCGCACGGGCGACGCACTCCGAATCGGTCGATCAAGGGGCCCAGCACCAGACTCCCCGTGCCCGATGCGATGAGGAAGATGGTCAGTGAATTTGCGTACACCGAGCGGGACCATCCGAACTCCGTTGCCATTGCGGAGGCGAACATACCGAACGTGTAAATGACGAGAACACCGGCGCCAACTGCGCACCCGACCGCTCCTGCCAGAACTGTCCACCAACGGCTCAAAGAGGAGCTGCGCCCCGGGTGAAGCATCCGATGTGTGGTCCGCATAGTATCTTACACGGAAGATACATGAGTCCGCGGAGCGAAGCGACTGCCCGGTGCAATGGCCGCGCTTGGGAATCGGGCAGAAACCATCGCCCAGCAGTAGCGAGACTCCGCCGAAATTAAATCGCAGTCGTTGCCGTCTCGACATGATGGGTGCCAGAGAATCCGGCGCTTCCGTATCCGGTTTGCGCTGTGTCGATGCAGGCAACAGGCTCGCAATGACGGTCGTCATCTCCTGCTTGTGGCGCTGCCCGATCTCGACGACTTCGGACACGGTGCCTTCTAGCAAGGTCTCGAAGGTCTTTCCAGACCTGGGCCGGAAGCATCTTCCGACTTAGCGCATCGGTACGGGCCGCGCCCGCTGGTTGTAGAGCAACTTCTCCCGGCGCGCGACTTCCTCCGGCGGCAGAGTGGACGGATCGCTCGAGAAGTCCTTCCCGATAGCCAGCCCGCGCTGCACGGCAGGGCGCCTGCTGATTTCTTCGAACCAACGCTTGAAGTAGGGGAACTCCCCGATGTCCTGATCCTGTCCCTGCCAGTTCACCGTCCACGGATAAGAGATCATGTCCGCAATGGTGTATTCATCGCCCGCCAGGTAAGGCCGGTCATAGAGGCGGTTGTTGAGTACGCCATAGAGCCGGTTGGTCTCGTCGTTGAAGCGGCGCACCGCGTAGCTCAGGTCGCCGTGTTTGGCGCTCGCCCGTTTGAAATGGCCGTATTCGCCGATCTTGGGTCCCTGGTTGGCCATCTGCCAGATGACCCACTGCATGACTTCATACTTCTTGCGCGGTTCCTGGGGCCAGAAGCGGCCGCTCTTCTCGGCCAGGTAAAACAAAATGGCGCCGGATTCGAACACACTGATCGGCGCACCTCCGCCCAGGGGCTCGGTGTCCACCAGCGCGGGCATGCGGTTGTTAGGGTTGATCTTCAGGAACGGCTGCTCGAACTGATCGCCGCGGCCGATATTGCAGGGAATCACCTCGTAGGGGAGGTTCGCCTCTTCCAGGAAAATCGTGACCTTTTTACCGTTGGGTGTGGGCCAATAATGCAGGTGAAGGGCCATATTTCCTCCGCGCCAGATGGGAGAGCTGTCGCATGGCATCGACCTTGCTCTCGATCATGCTCGCAGGATCACTCCTCGTTGGAGATAGGGCCGTGTCCACCTCTGGACGGTGCTGGACAGCGGTCGTCAAACGGAGGTCACCAGAATAACAGGCAACGCAGCTCGATGCTGCGGCGGGCAGGGGTGTTGGGCGGACTCCTCGGATCATCGAACGCACTATGTGCCGTCAGCCGGGCTCGTCCATCCGTAGCCGAATCGTAGATTTTGAGCAGCGTGGCTTCGGAGGGCGTCTGGCGAGGGTACCAGTACCACCGGTGGCGTGAATTGAAGGCAACGGCGTAGGTCTCACCCGTCCAATCCGGATACACCAGGTCGCTCGGGAGGAGGTCCTCTGGATCAATGGTACGCGCATCACACACCGCCAGCGGTGTTTGCAACACGCGACCGCCGATCGGGCGCCAGAAATTGAGAATTGCAAACCGCCGCTGCAGTCGCCAAGCCGCCTCCTCTGGCGGCAGATGTTTGCGCACCCGGTCGGGAGCCGACTGCAGAGTCTGATCGTCATGTACTCGACGGACCGGCTCCCGCAGGGATGCCCGACCCGGCTCCGCCGTGCTGTCGCGAAGCGTGTGGTCGAAGATAATGACCTTTTCAGCGCCGGTTCGCGCCTTGAGGGCGGCGTCGACCTCGGGGTAATCGACCGCTGTCACGAGTTCGGAGCTCTGAAACGACGGCCAGTCAGCGAGCGTGCTTCGATGGGGGATCAGTTCGAAACCGCTCGCGTCAAGCCCGAGTCCAGTCATCGGCCGGGCGTCACGGATCGTGACCGTTCGCGGATCAACTTCACCGCTGTTTCGCGGCACGCCCGGGGGTGGGTCAAATGTGTAGTTCACCGGCCGCACGCCGGTGTTGCGGGTGTAGTTCAACACCGCCGCAACATCTGTCGACTGATCGACAGCAGGCTCATCGATTACGGCATTCATCAGAACGCCACGATCCGCTCCTGCGGGTCGGCTGGCAAATACGTAATTGCGATGAGGATATGAGAAGACGCGCTTATTGCAGCGGTTATAGATCGGTGACAAATCAGCGGCGCGGGCGTGGCGCGCAACGCATCTGAGCCATGGACAGCGCCAACTCGCCTGCCTTGTCAGGACTAACGGCGAATCCGGCCGACTGGCAACCGCATGCGAACAACATCCGACTGTCCGGGTGCCACGCGCCGCGGTTCAGTCCAAGCCATTTTGCGAGCGTCGGGGCGGCGAGCGTAGCCTGGACTGCAATAGAAGACCTGAGCACTGACTGTGCCCCGAGGCGTGCCGTAGACTCGGCGTCGTGGGTCGAAGTTCAGGCGACCGTGGCCGTCGCCATGGGAGGCATATTGATGAGCGCAGATGACCAAACCAGCGCGGGGACAGTTGGGTTGCCGAGCCCAGCCAGCAAGCCGAGCCCAGTCACCAAATGGACTGTAGGCTCATTGCCCGCAGGGAAGCTCGCCTGGGTTCTGGGCGTGATTCTGATCGGCGCCCATGTTGCCGTCCTGTCGCGACTCTCGTCCATGCCCTTCCAGGATGCTCCGAATCACCTCGCACGTGCGGTTGCTATGGCTGATTTGATGTTTCACGACGGAACCCGTTTCGGCGGCGTATTCCAATACCACTTCCTCGCAGTGCCCTATGTGCTGGGCGACCTGATATTGGCGACGGCGGTCGAGCTTTTTGGCCACAGAGGCGGCAATGCCCTGTGGATGACCCTTGTGTTGCTGTCGCTGCCCTGCGCAATGCTTTTTTATCTGCGCGTCGCGGGAATCGCGGCAGACGCCCGCGCCATGTTCCTCGTCGTGAGCATGTTCCTGGCGACCGACTGGTTTTTCCTCATGGGGTTTTTTGAGTTCCGGCTTGCCATCGCGATGACTCTCCTCATTTTTGCACTTGCGCAACTGCTGCGCAGAAGCTGGTCCCTCGGTCTCTTCGTGGCCTACGGCGGCGCGGTGGTCCTGGGCTATCTGACACATCTTTCGACACTGATTTTCGCAGCCGCGACGATTGGGGCGTCCGGATTGTTGAGGCTCTTGCTGCGTACCAGTTCGTTGCGACGCGAAGCTGGCCTGTTAGCGCCGATCATTGCCGTATCCTTATGGCACTTCGGTGTCGTTGTGCACTATCGGGCCGCGGGCGACGTTGCAGCTGCGGTTTACAAATATGACACGCCGCACGGAAAGGCCGTCCGGCTCGGGTGGGAGTTTTTTCGGTTCCACCGTTCATTAGACGGGTTGATATTGGTGTTGCTGGCAGCGTGTGTGATCTGGCCTGCACGTCGCCGGCTGCGACTGAGCGAGCTGAAGGCGCCTGCTGTTCTCGAGATGTTCCTGCTTGCCGCGGTCTTTCTCGGGATGTACCTGGTGCTGCCGGTCGCCACGGCGGACGCGTATTACATTGACGTGCGCCCGCTCGCGTTGGTTTCGCTATTCGGCGTGATAGCTATTCTGTGTTTATGGGAAGAGGGCTCGCTGGGCCGAAGCTTCGGAAGCGCGCTCACGCTGCCGTTGGCCGCGCTCCTCGTCATGGGCAATCTGGCGTACCTTGCAAGACATCTGTACCGGGAGGACGGATCGCTGACCCAGGTGCGCGACCTCCTCGGTGCGGTGCCCCGGGGAGCTTACGTGCTGTTCGGGCATACTCGAGATGGTACCGATTGGATGATGAAACCATTTCAGCATGCTGATGCGTATGTCGTTGCCGACCGCGGCGGCGTCATACCCAGCCTTTTCAGCGGTGATGGCGGGAACCCAATGAAATACTTTCGCTACATTCACAGGCCATACACGCCACCTGAAGACTGGTACGTGGACTGGCCGCGACCTCGCGTCCAGTGGCAGCAAGTTGCCTGCACATACGACTTCATCCTCGTAAGCAAGCCGTTTGAGCAGCAGCGCATTGGGGTGGCCACAACTACGGTCGCCGAGAACGAGAGTGCGGCCCTTCTTAGTACCGACAAGGGCAGCTGCCGGGTCGGCGCAACGCGCGCTGCTGCAAACAGCTCCCGGAACTAGACGCGATGGATGCAGCGGAATTCGACCGGTTCGCCGAAGAGTACCGGCAACTGCACGCGAATAACATCCGATTGTCGGGTGAAGGTCCGGAGTACTTTGCCGAGTACAAAGTTGCGGATGTAGCCGCATTGCTCGCCGCCGGCGGATTCCCCACCGAGCCCGCGATCCTGGACTTCGGCGCTGGGGTCGGGACGTCGGTGGCGCACTTTCGCAAGCACGTGCCGCGCTGCAGCCTCACGTGTCTGGACATCTCCAACAAGAGCCTGGAAATCGGTCGAGCGACATTTGCCGGAGAGGCCAATTTCGTGCACTTCGACGGCACGCAACTCCCGTTTCCGGACAATTGTTTCGACCTGGTATTCGTGGCGTGCGTTCTGCATCACATTGCGCACGCCGAACATGCCCACTTTCTCGAAGAGTTCCACCGCGTGATCCGCCCTGGCGGTGGGCTGGTCATTTTCGAGCATAACCCTTACAACCCGCTCACAGTGCACGCCGTAAACACTTGTCCGTTCGACGAAAATGCTGTTCTGTTGAAGCCGCGCCAACTGGCGGCAGCCGTACGGGCCGCTCGATTTGCGGACTGCATGCTGCGTTACCGGATTTTCTTCCCGCATGCCCTGCGATCGCTCCGGCGCCTCGAGAAGTCGCTGAAGTGGCTGCCGATAGGTGCGCAGTATTACGTCTATGCGCGCAAGAGTTAGGGTTCCAGGCTGGACGTGGGTTCGCTTCGGGCTGGTCGGTGTGCTCAACACTCTGGCAGGTCTGCTGGTCATCTACGTGCTGAAGTACGTATTTGCGACGCCGGACGTCGCGGCAAACCTAGTCGGTTACGCCGTCGGGCTCACGACCAGTTACACGTTGAACCGGCGCTGGACGTTCGCCTTCAGAGGCCCACACCGCGGTGCAATCAGCCGCTTCATACTGGTGACAATAGTCGCCTATGGCGCCAATCTGGCCTTGGTATGTGCCGCGCTTTATCTGTTCGCCGTGAACAGCTATGTTGCGCAAGCGGTGGGGGTCGTTCCCTATGCCCTGATCTCATACCTCGGGTCCAGGTTCTTCGCATTTCCGGCGCCGTCGGCTGAACCCTTGGCCGCGATGGTGCGGCCGGAGAACGGGCAGTGATACGCGCGACCCCGGGAGCCCCCACCAGACTATCCATCGTCGTTCCCTGCTTCAATGAGCAGGACGTGCTGCCCGAAACTGCCAGGCGCGTGCGTGCGCTTCTTGACCTCTTGATCGAGAGCGGCAAAATTTGCGCTGACAGCCAGATCGTCCTTGTCGATGATGGCAGCCAGGATCGTACCTGGGAGTTGATCAGGGATCAGCATCGCCAGGATGCGCGCGTCCGCGGTTTGAAATTGTCGGGCAACCGAGGTCATCAGATCGCGCTCGTCGCCGGGCTGTTTACTGCGGAGGGCGACGCGATCGTCAGCGTAGACGCCGATCTGCAGGACGACCTCGCGGCAATTGAAGCGATGGTCGATGAATACCGGAACGGGTATGACGTCGTCTACGGAGTTCGCAGGAAGAGAACGGCCGATACATTTCTCAAGCGCGTGAGCGCCAAGAGCTACTACCGCCTGCTCGCGCTGTTGGGCGTTCGCATCGTGCACAATCATGCAGATTTCCGGCTCCTGAGTCGCCGCGCCATAGAAGCGTTGAAGCAGTATTCCGAAGTCAATCTGTTCCTGCGCGGTCTCGTTCCGCTCATCGGATTCAAGTCAACCAGTGTGTTGTATGACCGCGCCGAGCGCTTCGCGGGTGAATCGAAATACCCGTTGCGCAAAATGCTGGCGCTGGCTGCGGACGGCGTTACCTCATTCACCGCTTTCCCATTGCGGGTGATTGCGGTGCTTGGTGTGCTCGTATCATTTCTGAGTGTGGCAATGATGATGTGGGTGCTTTGGGTCAAGCTTTTTACAACGTTGGCCATTCCCGGCTGGACTTCGTCGGTCATTCCTGTGTACTTCCTCGGCGGGATCCAACTCTTGAGCATCGGCATCCTGGGAGAGTACGTCGCGAAGCTGTATTCGGAAGCGAAGCGGCGGCCACGTTACTTCGTCGAAGAATGGTTGTGAATCACCGTCACGTACAGCACCGCCCCAACTGGGGCAGCTGGATGACTCAGCCGGACAACAGAGCCTGCCATTCGCTCACGATCGCGGATAGCCGGAAACGCGGATCCGGTGCGGTCGTGGGACGGGCGCCCGAGCGCCACGCGCGAATCCGGTCCGCGTAGCAATCGAAGAGGCCAGCGTAGGCGGCCAGTCTCGCCGGACCCCGGCGCCAACTCGAGGGGACCTTGGCAAGCAAGTCTTCGTAGAGCAGATGAGCAAATGTCAACGGCAGAAGTTGCTGCGGATCTCCAACTATTTCAGCAGCAGCGCCGCAGTCGTGCGTCAGGACTGGTGTCCCGAGCGCTTTGGATTCCGCCAGGACCAGCCCGAATGTTTCCGGAAGTACGAAGTTTGGGAAGAACAGGCACAGCGCGGTCCGCACTTGTGCGTGGATGAGATGTTGTGGCTGTGGGCCAAGGTATTGGACGCCCTCGATCGGGGGGAAATCCCTGATCTTATATCCAGGGTTTCCGACGACCAGTTGCAGATCTGGCATCCGCCGCCGCAGCTCGCGGAAGGCATCGAGCGTGAACTTGAGGCCTTTGTTGGGGGAGGAGAAGAAAACGAGTTTGTTCTCATCGATGGGTGAGCCGTCGGGCACGAGCGCATCGTCCACGGGATTGTATATCGTGCAGGTCTTCACCCGGCCTCGTAGATCCAGAGGCCGAAGCGAGGCTTGCAGGTCGTGCCGCTGCTGATGGGATACGCAGACAAAGGTCACTTCCATATCTCGCAGCAGGTCTGCGGTAGATGCGAGTCGAAGAAACAGTTTCGAGCCCAGTGGGAAATGATGGTGCACCCATAGATATACGCGGGCGTCCGGAAAGAGCTCGCGCACACGGGCCAGGGCCCGGGAGTCGCGGTTCACTATGACATGCGTGATCCCTGGAACGCGCCCCGGTGCGCGGTAGCGATCACCGTAATTCGTAGTGCGGTTGTGCTGCATTACTATCGCGCCCAACGAATCGGCGATCCGCGTGACAGTCGCCTCGGTTCCGCCTGTAGCCGCCTGGCGTACCGTTTCAGTGTCGTAGGGCTTCTGACACACCGGATCGAAAAACAGCAAAGAGCTGGCAGCGGCCGGGGTGGCCGCGTCCGTCGAATTCATTTTCAGGCTTCGCCCTCCAGGCTCATGCCTTGAATTCGTGGGGGCTCGACGCCCCCCGGTTGAGCGCTCGTCGTCATGGGGTTATCTCCCGGAAAGGCGATTAGGATACCCGGAGTGCGGCTGCCGTATGGCCTTCTCGTGGACGAGGCCTGCCGGGAATTGGGGCCGCGAATATGCGGGCTCTGTATATACTCTGCCCCCGGAACCGGCCCCCAAACGGGGGGGGCAGCTGTAGACCGACTCTAGGGAAAAGGATCAGCACTTGCGGATGAACGACAAACTGGAGTTGCTCGTGCGGCGTGCCGCAGCGAAACTCATCAGTGACTACACTCCTCCCGCTTTGGGCTGCTCGGAAGAGCTGCTCGAGGAACTACAGGCCGCAACCCGGCTGGGGCCTCCGGGAAGTGAATGGGCCGCATTCGCCGCTGAGATCAGCAACGCGCTTCGAGCCAGCGGCACGGATCAGTTCCTGCGGCTGCCGCCCATAGCCAAGACTCTGCACTCGCGCCAGCGCAGTCACACGCGCCGCTACCTGTCGTACCTGTTGGGATCGAAGCGGTTTTCCCCGACGATACACAAGGCCCTGACGGAGTCTGCTGTCGGCAAGCCGCTGGTGAATCCACATTACCCTTTGAGCAGCCCGCTGCTCGTACAACATGGGTATCATTTGACCCGGCTGCTGGAGTCCACCGACTTTGACCTGTCGAGGCTCCGGCTGGTTGTGGAGTTTGGCGGCGGATACGGCAGCTTTTTTCGCCTCCTTCGCAACCTGGGCTACCGGGACAGATACCTCATCTGTGATCTTCCCGTCATGTGTGCCCTGCAGCGGTTCTATCTGCGAAACGTGTTTCCGACCGATCCGGGCGCACAGCCGCCGGCGAACCTGCAGTGGCTGTCAGGAGATGACTATGGGGCCTTGGAGCGAGAGGCTGCGCAGCACAACCCCTCGCTGTTCATCGCCACCTGGTCTCTGAGCGAGACCCCCCTGGCAGTGCGAAGTCAGGTCGCATCGGTCATGGGCGGCTTCAGCTACATCCTGTGCGCCTACCAACGGACATTTGGCAGTTACGACAACGTTGAGTACTTCACATCCCTTCAGAAGACGTTGCCGCAGTTCACCTGGCAGCATGCCGAGTGCCCTGTTTACAGGAATAACTTCTATCTGATAGGGCAGAACACCGCGACCGCTCAGGTGCGGTGAAGCGGTCGCGCAGCTCCCGAGTTGGCAGGTACCGATCGGCATGCCTTTCCTTGCGCGCGGGCTATGCGTCAATCTCGAGCTTCGTAAAGCAATTCCGTGCCCGCTACGGAGTCGCGCCGTCCGCCGTCGGAGGGCTCGGCGGCATCTGAGCGAAAAGCGCTCGTATTTGAGCGCTTCGAGCTCCCTGCATCGAGTATCTTGCAGCCCATCCGCGTCGAGCCTCGCGCGGTACGCAATGCATTCACCTGGAGGTAGCGATGTATAGTCTTCCAATATCGGCAAGGCGGGCCGGAATTGCGCTCATGGCAGTTCTTCTGTCTTTGGCGTCAATCCCGAATGCACGGGCGGCCAGCGAGACACCAACCCTCCGGCTCTATGCCCTCGACTGCGGGCGCGCTGTTTTCACTGACATGTCGATGTTTTCCGATGCGGATGACTACGATGGCCAGCCGGGCCAACTTGCCGATCCCTGCTTCCTGATACGGCATCCCCGCGGTACGCTTCTTTGGGATACAGGGCTCGGGGACAAGATTGCGGCGCACCCCGAGGGGGTTGATTTCAACGGGATCCGGTTCTACGTGGACGTCACGTTGGAGCGCCAGTTGAAAATGCTTGGACTGTCGCCCGCAGACATTCAGTTCGTTGCCTTCTCGCACTTCCACGTGGACCACGTCGGCAACGCGAATCTGTTTACCCGATCGACGTGGATCATCAATCGAGCCGAGCTGAATGCCGCTCTCGCGCCCGTTCCTCCGTCCGGTGTGGACAAATCGCTGATCAGCGGTTACGAGCATGTGGAGACCAAGCTGCTAGACGGCGATTACGACGTGTTTGGTGACGGCACGGTGCGGATACTCAACATGCCTGGGCACACTCCCGGTCATCAGGCGCTGATGTTGAAGCTCGCGAAAGAGGGGATTGTCATCCTGAGCGGTGACCTTTACCACACCCTGGACAATCGCCGCTTACGCCGCGTCCCGAGGATCAATGCGCAACGCGCCGATACTCTTGCGTCCATGGATCGTTTCGAGCACCTGGTCACGAATAATCGTGCGCGGGTGATCGTGCAACACAGTCCGGAGGACTTCCGCTGGCTGCCCAAGTTCCCGCGGTACCTGGAGTGAATCCTGCGAAACTCCGCCCGGTGCCCCTTGTACTTGACACACGTCACCTGGATCGTTGTGATTGCCAGCCTCGATCCCCTGTGCCGCTGGTTTTTGTCAAAGCATGCAATCATTCGCGATCACCCGGTCCCGCGCCCGGCGCATCTGGCTGCGGGCGCAGAAGTTGGATACGCCAGCACCTTTCGGCAGCGGACCCGAGGCAACACCTGCCACGATCCGACATCTGGGTTATGTGCAGATCGATACGATTCACGTCATCGAGCGCTGCCATCACCACATCCTGTTCGCACGGATCCCGGAATATCGCCGCGAGCACCTGCACCGTGCGCAGTCTCTCGACAAGACGGTTTTCGAATATTGGACGCACGCCCTGTCGTATATTCCGCTCGAAGACATGCGGTATTACGTCCGTGCCATGCGCCGTTATTGGCTGCTTCGCAGTACCTGGTTCACCAATGTCAAGGACAACGATGTCCGCAGGGTACTGACACGGATACGCGCAGATGGTGCGCTCACGATCCGTGATATCGACGACGATGTACTGGTCGAGAAGGATCACGCCTGGGCCAGCCGCAAGCCTTCGAAACGTGCATTGCAGCTGGCGTTCTACAAAGGGCTGGTGACGATCAGCCAGCGCGCCGGGATGTTGAAGACGTATGAGCTCATGGGACGGCACTTCGGTTGGCAGCGGCTGCCGCCCGCGGCTTCGATCGCGGAGACGAACGAGTATCTCGTGGATCGGGCCCTTCGCGCCCAGGGCATCGTCAGTGTCGATTCGATCTGCTATCTGAAAGCTGCGCGCAAACCGGCCGTCCAGCGTGTGATCGACAGGCGAGTGCGGCGCAAGGAGCTGGTGCCCGTGGATCTGGAAGGCGCGGGCAAATGGCAACATTGGGCGCGACCTGAAGCACTGGAACAACGCGAGGAAGGTAGCGAGTTGGTGCACATCCTCTCGCCGTTCGATCCGCTGATCAATCAGCGCAAGCGGTTGCAGTTGATTTTTGGTTACGAGCACCGCTTCGAGGCGTACGTGCCCAAGGCCAGGCGGGTGTTTGGTTATTTTGCCTGTCCGGTGCTGGTCGGCGAGGAAATTGTGGCTGCCATCGATCTGAAGACGGATCGCGAGCGGCAGAAGCTGCTGATTCAGCAATGGACGTGGGTAGGCAAGGGCTCGGCGCGCATGCACAAGAAAAGGATCGAGGCCGCCCTGGACACGTTCGAGCGCTTTCAGCTGGCTCGCTGAAGCGGCGCTGCGCGGCCTGCGACAAATGGGCCGGTCACCACAGTTCCCCTATGCAACATCGAAAATACAGGAGATAAGGGCGGGAGCCCTACGGAGAACGCATGGCCGGGACGAAGAAAAAGAAGCCCAAACAGTCACCGAAGAAGAAATACCCGCCAAACCGCCTCCGGGCACTAATGTGCTTAGCTGGGAAGTATCCTCAGGGTAGTACCCCGGTGTCCGTGCCGACCCCGGATCCTGCCGAAAACCTCTGGCGTCTCGTTTCCCCACCCCCGCGCCAGGGGCTTCGGCAGCATCCGCTCGGCACGGCTTCGTTAATTTGATACATTGGCCTTCAGCCATGAACAGCTTCGTACGGAACATTGGACGCATTACCTGCCCGGCTTTCGCTGAAAGCCGGGGCTTGGTTGCGTTGCGTGTTCCACCGTCCAGTACGAGGTTGCAGGTTCATGAGTGCCGAACATCCATCACCGTCTCCCACGGCGGCGCTGCTGCGCCTGCGGGTCACGGCTGAAGCCGACCTCGGCGCGCTGTCGCGCGTCCTCGAGCGATTCCAAAATCTGAACGTCGTGCCCCGCCGGGTCGTGGCGGAGATGGGCAGCGGGGACGTTCTTTATATCCAGGTCGATATCGTGGGAATGGCCGAGGAGCGGTTATCGCTCATCGTTGCGAAGCTGAATCAGGCGCTGAGCATTCGCGACGCCTATTGGCACGCCGTCTGACTATTCGTCCACCCAACCGGGGGAGTCTGATGACGGTGGCTCAGATGGGCCGGGGGGTGGGTTTGGCGGTGGGGGACCGGGGTGGCCCGGTTCGATGGCGGACGCGTCGGAATCCGCTTCGGCCTCGTAGTCCAGATCAGCCGCCGCTGGACCGGTAGCCTCGTTTCGAACACGCGCCGTGTTTGTCGGCTTCTGAGGGGCTGGCTGCCACGGGAAGACTTTCTGGGAGAGCGGTCGCTCGATGGACGCCACGAGCGGCAGCGGGGAGTGCCTGATCGAGTTGTTTTCGTTCAACATGAAGAACGTCAGGACAGCAGCTGTTGCAGCTGCGAAAACGCCCGATCCTACGACGATGGCAGCGCGTTTCCTGCCTCGGGGGACATTGCGCGAGGTGTATGTTGGTCGATGTGTTGTGGCGAGGCGCGCGAGCTGAGCGAGCGAGTCGTTAGACATCGCCGGCTCTCGCCGCCGCTCGCCCCGGTTCCCGGATAGGTGTGGCTGAACTGCGCCGAGCACGTCGACTGCTGAAATTTGGCTATTTGCCTCGAGCCTGGCTGCGTTGCGCTTTGCGAGCGCGCGTTTGAACGCTTCATTCTGGGGAATTCGCGTGTCCCGTCGCGGCGCCGGAGTCGCGTGAGACGCGGCAACCTGGCGAGGCTGTGTCTGCTGCGAAGGGCTTGCAGCGCGTGCGGCCCTGCCGCTGTTTACAGCAGTGCGCGCCGCCGCCGCGCCGCTGGAGGCGCTCACGATTGCGCGGCTGTTAGCAGTAGCGCCGGTGCGAGCCGTGGCCTCCGCCGCGTTTGCCGAGCGTTGTGCCGTCTGGCTAGCCCGCGCTTGCGCACCCTGACGAGTCTGCATCTGTCGCGAAGCGACCGCAGCGTGTGCGGTCGCACCGGCACTAGAAGCTGCGCCGCCGTTAGAAGCCGCGGCGGCGCGAATTTTGGCCATCGCCGCGTTTACTCTGCTTTGCGCCGTTGGGGTCGGGCCCGCCTGCGCGCCCTGCGGCGCAACCCGAGCGCGCACCTCGCGCGTCTCACCAACCAGCTGCCGCTCACCCTCCAAAACAACATGCTGAACACGCGGAGTTTGTGCCGGCGTCGGGGTCCGCGGCTCGGTCTCTACGCAGCAGCTGCGCGCAAGATTCAGCGCAGACCATAGCTTGCGGAAATTGATCGGGTAGGGAAGGGTCCGAAACAGGCCAAACAGCCCGAGTTCGCCCTGCAGAAGGTTCAGCGTCGAAGGCCTGGCCGCGAAAATACGCAGGGTGTCTGGCGCATTGACGGCAGCGTGGCTCAACACTTCGAGTCCCGATCCGTCGCCGAGCGTCTCGCAGGCGACGATCAAGTCGAACTGGGTCCGCTCCAACAGCGCGATGCAAGCGGCTTTGGTCGCAGCGGTCTCGATCGTGAGGTCGTTCGCAAAGGCACCGGCAGCAGTAGCCACTGCCTCAGCGTTTCGACCTGCAACGAGTACCCGCATACTCATTGAATACACCAGTTTTAAGTTAATTTGCAGTGCCGCCAGAATGCGACAGTGTCGGGGGCGCAAGACACGCTACCGGCTTGCCGCCACCTCGACTCCCCGCCAACCCCCACCCAGGGCCCTGAACACGGCAATCTGGTCTTGGATCAGCGCCGCATCCGAGCTGGCTACCGCGGCATCCGCCGCGATCAGCGATTGCTCGGTCGTAAGCAGGTCGAGATTGCTGAGCGACCCGGCCAGGAACTGGTCGTGTGCCATGTCGAACGCCTGGTGCGCCCGATCCTGCGCATCCGACAGCGCCTGGCGGCGGTCAAGCTCGGAGCCATAGGTCGCGAGCGCCTGTTCCGTCTCTTTCAGAGCCTGGAGCACCACCGAATCGAAGCTGGCCAGAGCTGCCGCGGCACTGGCCTTGGCGGCCCGCACCCTCGCCCGGGGACCGGCCATATTGGGAAAGGTCCAACTGATGCTCGGCCCGACGCCCCAGGTTCGTGAGTTTGGCGACGTAAACTGGTCCAGCTCGGACGTCACAGCACCGTACAGGCCCTTCAAAGTGATCTTCGGATACAGGTCCGCCGTCGCGACCCCAATCCTGGCCGTGGCCGCAGCCATTCTGCGATCTGCCTGTCGCACGTCAGGCCGCCGCTTGAGCAAGGTCGCCCCGTCGCCCACCGGGATGAGTTCGGTGAGATGTGGCGGCGTTACGCAGCTGGCCACTTCGTTTGGCGCCATGGATGGGGTTCTTCCCAGCAAGGCAGCGAGCTGGAACAGCGCCGATCGCCGTTGTCCCTCCAGCGGTGGGATGCTGGCCCTTGTTTGCGCGACGAGTCCTTCGGCGCGGACGACGTCGAATTGGGAGCCGGCGCCGGCTTCGTTCCGGTGGAGAGTGATTTCAGCCTCGTGACTGACGACATCCAGGGAATGTCGCGCCACCTGCAGCTGTTCACCAATTGCGCAGATCTGCGCGTACGCCCGGGCGGTTTCCGCTGACACCGTTATTTTCACACTGTCGTGCGCCGCGGCAACAGCGTCTGTGTCGGCGCGTGCTGCCTCGATGGACCTGCGAACACGACCCAGATAATCGAGCTCATATCCGACGCTCAGTACAGCTTCATAGATCCAGATGTTCTGCGACGGATGACCGGTGATCCCCAGGATCTCATCCGTGATCGCGTCCCGCCCATAGGTGGCTGCGACTCCAGCATCGGTTTGCGGGAAGCGGGCGTCGCGCGCTCCTTCCAACACCGCGCGGGATGCCAGCAGATTGGCTTCGGCTACCTTCAGATCCGCGTTGGCTTTGAAAGCCTCATCCAACAGGTGATCCAGTGTTGAGTCGTGGTAGAGACGCCACCAGTCATCAGGTGGCTCGGTGGCGGTCTCCGCCGATGCTGACACCGACACCAAGGGAGCTTGCGATCCTGGTGCGGACGGGGCGGGTCGATATTCTGGACCGACAGTGCACGCGCTGAGGAAACCGGCGAGCGCAATACCGACCGCTGCGAGGCATGCGTTGGAGGTCATTGCGGCGCCACCTTGCCAGGAGCAAGCACCGGCATATGCGATGCCGGCCCCGGCGGGGCAGCCTTGCGCGTGATGATCAGAATCACCGTCACGGCGGTAGCAGCCGCGATCACGACGAAGGCATCAATGATCCCCTGAGTGATCGCCATTCCGTGGACTACGTTGTTCAACACTGCGGCACCCCGGGTTGCTGCGGAGCCGGGGTCCCCGGCACGCGCGGTGGCTGCGCCGTACGCCTGCAAGCGTTGAATTACCTGGCCATCGCCAATCTGAATGTGTTGGCCCAGGTGGTTCGAAGCGATTTGTCCGCGGATTCGCACGAAGGTGGCGATGAACGCCTGTCCCAGCTCACCGCCAAACAGCCGCGCAACCTGTATCGCGGCACCGAAGCTCAACGCGACCTGCGGACGCAGGTGCAGCACGGCAAAGAACACTGTTCCCGACAGCGCGAAGCTCTGACCTACCGCCTGCAGCAATCCGGATGGCAGGAATTGATCGGATCCCCACAGGGGCGTCAGGCCATGGGCTACCGCCAAGCATGCTACGCAGATACACATGAAGCCGAATGTCGCCACGAGACGTGCATCGACGCGCCGCAGGATGAAACCTGCCAGAAAGCAGATCAGCAGTTGCGGTGCTGCGATCCAGGCCAGCGTATCGCCCACCTCGAGCGCGCGGAATCCGCGAACCGTTTGCAGGAATTGTGGAATGACAAACGCGGTGGACAGGATTGTCAGCCGCAGGAACGAGATCAGCACCAGCACACGGGGCAACGGCGGCTCCATCACCACCCTGAGGTCTATGACAGGGTAGGGGAAGCGCCACTCGTGTACGAAGAACGCAAGCAGCAATATGAGCCCGGCCGACAACAGGCCGACAATGAGTGGTGAGTTGAGCCAGTCCAGCCTGTTACCCTGGTCCAGGGCGGCATAGATCAGTGCGAAGCCGAAGCCGCCGTAGATGAACCCAAACAGGTCGGCGCGCGGGCGGACGGGACTGGGCTGTTCGGGGCGGACACCGAAGAACAGGCATGCCACCATTCCCGCCGCAAGCGGGACGTTCTGCCAGAAGATCCAACGCCACGAGAGATGATCCGTATACCAGCCCTCGAGCGAGGCGGAGATGTTCAGCGACAGTTCCAGATTGAGCGCGTAGATGGCAGTGCCATAGGCCCATGCCTTGGGAGGCGTGTTTTTCAGTACGAAGCTCAATGTCAGAGGAATGAAGAAGCCCGAAGCGAGCCCACCCAGGAACTGGAATACCAACAGGGTCTGCAGGTTGGGTGAGAAGGGCTCGAGCATTGAGATGACGGCAAACGCAGCGGCGGCTTCCATCAACACCTTGCGGGTGCCGTAAATGGCGCCGAGCCAGATCGCCACGAGAATAATCAGCATCTGCGCGACGGTCTGGGCCGTCGAGATCCATGCCCCCTCGTCAAAACCGGCATGCACAGCGCCACGGATGTCGGCAAGCCCGAGTGTTGACAGGCGCGTATTTAGAGTGGAGATGAAAGTACCCAGCAGCACGGCTGCAAGGCCCAGCCAGGGGATGGAAGTTGGCGCCGGGGGTGATGTGGCGGCAGGCGCAGCCGGCGCCGTCCCGCTCGGCGCGGCACCTCCGTCGCCAGGGCGCGTGCTTGCCGGCTCGCTCATCGGTGCTCACCCGAGCGCGTGTCAACTGTCGCGACCACCGACATACCCGGCCGAAGGCGATCCGCGAGACCATCCGCATCGTCGATCACAATCTTCACCGCCACGCGCTGCACGACCTTGGTGAAGTTCCCAGTGGCATTGTCCGGCGGCAAAAGCGCGAACTGCGACCCTGCACCCGGAGCAAACGCCAGCACGTGCCCGCGCAACGTATGTCCGGGAAACGTATCGACTCGCACCTCAGCCTTCTCCCCCACGGCCATGTGCGTCAGCTGCGTCTCCTTGTAGTTCGCTATCACCCAAACATTGGGCAGCGGCGTGAGCGATGTGATCTGGCCTCCCACCCCCACGAACTGCCCAGGCTTGACCTGCCTCTGCCCGATGACACCATCCTGGGGAGCCACAATCCGCGTGTACCCGAGATTGATTTGCGCGATCGCCAGATTTGCAATCTGCGCAGCGAGAGCCGCCTCAGCCTGCGCCTGCTGGGCAGCCAGCACGGTCAGCTGTCGGGCCGCGGCGCTGGCCTGCGCACGACTCTGCTCGAGTTGGGCCGCCAGTTGCGCTTTGACCGTTTGCAACCTCTCGGCAGCCTCGGTTGACGAAGAGCCCGTCTTGAAAAGTACCTGCTGACGTGACAGGTCGCGTGTGTTCTGCTCTGCGTTTGCCATGATGGAGGCGACGCTTGCCCTGGCAGCCTGTACGTTGGCGGCCTGCAGCTCCTGCTGCGCCTTCAGAGCTTCGATCTGCGCCGCGGCGGCCGCTACGCTGGCAGTGAGTTGATCGACCGTGGCCCGATAGTCATCGTCGACGATTTGCGCCAGCACCTGCCCTGCATTTACCCGCTCGAAGTCCTGCACGGGCATGCTGCGCACATACCCGGCCACCTTTGCCGAGATGGGCGTCAGGTCGGATTGCAGGTAGGCGTCGTCGGTTGATTGGCGCCTGGAATTGGATTCCCACCGGTTCCAGCGGGTCGTGATGAGCACCAGCGCGCCAATGGCGAGGAGAAGAATGAGGGCCCGCCACATCCAGTCCGGTGGCGCACGCCAATGGAAGACGGGATCCGTCATCGAGTTACCCCACGCTTTCGTCAGCGCCAAACTGTAAGTGTAGCCAAGCCCGGAGAATCAAGCGCGCGCCGAGGCAGGCGAAGTTCCCCTGGGCACGGCCGCCAGCACGTGCGATCTTGTATTGAACGACTGTTTCCTATATTGCACATGTTTGCGGCGAACATGCCTTTTCTCTCTCAACGCAGGCCACGGTCGTGAATCAACCCCTTACTCAGAACGCCGACGTCCGCTTCCTCGGCAAGCTTCTCGGCGACGTAATCCGCGCTCACGGGGGTGATGCCCTGTTCCAGCGCATCGAGGCCATCCGCGCAGGCTCCGTGGACCGTTACCGCGGAATCTCCAACCCGCGTGGGCTGGCTGCCGGCCTGGACAGCCTGTCGCTCGATGAGACCGTGGCGTTTGCCCGCAGCTTCATGCTCTTTTCAATGCTCGCCAACCTCGCCGAAGACCGCCAGGGCGTGAGCGCCGACAAGGACAGTACCCTGGCGTCCACCCTGCAATACCTCAGGTCGGAGGGCATCGATACGCGGCGGGCCAGCGACCTGCTGGATCGGGCGCTGATCGTGCCTGTTCTCACGGCCCATCCCACTGAGGTCATGCGTAAGAGCATGATCGATCATCGCAACCGCATATTCGAGCTGATGCGACTGCGCGATGCCGGCCGGACCGAAACGGCCGACGGCGATCTGATCGAGCAGGGCATCGCGAGGCAGATTGCCTTGCTCTGGCAGACGCGGGCACTGCGGCGTGAACGGCTCTACGTGGCGGACGAAGTTGATATTGCCCTCGCATACTTGCGTGACGTGTTTCTCCCTGTCGTGCCGATGCTCTACTCACGGTGGGAGCGTCTTCTCGGCCGTCGTCCTGCAAGTTTCCTGCGGCCCGGTAGCTGGATTGGCGGCGACCGCGATGGAAACCCACATGTTACGGCGGACTCGTTGCGCCTGACTCTCGGCCGCTCGTCGGAGGCACTTCTCGCGGACTACCTGGCTCAACTGCATGGCCTGGGCGCTGAGCTGTCGATCTCGAACGAGCTTGCAGAAGTATCCGCTGCGGTAGTCGCCCTTGCGGACCAGAGCGGCGATGTGAATGAGGCCCGCGCGGATGAACCGTACAGAAGAGCCATTACCGGAATCTATGCGCGTCTCGCCGCCACATATCGGAAGCTGACCGGCCATCCGCCAGCCAGGCTTGCGTCGGTGAGTGGTGAGCCGTATCCGGATGCGCAGAGCCTGTGCGCCGATTTACTGACGCTGGAGCAATCGCTACGGGCGCAAAGCAAGGGCGGGCTGAACGATGCCGGCGCGTTGACGCGACTGATCAGGGCGGTCGAAACATTCGGCTTCCATCTGGCCACACTCGATCTGCGGCAAAACGCCGATGTGCATGCACGTGTCATCGGGGAGCTGCTCAGGGTCGCGGGCGTCTCGCCTGACTACGACAAGTTGGATGAGGCAGCACGCGTGGAGCTTCTGCGAAGCGAGCTTGCAAGCGAGCGGCTGTTGGCCAGCCCCTATGCAAGCTACAGTGACGAGACGCTGTCGGAGCTGGCCATAGTGCGCGCTGCCGCGGAGGCACATCGACTCTATGGGCCGGCTTGTATCACGACCTACATCATTTCGAAGTGCGAGAGTGTCTCCGATCTGCTCGAGGTCAACATCCTGCTCAAGGAAGCAGGGTTGTATCGTGTCGCCGGTACGCCCGGCGCTGCCATCATGGCGGTGCCCTTGTTCGAAACCATCGCCGACCTGGAGAGCTCCGCGCGCGTGATGACCGCCTGGCTTGCGTTGCCGGAGGTCGCCGCCATCACCAAGGCGAAGGGTTTCCAGGAAGTGATGGTTGGTTATTCCGATTCAAACAAGGACGGCGGCTACCTGACTTCGGTGTGGAGCCTGCAGCAGGCGACGCAGGCACTCGCCGAGGTCTTTGAGCGTTCCGGAACCGTGATGCAGGTGTTCCATGGAAGAGGCGGTGCGGTAGGCCGGGGTGGTGGCTCATCTTTCGATGCCATCCGCGCGCAGCCGCACGGGACAGTCAAAGGACGGATTCGAATCACTGAGCAGGGCGAGATCATCGCCGCGAAGTACGGCACGCGGGAAAGTGCGGCTGCCAACCTCGAGGCCATCACCGCGGCGACTCTACTGACCTCGCTGGAGAACGTCTCGCTCTCCGCGGATAGTCGAACCCGCTTCGCGGCTGCAATGGATACGCTCTCGAGAGAGGCTTTCCGTGCGTATCGCTCGCTGGTGTATGGGACCGAAGGCTTTCCGCGGTTCTTCCGCCAGATGACCCCGTTGGTGGAGATTGCCGAGCTCAAGATCGGCTCGCGCCCTTCCTCGCGCACCAACTCCGAACGCATCGAGGATCTGCGGGCGATTCCCTGGGTCTTCAGCTGGGCGCAGGCGCGTGTCATGTTGCCCGGTTGGTATGGGGTAGGGCAGGCTCTGCGGTCCTTTGCGGACCCGGGCCTGTTGCGCGAGATGCTGGAGGCCTGGCCATTCTTTCGGGCGACGGTGGACAATCTCGAGATGGTGCTTTCGAAGTCGGATATGGGGATCGCCGCTCTGTATGCGACGCTGGTGCAGGATCGTGCGCTGGGCGACTCGATCTTTGGGCACATTCGTGACGCCTGGGCGCAGACCCAGGAGACTTTGCTCAATGTCACAGGGCAGAGCCGGCTGTTGGAGCGGCATCCCGCTCTTGATGCATCCATCCGCCTGCGCCTGCCGTATATCGAGCCGCTGAACCTCGTGCAGGTCGAAATGCTCAAGCGGCATCGCGCCGGGGAGAAAGATCCGCGCGTGCGGGAAGGTATCCAGCTCTCCATCAACGCGATTGCAACCGCCCTGAGAAACAGCGGTTGAGCCAAAGCGATCGACCATAGTGGACAGTACCGCGCAGCAGCTCGAGAAGGCTTACGGCCAGCTCTCGTCTGCGCGGGATGACGGCCGCATCGCGGCCACGGCGCGCCTCATCCTGGCGATCTTCGATGATTTCTACGCCCAACTGTGCGAATACCCCTACAGGGCGAAATTGGCGTTCGAAACGATGGACCCGCATGCCTCGATCCGGATCAGCCGCGAGCGCCTGGGTCTGTACAGCCGCTACATCTCGGAGCACGGCCCCCGAATCCTCGAGGCCTTCCCTGCGCTTGCCAACAATGCGGCCATCTGGGACACATTGGACCGCCTGTTCGTGGCGATGATCGTCGATCGCTACGAGGCCGACATCGCATTCAGCTTTGCGCACTCACTGCGCCGAAACATCGATCACGGCCTGTGGAAGCCGGTTGCCTACTCATTCCCGCCACCCAGCAAGCGCCGTGCGTTCTCGATGGCTGCAGTTCATCGCCGCTGGCCGGTGAACGGCCGCATCGACATTGAGCTGATCCTCACCGCGTTGCAGATGGTGCCCCTCGCGGTTCCGTTCAGAGATCTTCAGGGCGATGCCTGCCGGATTCTCGAGCGGCTCAACGCACTGTTCCGCGCAGACACTCCTCTCGCATTGGATATCGTCGAGGCCGGATTCTTCCGCGACCGCACGGCATTCCTGGTCGGCCGCTGGGTGATGCCCGATGGCACATTCGTGCCCTTCGTCGTGGCGCTACTCAACAGTCCTGAAGGCGTGTACGCCGATGCTGTCCTGCATCAGGTTTCCGACATCCACGACCTCTTCAGCTCCGCGCTGGCCAATTTCCACGTCACCACGCGGTTGTACTATCAGACCTGCGTGTTTCTCTTCAGCATCATGCCGCGGCGGCCGTTTGGCCATCATTATTCGACCATCGGGTTCAACCATGTAGGCAAAGTCGCGATACTCGATGAGATTATCGGGACCGTGCGCTCGAGCGGGCAGAAGCTGCAGCGCTCCCCCGGGGCCCCTGGCACGGTTGCGCTGGGATTCACCTTCGAGGCCTGCTCGTATCACCTGAAAGTCATTCGCGACCGGCCCACGGCTTCCTACAAGTGGGGTGAGTTTCCGGGCGTCAATGCGGTGATCGAGAAGTACCGGGTGGTCCATGAGATCAACCGGGCCGGCAGCATGTTGGACAATGTCATGTACTTCAACCTCAGGCTGGACCGCGATCTGTTCGAGCCCGCGTTGTTGGAGGAGATCCTGCGGGAGGCGCGCGGCAGTGTACAAGTCGAGGGGGACGGGGTATTCATCCGCTCGCTGATCGTGCAGCTGAAGATCATCCCGCTGCCGGTCTATCTCGAGACTGCCAGCGACGCCGGGACGCAAGCCGTGATCGCAAGCCTCGGACATTGCATCCGCAACA
This sequence comes from Gammaproteobacteria bacterium, assembly GCA_028293745.1. Lineage (GTDB taxonomy): Bacteria > Pseudomonadota > Gammaproteobacteria > Steroidobacterales > Steroidobacteraceae > 13-2-20CM-66-19. The sequence continues at coordinate 10,305 of JAQGOF010000070.1, read as the reverse complement.
ACGCGGCCACTGACATATTCAACAAGGACCTCGATTCCAGGAACTACGGCGTGGGGCGATATGGGCGCGTGTTCCTGTTCGACTATGACGCGGTCGAAAAGCTCACCGATGTCAAGATTCGCACCAACTCCGACCGGGTGCCGGGCGAGGAGGCAGTGCCGGACTGGTATTTCGAGGACGGCGTGATTTTCCTTCCCGAAGAGCTCGAATACGGGATGCAACTGAAGAACGATTTCGCCCGGCGCTGTTTCCGTAAGCAGAACGCCGATCTCCTGAGCGTCGAATACTGGCAGCGGGTGCAGCGGAAACTGCAGCGCGGAGAAGTGCCGGAGCTGCGGGTGTATCCACGCGCTGCGAGGTTGTTGGGTGAGGCGGATTCGCCGCGCCGCTCGGGGGTGGAGGTTCGATGACCGACCACCAGTATGGCCCCTGGCACCCCGGCATCGTCTCCCAGGTGCCCCTCGAGCTGAGGCACCTGTGCACTATTTTCCAGCCGCAGAACGGGCTCACGAGTGTCGCAGCAGCCACCGAACTGCAATTGCTGACGGGTTTTCCGTTGTCTGAGCTGGCGGCGTTTCGGCCGCAAAGGCTGTTGCTGCATGAGGTGCTGATCCGCGTCATGGCGGACTTTTCAGTGCCCGACGGCTCGCGGATCGGTGATCTCGGCATCAATTTCCGGGAGATGTCCAATCGGCTGCTCGATCGTTACATCGAGCCGGTGCTGCCCTCCATCATCGCCGAATACGACGAGGTGCGGCGGCGCCTGGCCGATGAAATCGGCTCCGCGCTGTCCATGCTGACTGCAGGCTCTACTGCCCAAGTCGTGGCCAAGGTTGCAAACGCGCGCCAGTCGCCGCTTTCCAGATTCTTCTCTCGAGCTTCTCACCGTCCGAGTCCCAGTCGAGAGCGCGCACCTGGCGCCAGCGGATGGGGTCCTGGTGAAATCTCTGATTGCGAGCGAATGGCGATCAACACCGACGATCCGCTCCTGCGTGCCGGTTATCGCGCGCTCGCCCGCGTCATGTCCGCACTCTTCACGACGCACGGACGTGCATGGGGCACCCCGGACCTGATTCGTTCGATCGCGACGGATCTGGCGTGCAACACTCACGGGAGCGATGTCATTGGCCGGATGATAGAGCCTATCCTGCGTCAGGCCGCCGCCGTGGAGGGCTATTGGCTCCTGCCCAGGCAGGAGCGCCCCGTCATCATCAACACCAAGGGTCCGTCCGCCTCAGGTAAAAGCACGCTGCGCCCGTTGCAGAAGAAGCTGGCAGGAGATATAGGCGTTCGTTGGCGCGACTTTGCGCTCATCAGTCCTGACATCTGGCGCAAGCAGCTCCTGGACTACAGCTCGCTGGGCGCGGCATTCAAATACGCCGGCGCATTCACCTCCGAAGAGCTGCAGATCGTCGATCAGAAGCTCGATCGCTACATGTCGCTCAAACAGGAGCGTGGCGAGATGGCGCATCTGCTGATCGACCGCTTCCGCTTCGACAGTTTCGCACCCGATTCGGACGAGGCCGGAAGCAATCTGCTGACGCGCTTCGGTGATTCAGTCTATTTGTTTTTCGTGATCACACCGCCCGAGCAGCTCGTCGAGCGCGCGTGGATGCGTGGCTTGGAGTTCGGCCGATATAAAGCGGTTGATGACACGCTGGCCCACAGTGTTGAGGCCTACACGGGGATGCCCAATGTCTTCTTCACTTGGGTTCGCCGCACGGACAAGCGGATACATATCGAGCTGCTGGACAACAGCGTGCCACTCGGCAAGCTTCCCCGGACCGCGGCGTTCGGCGACAACTACACCTTGAATGTTCTAGACATCAACAGGTTGCTGGATATCGAGCGCTTCGGTCGCGTCGACGTCAACGCATCAGATCCCGACAGCTTGTACCCCGATCGCACCTTGCTCGCTCCCGGGCACAACGTCGGCTTCCTGAAGCGCTCCATCCAGGCATTCCGTGAAGTCAATTTTGCAAGTCAGGCTACGGGGCGGATTTATGCCCGCATCCGTTCTGGAGCACCCGTTTTTATCGACCGGGAGGCGCTTCAAGAGGCGAGTATGGATCCCGGCACGTACGCGGCGCTGCGCGTCATTGCGCCGCGTGTCTTCGAGGGGGAAGGGCCGTCAGTGGGGCGACCGCAATACCTGCAAGAACTGGACAGCTCCGTGACCCGGCCTACGCTCGGTGAATGGGGCAAGCAGCCCGGGTCCTAGTCGAGAAAATCTCCGTATCGGTCCACGTGCGCTGCAAGATCGAGAGTGTGCTGGCGGGTCAACCGCTCCGCGAGCTCCGTATCCCGCTTTTCCAACGCTTCGATGATCTTCAGATGATCGATGATGGAGCGCGCAGCCCGGTCGTTCTGAGAGATGGTAGCCCGTCGTACGGCTCTCACGTGCAGCAACAGATTCCTCGTCGTGTCAATGATGGTTTGCGAGCCGCCCAGCCGTATGACCTCGGTATGAAACGCGATGTTGGCATCCGAGTACTCGTCGAGATGCTCGTTCGGCGGCGAGTTCTGGAACTCATCGAACAGGTGCCGCAGCCTGGCAATCTCGGCATCAGGGGCGTGCAATGTCGCAAGGCGTGCCGCCATCGATTCGAGAGCAGCCCACATCTGGATCATCTCGATGATCTGCCGCTTCGATTTACGAATGATGTAAATGCCGCGGCGCGGGACCGTACGAACGAACCCTTCCTGCTCGAGTAGCGACAATGCCTCGCGGATCGGTGTACGGCTGACACCGAGCGCGGTGATGAGCTGCCGCTCATCGAGCCGCAGCTCCTGTTTCGGGTTGTAGATGTCCGTGTCGGCAATGGCCGCCTTGATCAGCGTATAGGCCTGATCGCGCAGGCTCGTTGCGTTCAGAGGCGCGAGTGCCAGGGGCGTAGTCGCCGTGGCCCGTTGGATGAGGTTCTCGGTTGTGCTCATTACTCTCTACACAGACTGCTGCCATAGAAGCCGACCGTCAACCGGCCGGGGCCGGTTTTGGTAGGCGAATTTAGCCCGCGAGGCCCTGGGCCGCATTGCCCTGCGCCAATCCGACCTGGCCCACCCTGACCGGGCGTGCTGCCGGCGGCTGTCCCGCGCGGGTGCCGTCAGCAACTCTTTCGCCAGCCGAGAGCCCCTGGAACCGGCCATGACGCTCCGCATGCGCCAGCAAAGACTTCGGCAGCGCAGCATAGAGTGACAGCGACAGTGCGCTCACCGCAGCTACACCGGCGACAAGAAAACCAAGCGAGCCAATCATTTGCATCTCAAGTTCCCTACCCTGAAGTGGTTTGTACAAGATATATGAGATTGTACGGGATTCTGGGAACGCACGCTAAGCGTTCTTGGCAAAATTACGCACTACTTCTCGAAAAGTACCGCGTTTCCGGCCCTTACCCCGCATCCGCCGGCGCGCCGCAGCACTTTTTGAGCTATACAAATTTAAAAAATATGATATACCAGCAACCAGAGAAGACGACGTTGCAGATGCGGGCAGTTTCCACACTCGGGTTTCCGACTATCGGTCCGATCAAGTTGAGGGGGTATGGTGAGCGAGGCTAAGTGCGTCCGCATTCCGTGCGAACCCATCCGTACTTCGGTACTGCGGGATTTGGCCCGCTGTCGCTGATTCCAGATGCACACACGGAACACAGCGCGCAATTTCGGCGAATCGCCTGCCTCGTTCATTCCCTCCCTCGACCTCCACGGCCAACTCAGTGGCCTCCACTCAGTAGCCTTCCGATTGCCAATCCCATTGTTGGTGCGTCCGTCGCCGCAACCCTCAGGTGAACTTTCCAGGCCGTCAACCAGGTGAAGAAATAGCGAGGGGACCGACATGAATGCGAATTCGAATCAGACTACGGGGGCATTCGGAAATCCATGGGTGCAGTTGAGTATCGGGGTCATCTGTATGGCTTGTGTTGCGAACCTCCAGTACGGCTGGACATTGTTCGTCACCCCGATCGATGACAAGTACCACTGGGGGCGGGCCGCGATCCAGGTCGCCTTCACACTGTTCGTCCTCGTTGAAACCTGGCTGATCCCGGTCGAGGGATATCTCGTCGATCGCTTTGGGCCCCGCTATGTCGTCATCGCCGGAGCGTTCCTGGTTGCGATTGCCTGGGTCATCAACTCAGGCGCGAGCTCGCTCGCGATGTTGTATTTCGCGGCGGCCCTCGGCGGAATTGGGACCGGTTGCGTATACGGCACCTGCGTTGGTAACGCCCTCAAGTGGTTCCCCGGGCGTCGCGGTCTCGCCGCCGGCATTACTGCGGCGGGTTTTGGTGCAGGCGCGGCCATCACGATCGGGCCCATCGGCTCGATGATCCAATCAGCAGGTTACGAGCACGCCTTCCTGGTGTTTGGTTTGATCCAGGGTGCCATCGTGTTCGTCATGGCCTGGGGAATGCAGGTCGCACCGACGTCGTTGATCGCTGCCAAGGTTAAAGCCAATCAGACAGCGCATGGCTACACGCCGGCCGAGGTCTTGCGCAACCCTGTGTTCTGGGTCATGTACCTGATGTTCGTGCTGGTCGCCTCGGGTGGTCTCACCATGGCCGCTTCGATGGCCCCCATCGCCAAGGACTTCAAGATCGATAAGGTGCCCGTCGAGCTGTTTGGACTGACGATGGCGGCCGGGATATTCGCGATACAGCTCAACCGCATTTTTGACGGCGTTGGCCGCCCGTTCTTCGGCTGGGTCTCCGACCAGATCGGCCGCGAGTACACCATGGCACTCGCTTTCACGATTGGTGCCGCCGCGCTGTTCATGCTCAGCCAGGTCGGCACCAACCCGGTCATGTTCGTTCTGCTGACCGCGGTGTACTTCGGCGTCTATGGCGAGATCTTCAGCCTGTTCCCGGCGACCCAGGGGGATACTTTCGGCGCCAAGTACGCCGCCGCGAATGCCGGCATGCTCTACACCGCCAAGGGGTCCGGTGCGCTGCTCGTGCCGGTAGCCGCCGCAATCGCGAAATCCAGCGGTTGGGACTCTGTGTTCATGATCGCAATGGGTTTCAACCTGGCGGCCGCGATCCTGGCGCTCGTCGTTCTCAAGCCGCTGCGCGCCCGCCACTTTGCTATCAGCAGAGCGACCTTTGCGCCACCCGCGGCGCCGAGCACCGTTGGTGACCACCAACACCGGACCACGTGAGGTGACAGCCGGACCAGGTGACTGGACTGCCACGTTATTGGACTGAAGATACGACCATCAAGAAGCTGGAGGAGATATGGCAACCGTAAATCCCGTGCCGATGCAGACGAAGTCGAGCACAGCCGAAGACACTCTGCAGAAGAAAAGCCGTGACGCGGGAGTCGCTTCGGGCGGCCACTTGGTCGCCAAGGCGCTGAAGAACGAAGGTGTTGACACGATCTTCACGCTTTGTGGCGGTCACATCATCGACATCTACGATGGTTGTGTCGATGAGGGCATCCGGATCATCGACGTGCGTCACGAGCAGGTAGCCGCACACGCCGCCGATGGTTATGCGCGTCAGACCGGCAAACTCGGCTGCGTAGTGACCACCGCCGGGCCGGGTTGCACCAACGCAGTGACCGGCATAGCGACCGCGTTTCGTTCGGAAAGCCCGATCATCCACATCGGCGGCCAGGGCGCACTGACGCAGCACAAGATGGGCTCGCTGCAGGACCTGCCGCATGTGGACATGATGTCGCCGATCACCAAGTTTGCGGCCACGGTGCCCAGCACCGAGCGCGTCGCTGACATGATCTCCATGGCGGCTCGCGAGGCATTCAACGGCGCTCCGGGTCCCGTGTACCTGGAGATTCCGCGCGACGTGCTGGATCGGGAAGTGGAGCTGACGAAGGCCGTCATTCCCAAGCCGGGCTACTATCGTGCCTCGACGAAGTCGATTGGTGATCCTCGCGACATTGAAAAGCTCGCCGACATCCTCGTCAACTCCGAGCGGCCGGCGATTCTTTACGGACAGCAGGTCTGGACGAGCCGCGGTCACGAGGAAGCCATCGCGTTGTTGCGTGGCCTCGATATTCCCGGGTACTTCAACGGCGGTAGCCGCGGCTTGTTGCCGCCGGGCGATCCGCATCATTTCGACCGGACTCGTGGCAATGCGTTTGCGGAAGCGGATGTCATCGTCATCGTCGGTACGCCATTCGACTTTCGCATGGGCTATGGCCGCCGCATCAGCAACAAGCTGACGCTCGTGCAGATCGACATGGACTACCGCACGGTGGGGAAGAACCGGGACATCAACCTCGGCATGGTCGGAGATCCGGGCGCGATCCTGGGTGCGGTGCTGCAGGCCGCTTCGGGCCGGATCAAACAGGACAAGCGCCAGTTGCGGCAGCAATGGATGAAGAAGCTCTCGGATGCAGAGGCAGTCGCCACCGAGAAACTGATGCCTCTGTTCAAGTCCAACAGCACGCCCATACACCCCTACCGGGTCGCGTACGAGCTCAACGAGTTCCTCGCCGACAACACGATCTATATCGGCGACGGCGGCGACGTCGTGACGATCTCTGCCCAGGCTGTGCGGCCGCGTGCACCAGGGCAGTGGATGGACCCGGGAGCGCTGGGCTCGCTTGGCGTCGGCACCGGATTCGCCATCGCAGCGGGACTGGCGAATCCCAACAAGGAGGTACTCTGCTACTACGGCGACGGCTCGTTCGGCATGACCGCGTTCGACATGGAGACGGCGAACCGCTTCGGTGTTCCCTACCTCGCGGTGATCGGCAACAACTCGGCCATGAATCAGATCCGCTACGGCCAGCTCGCGAAGTACGGTGATCAGCGCGGCAACGTCGGCAACCTCCTCGGAGATGTGCCGTTCGGGAAGTTCGCGGAAATGCTGGGCGGCTATGGCGAGGAAGTTCGCGACCCTGCACAGATTGCGCCTGCATTGAAGCGCGCGCGTGAGTCAGTGCACCGCCTGGGCAAATCGGCCGTGGTCAACATCTGGGTGGATCCGCGCGAGTACGCGCCGGGTACCAAGAACCAAACCATGTACAAGTGATTCGTATCGGAGCATCGCATGGGTAAGGCATTAGACGGCGTTCGCATCCTCGATTTCACCCACGTGCAGTCGGGTCCGACGTGTACACAGCTGCTGGCGTGGTTCGGGGCAGATGTGATCAAGGTTGAGCGTGCTGGCGCGGGTGATGTTACGCGCGAGCAGCTGAGGGACATCCCCGACGTGGACAGCCTCTATTTCACGATGCTGAACCACAACAAACGTTCGATCACACTCGATACCAAGAGCCCTTCCGGCAAGGAGATCCTGGAAAAGCTCATCAAACGATGTGACGTGCTCGTGGAGAACTTTGCTCCCGGGGCGCTCGATCGGATGGGGTTCACCTGGGAACGTGTCCAGGCGCTCAACCCGAAGATGATCGTGGCCTCCGTCAAGGGATTCGGACCTGGCCCGTACGAGGAGTGCAAGGTCTACGAGAACGTCGCTCAGTGTGCCGGCGGTGCCGCGTCGACGACCGGATTTGACGATGGTCCCCCCCTCGTCACCGGTGCGCAAATCGGCGACAGCGGCACCGGCCTGCACCTTGCATTGGGAATCGTTGCAGCGCTGTACCAACGCAACTCGACCGGCCGCGGGCAGAAGGTGCTCGCGGCGATGCAGGACGGAGTGTTGAATCTGTGTCGCGTCAAGCTGCGCGATCAACAGCGTCTCGCCCGGAATGGCGTCATGCAGGAATATCCGCAGTATCCGAACGGCGAGTTCGGTGACGCGGTGCCCCGTGCGGGCAACGCTTCGGGTGGTGGACAGCCGGGCTCGATAGTCAAGTGCAAAGGCTGGGAGACAGATCCCAACGCCTACCTGTACTTCATTGCGCAGGCGCCCATCTGGAAGGAGATCTGCAACGTCATCGGCAAGGAGGATTGGATCACCAATCCTGACTACGCCACGCCGAGTGCACGCTTGCCGAGACTCAAGCAGGTCTTCGAGGCGATCGAACAATGGACCATGACCAAGACGAAGTTCGAGGCCATGGATCTGTTGAACAAGCATGACATTCCGTGCGGTCCGATTCTCTCGATGAAGGAGCTGGCCGCGGAGCCTTCCTTGCGGGCCACCGGCACCATCGTCGAAGTGGATCATCCGAAGCGGGGCAAGTATCTGACCGTCGGCAATCCGATCAAGTTGAGCGACAGCATCACCGAGGTGACGCGCTCGCCGTTGCTGGGCGAGCATACCGATGAGGTGTTGGCGGAGCTCGGCTACGGGGGGCAGGACATCGCAGGCTTCAGGGCGAAGAAAGTGATTTGACCTTTCCGGGTGCGAGCATGCTCGCACGGGTGATTCGCGAGAATCACCCAGGACGACGGTGAGCAGGCGAATGCCTGCGCAAGAGGGTGCAACGCATGCGTTGCACGGGTGGCCCGCGAGGGGCACCCAGGATCGACGGTGAGCAGACGAATGTCTGCGCAAGAGGAGACCAACACATGACGACCGACAAGAGTGCTGTTCGCCGTATTCTCGATCAGGCCAAGACTGCCGGCCGCGAGGCGCTGACCGCGCCCGAGGCGCGCGGAATCTGCGAAGCCTATGGAATCAACATACCCCGGGAAGGCGTCGCGAAGACCGGCGAGGAGGCGGTAAAGCTCGCCACCAGCATCGGTTTCCCGGTGGTCATGAAAATCGTCTCGCCGCAGATCCTGCACAAGACCGAAGCGGGTGGTGTGCTCGTCGGTGTGAAATCCGCGGAGCAGGTTGCGCAGGGGTTTTCGACGATCGTCGAAAACGCCCGCAAGTACGACCCGAAAGCCGAGATCCTGGGCGTGCAGATACAACAGATGCTCTCAGGCGGTCATGAGGTCATCATCGGGGCGGTCACCGATCCGGCCTTCGGCAAGCTCGTCGCATTCGGGCTGGGTGGCGTCCTCGTCGAAGTGTTGAAAGACATCACGTTTCGGCTGGCGCCGGCGACCACGGAAGATGCGCTTTCGATGTTGGACGGAATACAGGCTGCAGAGATCCTGCGCGGCGTGCGGGGCGCAAAGCCCGTGGATCGCGAGGCACTCGGCAGCATGATCGAGCGCGTATCCGCACTGGTTGCCGATTTTCCGGAGATCTCCGAGCTCGACCTGAACCCCGTGTTCGCATCCGAGAAGGGCGCGACCGCGGCCGACGTGCGCGTCGTTCTCAATTTCAATCCGCCGCCGGCGCGCTTCCGGCCGGACCCGAAACTGATCGTCGAGCAGATGAATCGCATCATGCGGCCGGATGCCGTGGCCGTGATCGGGGCATCCGCTGAGAACGGCAAGATCGGCAACTCGGTGATGAAGAACCTGATCAACGGCGGCTACCAGGGCGCGATCTATCCCATTCACCCCAGTGCCGACAGCATCCTGGGCAAGAAGGCATACAAGAGCGTCAAGGACGTACCGGGTGAGATCGATGTCGCCGTATTCGCCATTCCGGCGAAGTTCGTCGCCCAGGCCCTCACCGAGGTCGGCGAGAAGAAGATTCCCGGCGCCGTGCTGATTCCGTCGGGTTTCGCCGAGACGGGCAATGTCGCCGGCCAGAACGAGCTGATCGAGATCGGCCGCAAGTACGGCGTGCGGCTCATGGGACCCAACATCTACGGCTTCTACTACACGCCGAAGAATCTCTGCGCCACGTTCTGTACCGCCTATGACGTCAAGGGCAAGGCCGCCCTGTCGTCCCAGTCGGGCGGCATTGGCATGGCCATCATTGGTTTCTCGCGCTCCGCGAAGATGGGCGTGTCGGCCATCGTTGGGCTCGGCAACAAGTCGGACATCGACGAAGATGACCTGCTGACCTTCTTCGAGCAGGATGACAACACGCAGATCATTGCGCAGCACTGCGAGGATCTGAAGGATGGCCGGGGATTTGCCGAAGTTGCCAGGCGGGTATCCAAGAAGAAGCCCATCGTGGTGCTGAAGGCTGGACGGACCAGCATGGGCGCCCGCGCTGCAAGCTCGCATACCGGCGCCTTGGCCGGCAACGACAAGATCTACGACGATGTATTCAAACAGTCAGGTGTCATCCGCGCGCGCTCATTGCGTGATCTCCTCGAATTTGCTCGTGGGATCCCTGTGTTGCCGACCCCAAAGGGCAACAACGTCGTCATCATCACTGGCGCCGGCGGCTCGGGTGTGCTGTTGTCGGATGCCTGCGTGGACAACGGCTTGTCGCTGATGGCCATGCCTGCAGATCTGGATGCGGCGTTCCGCAAGTTCATTCCGCCCTTTGGCGCCGCTGGCAATCCGGTCGACATCACGGGTGGCGAGCCGCCCAAGACGTACCAGAACACGGTGCGCCTGGGACTCGAAGACCCGCGCATCCACGCGCTGAT
>JAQGOF010000134.1 GCA_028293745.1 Gammaproteobacteria bacterium | reverse complement strand
GCATCCTGAAGGGCTACATGGGATTGCGGCCCGACGATCCGGATACCAAAGAGTATGTCGCGGCCATGTACCGCGCCTATGGGGAGAAGACAGCCGAGGAGTACCTGAGCCGCAGTATTCATCACGTCCTGGTTTATCCGTATCTGTCCGTACAATCTCCGCTGCAACAGCTGCGCGTGTTGCGGCCGCTCGCGCCTGACAGGACGCTGTCGGAAATCTGGCATTTCCGCCTGAAGGGCGTGTCGGCCGCGATTTACCGGCGCGCGCTGTGGTACTTCAACCTGGTCAATTCGCCGGCGACCATGATCAACGCGGATGACCTCGAGAACTGGACGAAGGGCCAGTGGGGTCTCGAATCGGATGGCGGCGAGTGGGTCAGCTTCCACAGGAATTACGGTGGCGATACGCGTGAAAACGGAGTGACGTATTCAAACAATGGCACCTCCGAGGCGGTCATGCGAAGCCAGTTCGAAGCATGGACGCAGTACATGCGCGAGCAGGCGCCATGAGCGACCCGAAGTTGCAGCAGCGGCTGCTGGAAGATGTAGTTATTTTCCAGAACAGGGACGTGCAATCGACCGGTGCGGAGTCGATAGCGCCCGATCACTCTCCACGCCAGGCCGCCCGCGGCAAACCGCTACCGGCACGCAGCGCGTTGGCTGATCCGACGCAGACTGCCTCGCTCCAACAACGCGTCGAGCAGTTCCTGTTCCATCAGTCCGAACTGCTCGATGAGAAGCAATGGGGCGCGTACATCGACCTCTTCGCGGATGAGGGCGTGTACTGGATGCCAGTAACGCCGGAGCAGACCGAATGGGTGGACTCCCCGTCCATATTCGCCGAAGACAAGCGGATGATGGAGATCCGGATGGGGCGTGTCACCCATCCCAACGCGTGGTCGCAGGCCCCGCAATGGGGAACGAGCCACCTGGTTGGAAATGTAGTCATTGAGTCCGTCAGTGAGACCGAGATTGCGGTACGTTCCCGGTTTCAGATGATGGAGTTGCGCCGGGACGCAACCCGGCATTTCGCGGGTACGTACCGGCATACGCTCAGGCGCAGTGGTGATGATTTCAAAATCGTCCAGCAGCGCGTGGACCTGCTGAACGGGCAGGCGCCGTTCGACTACGTCCTGCAGGTTTGGGTCTAAAGACCCGCCGCTCTCCTACAGCGCTCTACGCCGGAGTCTTACATCCGCCCAGATCCGGCCCTCGTAAGCTGCCCGCGGTTGCAGGACGTGCAGCGTCAAGTGCTGGAGGAGAAACTCGTGGGAATCAACAAAGACCAGGTTGAAGGGCGCGTTAAGGAAGGCGTAGGCAAGGCCCAAGAAGTCGCTGGCCGCGTCACCGGCAGTGGCAGGCAGGAGGTCAAGGGCGCGGTCAAGAAGAATGTCGGCGCCGCCCAGGCCAAGGTTGGCGACGTGACCGAGAAGGTCAAGAGTTCGGTCGAGGACGCCGAGGATGAAGCGGACCGGGAGTCCCGGGACCGCCACTAAAGTTCTGAGTACCTGTGGGCCCCGCTTAGACGCGGGGCGCCACTTGCGCCTTGGCCCTCGTTCGAGGGCCACGTACACTATGGGGGATGTTGAGATCCTCTTCCCACTTGTCGGTCGTCGGCCGACTGCTCATCCTGCTATCCGTCTTTGCGACATGCCACGCTGTCAGCCCCAGCGAGGATCAACTGCGCGCGGAATTCACAGCCGCGATGCAGCGCGTCCGCCAGCGACTCCCGGAGCAGCCTGATTCACCTGCCCTGCAGGCGTATGTCATTTACGACTACCTGATTGCGGCGAGATTCCGCCGCGATGTCGATCTGAAGCCCGGTGACGACCTCGACACTGCAATTGACACATTCCTGCAAGCGCATACGGGCCAACCTGTTGCGCGCAACCTGCGTACCGACTGGCTGACCAGTCTGGCCAATCGTCGCCGCTGGGATTGGTTCCTGCCGCGCGCGGGAGATGTGACCAGTCCGTCTCTGATTTGCGACCGGCTCCAAGGTCGATTGGCGACGGGCGACATCAAGGGCCTCGCGGCCGAAACCCTCGCACGCTGGAGCCTGCCGCAGAAGCAGCCGTCCGAATGCGAGCCGGTGTTCGTCTGGTTGCGACAACAAGGTTTGCTGACCCCTGCATTGGCGGAGAGCCGAACGCGCGCCGCACTTACGGCCGACAATCCCCGCTTGGCGCGTGAATTCGTGATCGATGTCCCCGCCGAGAAAGCCGCCCCGCTGCTGCAATGGGCACAGTTGTTGGATGCATCCAAGACCACGTTGAACACAGTGGCAACCAACCCGTCAGTCTCGGTCGAACCCGTGGCACTGGCCGCCGGATTCGATCATCTCGCGCGGGCTGACTCGACCGCCGCACTTGCATTGCTGCCGAAGCTCCTGAGCCGCCCCGATATGACACCGGCCATGCAAGTACAGCTCCAACGTATTGCCGCACTCGGCGCAGCATACGGTCGTGATCCGGCAGCGGTGGCCGCCTTTGATCAGCTACCCGACAGCGCCGTCGACAGCGACGTCCGCGAGTGGCGTGTTCGTGCCGCACTGTGGGCTGGCGACTACGCAAAGGCGCTCGCTTGGATCGAGGAGATGCCCCCCACGCTCTCCTCACAACCGCGATGGGTGTATTGGCGTGCCCGGGCAGTGGCTGCTACGTCCGGAAGTGAGGCAGCCGCTCCTATTTACGCGCAGCTTGCGGGACTGAGGGACTTCTACGGATATCTGGCCGCTGACCGCATACACCGCGACTACGTGCTGAACGCGAAAGCGTCTCTCGATGACAAAACGATGCAGAGCGCTCTTGCTGCACAGCCGGGTCTGGTTCGGGCGCGGGCGCTATTTGATTGCAACCTGGACGACGATGCGGGTCTGGAATGGGCCGTCGCGTTAAGCGGCGCCGACAGTGCAACCAAACTGCAGGCGGCTCATCTAGCGGCCCGGTGGGGTTGGTACGCTCAGTCCATTACAACCCTGGCGCAGGTGGGTGAATTCGATGACGTGCGGCTGCGCTACCCGCGGCCGTATGCGTCCGCGATCGCGGACGCCAGCAAGCTCACGCAATTGCCGTCAGACTGGATTCTCGCGGTGATGCGCCAGGAGAGTTTATTTCGGGACGATGCGGTATCTCGCGCGGGAGCGCGCGGCCTCATGCAGATGGTCCCCTCAACTGCGGCAGCGGTCGCCAAACGGTGGCACCTGCCACCGCCGCAAAGAGACGGCACGTTTGATCCGCCGATGGACGTACAGCGTGGCGCTGCGCATCTGCGAGACCTGCTGGACAAATATGGTCAGCTCGGGTTGAGCCTGGCGGCCTACAACGCCGGCGCAATACCGGTGGCGCGGTGGCTGCCGGCCCGCGAGATGGATGCCGACGTTTGGGTCGAGAATGTTCCGTACGGGGAAACACGCAACTACGTGCAGCGGATCGTTGAGCACATCGTCGCGTTCGCGTGGGTGCGCGATGCAGAGCCACCAAGAGTGGCAACGCTTCTGCCACCCATCACGCCGACGGCGCTGTCCGCGCAGGCAGCACAACCAGCCCAATGACGGTGAGGCAGGCGTGCATGCGCACGTCGCCGGACCCGCGACCCGCCCTGCGCTCGCCTACTCCGCCGTCGCTTTATCCTTGGGCTCGAACGTAAACTTCTGCCCCGCCAGCGAGGCCTCGTACATGGCGCCGCCCTTCACGATCGTGAACACCTTCATTCCCTTGTAATAAGAGCCGCCCACCGTCGTTGCGTCTCTCTTACCGCCGCTTGCGCCCGCGCTGGCGCCAGTAGTTCCAGCGGTGCCGCTGGCCGCCGCTGTGATCGCGACCGCGCTCGCGTCGGCTTCAAACTCAAAGTTGCCCTTGGTGAATTCGTCGAGCGCACGCTTATCTTCGAAGAAAATGATCTCACTGTACGCCTGGCCTCCAGCTTGAAAGCCGACGCTGAGCTGGGTTACCGCTGTGTTGCCCTTGTACTTGCCCTTCTCGTACACGTGACCCTTGCCGTGTGCTGCGCCCACGATCAAGCCACCCTTGCCGATGGTCGGAAATACCGCGTAGCCGTAGCAGCTATCGAAAAAAGTCGCACTCTCGCCCGCATTCTTGAACAGCGCGATGGTGTCGGGGTACTTGTTAGCCGAAGCCACGCTGGTGATCGCCAGCATCGCGACCATTGCCAGGACCATACGGATTGATTTCATTCTCTAACTCCTTCGGGCATTCCCCAAGCGTACGATTCCATCGACAGAACTTCATAGGTCATTCCGCCCTCGATCACCTCCGGCATATCACTGCCGGCGGCGCTCGCGCCTAGCGCGACCAACAGCGGAAGATAATGCTCCTCCGAGGGATGAGCACGCTCCGCATGTGGCGCGTTTCGGCGATACCGAATCAAGCGGTCTGTATCGCGCGCCAGAACAGCATCACGCACCCAGCCTGCAAACTCGCGAGCGTAGGGCGCACCGTCAGACGCGTCTTGCCGAACTTCGTAGAGATTGTGCGTGAGGCTGCCTGAACCGATGATGAGAATACCGCTATCGCGAAGCGGCCCCAACGCTCGGCCCAGCCGCCAGGCACTTGCCGTGTCGAGGTCATACGGCATCGACACTTGAAACGTCGGCACGCGCGCATCCGGAAACAGATGCAGCATCGGCACCCATGCGCCGTGGTCCAAGCCGCGCTGAGCGTCTTCAGCCACCGCGAACCCTTGGTCAGCAAGTAGCCGTCCGGCCTCCAAAGCAGCTTCGGGCGCACCAGGAGCTGGATACTGCAAGCGATAAAGCTCCCGAGGAAACCCGCCGAAATCGTGCACGGTCTCCGGCGCAGCCGTTGTCATCACCCGCACGCCCCGGCTCTGCCAGTGAGCAGAAACTACGAGCACGCCCCTGAGATCCGGCAGGCGGGATGCGATCGTCCCCAGATTCGCTCCGAGCAAACCCGGTTCGAGAGCGAAAGTGGGCGCACCATGCGAGATGAATAAAGAAGGGGCAATGGCCATCCCACCCTCATGGGGTCGATTTTGCCGACCTCAAGGCGGCGCCCGCGACTCCCAGCCGGGCGCCTTTCGTGAGCCGCGGCTGCCCGCCCCAGCCAGCCGATGGCTACGCAGGAACAATTCGTCTAGATTGCCGTTGCCTTGCACTATCGATTCAAGCATGGAACAGGTTCGCGAGACTGCAGGACAGTTGATCAAGACGCGCGGTGTCATTCTCCAGGCCAGCTATCGCGTCGTCACCCAACAGGGCGGCCGGCGGGTTCCCGTGGTTCATCTGTATGGCCGGTTGGAAGGTGGCGGCACGTTCCTCGTGCGCGATGATCGGCAACGACCGCATTTCCATATCCGCACCGCCGATGCCGCGAGAGCCGTCAATGCCGGAGCGAAGCCGGAACCGACTGTAAAACACGCGTTCGACGGATCGCCAGTCTCGCTGATTGAGGTCGCCATACCTTCAGACGTTCCGGCCCTGCGTGATCGTCTGCATTCCAACGGGATCGACACCTTCGAGGCCGATGTACGCTTTCCGATCCGGTACCTGGTCCAGCGGGGTATCAAGGGAGCCTGCGAAATCGAGGGCATCGCCGCCGCAGTACCGACCGGGGCGGATATAACGGTGGCATTCGACAATCCTGTCCTGCGCCCGGCGGAACTGAAAGTCGAGCCGCGAGTGCTGTCCTTCGACATTGAAACCGATCCGAAGGCCGAACGCCTCCTGGCCATCTCTCTTTACGGAACCAACCTCGATGAGGTTCTGATCGTCGACGGCAGTGGCCGCGCAATGCCGCACAAAGCAACCCGGTGCGCCGACGAACGCGCAGCGTTGACCGCCTTCTGCGACCGGGTACGTGAGTTCGATCCTGACGTGATCACAGGTTGGAATACGATCGACTTTGATTTCACCGTCCTGCAGCGGATTGCAAACCGGTTGCGACATCCTTTTGCTCTCGGCCGTGACAGCGGCGAGATCCGCATACGTCGGGCGGAAGGCTACTTCGGCAGCGGGCAGGCCACCATACCCGGCCGCCTGGTTCTCGATGGAATCGACCTCCTCCGCGGCGCGTTCGTGCGGATGGAAGACTATTCCCTGGATGCCGTCGCGCGTGAAGTTCTGGGAGAAGGCAAGGCAATCAAGTCGGACGCCCGCGACCGGCTCGCCGAGATCATCCACAACTATCGTCAGGACCTCCCCGCCTTTGCACTTTACGCGCGCACGGACGCCCGCCTGCCCTATGAGATCGTGGAGAAGCTCGATCTCATCAGACTCGCATTCGCCCGCAGCCAGTTGGCTGGAATGACTCCCGATCGGGTTGCGGCAAGCATTGCGTCGTTTGACTTCGTATATCTGACGGAGCTGGAGAAGCAGAACATCGTCGCGCCGACCGTGCGATCCGATGATTCCAGGGTATACGCAGCGCAGCAGGGGCTCGCCGTATACGGCGAGCGGGCAGCCAGGACGGCTGCCCCGGACCGCCCTGCGAAGCAGGAAGCGCAGCAGGGCGGCCACGTGCTCGAGCCCGTAACAGGGCTGCATCGCAATGTCTGGGTATTCGACTTCAAGAGTCTGTATCCCAACATCATCCGCACCTTCAACATCGACCCGCTGTCCTACGTCGCAAGTCCCTCACCGGACGATAATCTGATCGAGACCCCCGGTGGATCATTCCACCGCGCCCCGGCCATCCTGCCGGGCCTGCTCGATGAGCTCTTCCCCCGCCGTGAAGCGGCCCGCAAGGCCGGTGACAAGGTCGCCGCCAACGCCATCAAGATCCTGATGAACTCCTTCTACGGAGTGCTGGGCACGAGCGCATGCCGCTTCTACAACCCGGCGCTCGCGAACTCGATCACCGGCACCGGCAAGGAAATCCTGCTGTGGTCGAAACGGTGGTTCGAACAAGCCGGCTTCCGGGTGCTCTACGGCGACACGGACAGCCTGTTCGTCGGCTCCGGCTCCGGCAGCGAGCAGCAGGATGTGACGCAGCAAGGAATGCAACTTGCGGCCGCGCTCAATGAGCAGCTCGCGAGCTACATCCGTGAGCGCTGGGGCGTACGCAGCCGCCTGGAGCTCGAGTTCGAGAAAACCTACCTGCGGCTGATACTGCCCCAGGCGCGTCACAGCACACGCGGCGCGAGCAAACGTTATGCAGGACTGCTACAGACCGGCGACCAGTATCACGTCGAGTTCGTCGGCATGGAGGTGGTCCGCCGCGACTGGACCGCACTGGCCAAGCAGGTACAGCGTGAGCTGTATCAACGGTTGTTCACCGACCAGCCGGTTGAAGTCTACCTGGCCGACATCGTCAGGACGGTCCGCGACGGCGCGCTCGACAATCTGCTCGTGTACCGCAAGAACCTGCGCAAGGGCGCGGAAGCCTACACGGCTACTACGCCGCCGCACGTGGCCGCGGCCCGCAAGTCCGCGCCGGCAGCCGCAGACTCGCCGGGCCGCAAATCAATTGAATATGTGATGACGACGGCAGGGCCCGAGCCGCTCGACAATATCCAACATCCGCTCGACCGTGAGCACTACGTCGCCAAGCAGGTCAGGCCAGTCGCCGAGCCCGTGCTGGCGACACTCGGCCTGGACTTCGATGTCGTGATCGGCGATGGCCGCCAGGTGGAAATGCCGTTCTGATTTGTTGCGGGACAACACACGCCGCGGAAGAGCAACGCGAAAGTTGTGACACTCGTGTTAGGATACGGGCCGCCGCGGTCGCCGCTGTCGCAGGATGCACAACATGGATTCTGTGCCCACCCTCCTCACTGGCACCTACGACCTGCGACTCGTCATAGGCTCCGTAGTCATCGCAGTATTGGCTGCAGGTGCCGCGCTGGACCTCGCGGGCCGAGTAACCTGGGCGCGTGACGCCGCTCGCTTCTGGTGACTGACCGGCGGTGCGGTGGCGATGGGCGTCGGCATCTGGTCGATGCACTACATCGGAATGCTCGCCTTTCATCTGCCGGTCCGGGTCCTTTACGACTGGCCCACGGTGTTGCTGTCGCTGCTCGCGGCAGTCGCAGCTTCCTGGGTGGCGCTGTTCGTGGTCAGCCGCGAAACCATGACAATGCCCCAGGCGATCGTGGGCTCGATGTTCATGGGCGGTGGAATTGCCGCAATGCACTATATCGGCATGCATGCCATGCGGCTGCCCGCCATGTGCCAATACTCAGTCGAAGGCGTGGAACTGTCGATCTTCCTTGCGATCGTGATCGCTTTTGCAGCCCTGCAGATGTCCTATGCCTTTCGCTGGGGCACCGGTTGGAGCTGGTACAAAGCGGTCACGGCCGTGACCATGGGCGGCGCAATTCCCATCATGCACTACGTGGGCATGGCGGCCGTCACCTTCGTGGAGATCCCGCCCGAGAAGGTCGATCTGACGCACGCAGTCGGTATCTCCAACCTGGGAATCATCGGCATCGCGGCGGTCACTCTCATCGTCCTCGGGCTGGTATTCCTCACCGCGACGGTCGACCGGAAATTCTCGTACCAGACCCTGGCGCTGCGCGACAGCGAACAGCGCTTTCGCCTGATTGTCCAAACCGCTCTCGATGCATTCCTGGAGTTCGACCCGGACGGCGTGCTCACCGAGTGGAATGCGCGCGCCGAAGAAACATTCGGCTGGCGGCGATTCGAGGCGATCGGCGAGCGGCTCGGCTCCATGATCGCCTTCGATCGCGAATGCGACGGTATCCGGCGCCTGCGCGACATCTTGCGGGCCCGGCAGCCCAGCGCCGTGGCGGAGAGGATCGAGGTCACTGCCCGCCATCATGATGGACATGAGTTTCCGGTAGAAGTGACGTGGCTCGCCTCATATCCATCCAGGCGCACGCCAAGGGTCTCGAAATCAGTGCTCAAATGGATCCGCTGCTCCCCACGCTCGTCAAGGCGGATGCGGGCCGTGTTCGCCAGATTCTGTTGAATCTGGCCGGCAACGCGGTCAAGTTCACCCGCCAGGGCGAGGTGGTGCTGGAAGTCAAAGTTCTCGAAACAACTGCGCGCGGCGCGCATATCCGCTGCGAGGTGCGGGACACCGGGATCGGCATCGCTCCCGATCGCCTGAGCGAATTGTTCACGCCCTTCACGCGGGTGGACACTTCGACTACACGCAAATCGGGTGGGACGGGCCTCGGCCTGTCCATTGTCCGGCGGCTGGCGGAGCTCATGGGTGGCGAAACAGGTGTGGAGAGTGTGCGCGGCGTCGGCTCGACGTTCTGGTTTACCGCATGGTTCGCCCCGGCAACACAGGCTCCCCGTGCGTTTCCTTCTCCTCCCCTGGCGCTCAAGGGGCAGCGGGTGCTGCTGGTCGACGACAACGCCACCAACCGCAAAGTCCTCATGGGACAGCTCCTGCTCAGCGGCGTCGATCCTGTCTCGGCGTGCTCGGCCGCGGAGGCGCTCATGTTGATGCGGCACGCAGCCGCGGTCGGGCGGCCATTCGATGCGGTGCTGCTCGATCAACACATGCCTGACTGCGACGGTGCGCAGCTCGGCCGCATGATCTTGGATGACGACACCCTCGATTCCACGCGCCTCATACTTCTGACTTCGTCCGGGCAACGCGGCGAAGGCCAGATGTTTGCCGACATTGGATTCGCAGGTTATCTGCTGAAGCCCGTGGCACAGCGAGACCTGACGGACTGTCTGATGCTGGCACTGGCCGAGGGGGCGGATACGTGGCGGATGCACACCCATCCCATGATCACGCACCACGCACTGCGTGCCCGATGGCGGCCCTGACGGCGCACGCGCCGAAACAGTCAGCAGTCCTCTCAGTCTGCAACTTGGACTCGACGCGCAGCGCGCAACGACCTACCATTTGAGCAAATGCGCTATTCCATCTTCTCTCTTTTGCGACAAACCTTGTCGAGTCACCGGGGATGGACGCCTGCGTGGCGCGACGCTGCACCAAAACAAGGCTACGACGTCGTCATTGTTGGGGGTGGCGGACATGGGCTCGCCACGGCGTACTATCTGGCGAAGGTTCACGGCATCACCAACGTAGCCGTGCTCGAAAAAAGCTGGATCGGCTCGGGCAACGCCGGCCGCAACACGACCATTATCCGCTCGAACTATCTCCTGGCCGGCAACAACCCGTTCTACGAATGGTCAATGAAGCTCTGGGAGGGGCTGGAACAGGATCTCAACTACAACGCCATGGTGAGTCAACGCGGAGTGTTGAATTTATATCACTCCGATGCCCAGCGGGACGCCTACGCGCGGCGGGGCAACGCGATGCTCATGCACGGAGTGGACGCCGAGCTGCTCGATGCAGAGGGTGTTCGCAGGATGCTTCCATTTATCGACTTTGAAAATGGACGCTTCCCAGTTCTCGGCGGCCTGTTGCAGCGACGCGGAGGTACCGCACGCCACGATGCCGTCGTCTGGGGTTATGCGCGCGCCGCAAGCGATCTGGGTGTCGACATCATTCAGAATTGCGAAGTGACCGGGTTCTTGCGCGAAGGTGAGCGGATCGTGGGTGTGGAAACATCGCGAGGGACGATTCGCGCCGACAAGGTCGGCGTGGCCGTCGCCGGCAGCACTTCCCGCGTAGCGCGCATGGCTGGCCTGCGGCTACCGATAGAGAGTCACGTGCTTCAGGCTTTTGTGTCTGAAGCCATCAAGCCGTTCATCGACTGTGTCGTGACCGTCGGGGCGGGACACTTTTACATCAGCCAGTCCGACAAGGGCGGGCTGGTTTTCGGTGGCGATATCGATGGCTATAACTCGTACGCACAACGTGGGAATCTGCCCACAATCGAGCACGTCTGCGAAGGTGGTATGGCGCTGATGCCTTCGATCGGCCGCGTACGTATGCTTCGCTCCTGGGGAGGAGTCATGGATATGACGATGGACGGCTCGCCCATCATCGACCGCACTCCCCTGGACGGCCTGTATCTGAATGCCGGCTGGTGTTACGGCGGTTTCAAGGCGACGCCGGCCTCGGGTTGGTGTTTTGCCCATCTGCTGGCACGCGATGCCCCCTACCCTGTGGCCCGTGGCTATCGGCTCGACCGCTTCGCAAGCGGCCGGCTGATCGACGAAAATGGCCAGGGCGCACAGCCCAACCTGCACTGAAGCGAGCCTCCAGAGGAAATTCCATGCGAATCCGGTGTCCGTTTTGCGGAGAGCGCGATGCAAACGAGTTCGCCTACCTGGGCGATGCCGAATTCAAGCGCCCGGATCCGAATGCGCCGGATGCCGCGGCGCGCTTCTTCGAAGCGGTTTACCTGCGTGACAATCCGGCCGGTCCACACAACGAGCTCTGGTATCACACCTCGGGCTGCCGCAGCTGGCTGCGCCTCACCCGCGACACCCTGACACACGAGATCCTGGCTGTTCAGTTCGCCCGAGGCGAGCTCAAAACCGGTTCTGTCACCGCTGCGAGCAGGGAGCCCGGTTGAGCGGGGGTCGATCGCACCGACTCGACACCGGCGGACTGATCGATCGAACCCGGCCCCTGTCGTTCAAATTCGACGGCCGAGGCTATACGGGTTTCGCCGGCGACACACTCGCCTCCGCCCTGCTCGCTTCAAATGTGAAGTTGATCGGCCGTTCGTTCAAATATCATCGGCCGCGGGGAATCCTGACTGCGGGATCCGAGGAACCGAACGCGCTGCTCGAACTGCGGCTCGGAGCCCGCCGCGAGCCCAACACCCGGGCCACGGTCGCGGAACTGTTCGACGGCTGCGAGGCGTACAGCCAGAATCGCTGGCCTTCACTCTCCTTCGATATCGGCGCAATCAGCTCGCTGTTGTCCCCGTTGTTCGTCGCTGGCTTTTACTACAAGACATTCATGTGGCCTCGGGCCTGGTGGGAGAAGCTCTACGAGCCGGCGATCCGGCGTGCCGCCGGCCTGGGCCGCGCCAGCAATGGTGCCGACCCGGACGGGTACGAAAAGGCGCATCTGTTCTGCGATGTGTTGGTAATCGGAGCGGGACCAGCCGGGCTCGCCGCGGCTCTGACGGCCGCACGAAGCGGCGCGCGTGTAGTCATCTGTGACGAAGACTTCCTGCTGGGTGGCCGTTTGAATAGCGAGCGCCACGAGATTGACGGCGTCAGCGGTTCGGCCTGGGCCCGGCAGGTGGAAGCCGAGCTTACATCGATGGCAGACGTTCGTATTCTTCGTCGCACGACCGTGTTCGGTGCATACGATGGCGGTGCTGCCTCGGATCGCACGTCCGGGGCGCGAACTTTCGGTGCTCTCGAGCGGGTATCGGACCATCTTCCGGTGCCCCCGGCTCATCAGCCGCGCCAGCGTCTCTGGCGGATCGTCGCCAAACGAAGCGTGTTGGCTGCGGGCGCTGTGGAGCGGCCCATTGTCTTTGGCTCCAACGATACGCCGGGCGTGATGATGGCATCCGCAGTCCGTACCTACGTAAATCGCTTCGGCGTTGCGCCCGGACGCCGGATTGCCGTCTTCACAACAACCGATGACGGTTGGAAAACGGCGTTCGATCTCGCCAAAGCCGGCGTCCCGGTTGAAGCCGTCATCGATGCGCGCAAGGACGTCGGGCCTGCGCTGGTCGATCGATTCAAATCTGCGCGCACGTGGCTTGGAGCGCAGGTTGTGAATGCGCGCGGCTCGCGTAGGTTGAGTGGAATCACGGTTCGTGATGCGGATGGCCGCCTGACTGACTTGCCGGCCGACACACTCGCCGTATCAGGCGGTTGGAATCCCACGATCAGTCTCTCCACCCACCTCGGTGACCGGCCAAAATGGTCGGATGTCATTGCGGCATTTGTGCCGGGAGATCTACCGCGAGGAATGACAGTGGCAGGCGCTGCTACGGGCGCGTTCTCACTGTCGGACGCCCTCGAGACCGGCTCCACAGCAGGCGCGGACTCGGCAAGAGCACTCGGCTTACAACCCGCTGCAACGGTGAGCTGGCGATCTGACGACGCGGCCACCGGCATCGCACCGTTATGGTTCGTAGATCCACATCGATCAGGTGGCCGTACAAAGGCATTCGTTGATTTTCAGAACGATGTCACTGCTGAGGACGTGGCGCTGGCCGTGCGCGAGGGTTTTCGCTCCGTCGAGTTGTTGAAGCGATACACGACGCTGGGTATGGCGACCGACCAGGGCAAGACCTCCAGTTTGAATGGTCACGCCATCATGGCTGCACTCACTGAGCGCGCCATTCCCGAACTGGGCACGACGACCTTCCGTCCGCCCTATACGCCAGTTGCCATCGCGGCATTTGCGGGACCTCACCGCGGCAAGCAGTACAGACCCACTCGCCTGACCGCGGGGCATGGCTGGGCTGTGGAGCGTGGCGCAGCTTTTGTGGAGGCCGGCGATTGGCTGCGCGCGCAATGGTTTGCCGCTCCGGGCGAAGACAACTGGCTCGAGACCGTCGCGCGCGAAGTGAAAGCGGTCCGATCGCGTGTGGGGGTTTGTGATGTATCGACTCTGGGCAAAATCGACATCCAGGGATCGGATGCTGCCACGTTCCTCGACCGCGTTTACATCAACACGTTCTCGACACTGGCTGTTGGCAAGGCACGCTACGGCCTGATGTTGCGCGAGGACGGATTCGTCATGGACGATGGTACGACCGCCCGACTGGCGCGGGACCGGTTTGTCATGTCCACTACGACCGCCAATGCAGCAAGGGTGATGCAGCACCTGGAACACGCTCGGCAAGTGCTTTGGCCCGAGCTCGACGTGCAGTTCGCTTCGGTCACCGAGCAGTGGTCGCAGTACTCCATTGCCGGCCCGGAGTCGCGCCACGTGCTGGAGCATCTGCTCCAGGATGCAGTTGACGTGTCCAACGCCGCTTTCCCTTATCTTGCCTGCGCGGAATTCGAGTGGGGCGGCACGACGGCGCGACTGTTCCGGATCTCGTTCTCGGGCGAGCTGGCGTACGAGCTGGCGGTTCCCGCTCGCTACGGCGATGCGGCCATCCGCGCCATCATGACCGCCGGAGAACCGTTCGGAATCGTTCCATACGGCCTCGAGGCTCTGGGCACCATGCGAATCGAGAAGGGTCACGTCGCAGGTAACGAGCTCAACGGGACGAGCACGGCGGCCGACCTGGGCTTCGGCCGCATGATGTCGGGCCAAAAGGACTTCATCGGCCGGGTGCTGTCGCAACGGGCCGCACTGACAGATGCGAGCCGGGCAGTGCTCGTGGGTGTGAAGCCGATCGATCCATGGGCGCGGCTGAATGGAGGGGCGCATTTGTTGGAGCTGCGCGCGCAGCCCACCCTCGAGAATGATCAGGGTTACGTCACTTCAGCTGCCTTCTCGCCCACGCTGGGACACTGGATCGGACTGGCCCTGCTCGCGCGGGGCCGAGCCCGCATCGGTGAGCGGGTGCGGGTGTACGATCCAGTCCGCAACAGTGACCTGCAAGCTGATATCGTTCATCCCGTGTTTTTCGATCCGGAAGGAACGCGCCTCAAAGCATGAGCGGCCCCCGCATTTCGCCTGCCGAATCCCCACTTCAATCGCACTCGCCGTTCGCAAATCTGCCGCTGAATGCCGCCCCGGGCCGCGGAGTCGTCGCTGTAGACCGGGATGGGCTTGCGATCGCACGCATCGCCGCTAGAAAGGACCGGCTGGCCGCGCTCACGTCTCGCGTTCGGGAGCGGTTTGGTGTTGAGCTTCCGCAGGGGCCGCGCCGCGTCGAGGCCAATGGGCTTGCGTTTGTCGGGGTGGGAGTTGAGACCTGGCTCGCGGTTGCGGAGGGTGGCTTCGCCTCGCAGAGATTCGCCGCATCACTTCGGGATGCCATCGACGACCTGGCCACCGTATCCGACCAGATTGGTAGCTACGCAGTTCTGCGTCTCAAAGGCCCTCGCGTCAGGGACGCTCTCGCGAAGTTCATACCCCTTGATCTGCACGCGCGCGTTTTCGATCCGGGGTCGGCAGCCTCAACAATCGCATCGCACATCGCTGTAACGCTCTGGCGCCTGGCAGACGGCTCCGACGGCTTGCCCGTATTCGAGATTGCAGCACCCCGCAGTTACGCCGGCAGCTTCTGGCACGTAGTCATGGAAAGCGCAGCCGAGTTCGGTTTCGCCCGGGAATGACGTGGCCGCGCTGACCATTCTCGTATTGACCATTATCGTGAGCGTGATCGGCCTCGCCTCACCGAAGGTCATCGAGCGCTCGCTGCTGCGGCCCTACCTCGTGGCCAGAGGGTCCGGTTACGCAGGGCTGTTGACCAGCGGTTTCGTGCACGCCAACGTCGGGCACCTGGTGTTCAACCTGATCACGTTCTATTCGTTCGGCTTCCCGCTGGAACGCGTGATCGGCTCAACCAGGTTTGTAGCGTTGTATTTCAGCGCACTGCTGATCAGCGCTATCGGAACCTGCTACAAACACCGCGACGATCCGGCGTACGCATCCTTGGGTGCGAGCGGCGCGATCCTGGGCGTGCTGTTCGCGTCGATCGTGTATTTTCCGCGGCAGTCCCTGTACATACTGCCGCTGCCGGTTCCCATTCCCGCGCCCTTGTTCGCGGTTGGATATCTGGCCTTCAGCTGGTATTCGTCACGCACGAAGCGCGGCCAGATCAATCACGACGCACACATTTTCGGCGCCCTCACCGGCCTGGCGTTCGTGCTCGTGACCGACCCCACGACGTTCATGGAGGTCGTGAGGTCCCTGGTCTGATCAACCCTGGCTGAAAATCAACGCCGCCTTCTGCAGAGTGACCCAGACCGCCCAAAACAGCGGGATGGCAACCGGAACCCAAGCTGCGTAGACCAGCCACGTGGGCGACATTGCGACAGCCGCCGTGGTGCCCACTTCCTCGCGCGCGGTACCTTCCGTAGGCCTATCCAACGCCTCGAGCTGCTTCATGCTCATGTAGTATTTCTTGGGCACTGGCGTGATGAGCAGATTGCAGATGAATCCCACTCCCAACAGTCCGGCGAGGACGTACATCGTGACACTGTAGGCCTGGGCGCGCGGGACACCATGATCCAGTTGATACTCGCGAACGTAGTTGACCAGCACCGGGCCGAGCACACCTGCAGTGGACCAGGCTGTCAGCAGCCGGCCGTGGATCGCGCTCACCATCTTGTCGCCGAAGAGGTCGGCCAGATAGGCCGGTATGGTGGCGAATCCTCCGCCATACATCGACAGAATGATGCAGAAGAAGCCGACGAACAGCGCCAGGCTCCCGTCCGATGAGGCCGTCCAGGGAATGGACGCGTACAAAGTCAGCCCCACGAGGAAGAACACCATGTAGGTGGCCTGGCGGCCGATCTGGTCCGAGAGCGAGGCCCAGAAGATGCGGCCCGCAATGTTGAACAGCGACAGCAGCCCGGTGAAACCGGCGGCAATGGCGGCAATCGAGCTCAGTTGTGCCGGGGTGAGTTGATCGAACGAGGCCGTCACGCCAATGAGCTGGCCGCCGAACACCTCCTGCAGCAGCGGGGAGGCCATGCCGAGAATGCCGATGCCGGCCGTCACATTCAGCATCAGCACGCCCCACAGCAGCCAGAACTGCGGCGTGCGCCAGGCCACATTGACGTGCACCTGCCCTTCGCTGACCAGTTTGCTTCTACGCGGACCCTGCCACCCGGCGGGCTTCCAGTTCGCCCGCGGTACCCGGTAGCCTAGCGCTCCGCACATCATGAAGACGAAGTAGCCGGCCGCCAGCAGCAGGAATGTCTGCCAGACTCCGACCTGCGTCGGTGTAGCAAACACCTTCATGAGCCGGTCCGCGAGCGGGGCTCCAATCATGGCGCCGCCGCCGAATCCCATGATGGCCAACCCCGTCGCCATGCCGCGACGGTCGGGAAACCATTTGACGAGCGGCGAGACGGGTGAGATGTAACCCAATCCCAGGCCGATTCCGCCGATCACCCCGGACCCCAGCCACAACAGCCAGATCTGGTGGGTCATCACACCGAAGGCGGAGATCACCAGTCCCCCGCACCAACACAGTGCAGACACCACGCCGGCCTTGCGCGGACCGACACGTTCCACCCAACCGCCCATGATTGCGGCGGCAGAGCCGAGGAATACGAAGAACAGCGTGTAGGTCCACCCCAGCATGGAGATCTTCCAGTCGCAGGTGGTCGTGGTGATCTGCTCGAGAATGCCGAAGTCCTTCGGACAGGCCACCGAGGTCGTGACGCCGATCGCCTTCGACAGTGGCAGCCAGAACACCGAGAACCCGTAGGCCATGCCGATGCACAGGTGAATTGCGAGCGCTGCCGGGGGTACCAGCCAACGGCTGAAAGCCGCACCCGCGACGGTGCGTTCCTTGGTGAAAAATCCAGGGGAAGAGACCAGGGACACGGACG
>JAQGOF010000072.1 GCA_028293745.1 Gammaproteobacteria bacterium | reverse complement strand
GTCGGGATCGACCGCCGGATGCATCCATGGCGCGGCTCCGCCCGTTTGCCAGGTATTATCTGCTGGCCAGGTTTCGCTACCCGGTGTGCCGGGCGAGGGGACGCCCCAGAAAGTCCACGCGATGCTGGCATCGCTCGCATTCAATGCATACGCGCGGCCGCGATAGGCCCCGTCGCCGCCGCCGGTGCCGATATAAAGCAGGCCATCGTAGTAAACGGCAGCTGTGGGAGTGGTGCCGCCTGGAAACTGAGCATTATCGAGCGTGACCGTCCATAGCGGGTTGCCGGTCGCCGCGTCGAGCGCGACAACGCGCCGCCCCGTCAGCGAGGCAAACACTTTGCCCTGCGCGACGGCCACGCCTCGCACGATTCCGATCGCTCCACCCCCGACATATGACCATTTGACGACACCGGTGCGCGCATCGACAGCACTGATCTTCTGTGATGCGCTCTGCACGTAGATGACGCCGTCCACCTCAACCGCCGTGGCTTGCTGACTACTTCCCGATATCGCACCGCCGTCAACGTGCAGCATCCAGGCGCCGCCGAGCTTTCCGACGGTGCGAGTGTTGATGTCATCGAGATTGGAGTACATGGTGTTGCCGTAGTTGGCATTCACCATTGGAAAATTCTTGCTCGCAGGAGTGCAGCAAGCCCGGGATTGTGCAAGACCCGCGCCGCCGTCGGCGAGCGACGCCCCGGACAGCGGTAAGGAAATCACTCCAACAGAAATGCATAGACTCAATATCTTCTGGCGTCTCACAGCTTGCTCCCTGGTCATGGCCTGACGTCAGCCCGTCTGGCCTCTCAAAAATTACAACCAAAGCGAACGGAAACCGGTGTCATACATTGTCGGCCGAGTATATTTCATTCTTGTATTGCTAAATCAAGGGTTGCGAACTGTTCTCTTATTTCAAACTTGTCGCAGATTGCTGACTTATTGACAATGCAACAGGCAAGCCTGCAGCATCCGCTCACCAACATGCAGCAGCGGGCGGCCCGTCAACGGCGGCCGCGGTCGGCTCTCATCCTGGACGAAAATGGGCCCGTCGGTCGCCTCCGGCTCGAGGCTCACGCGCAAAAAAACACCTCTTCGGCTTCGTCCGGCGTGATGGGACGCACGACGTAGCCGCGGTTCGGAAGCGAGCTGACCAGGCCGTCCTGCTCCAGGCGTGTCAAGGCTTCGCGAAGGGGAATCTTGCTGACGCCGAGCTCTGCAGATAATGCGTCCTGCCGAATACCGCGTCGGATTAGGGCCCTTTGCTAGGGCAGAGGCTTCTTGACGTACTCCTTGTACGCCGCTGCAAATGCCTCCACGAAGGTGTGGGGCAGATGATCGGCCGGCATCTCGATGAGATTCCGGTAGAAGGTTGTGAACAATTCCCAGTACTGCGCCTTGTCCGCCGAACGCGCCTTGCCGCGCCGGGCAGCGCGCTCGAAACGCGCTTCGAGCTCCGCCGGATCGAGTCGGTCGAGAAATTCGACGAATGCCGCGCGCGTAGCCTTCGCGGCCGCAATCTCGTGAGTCTTACCTTCGGCGATCGCCTCTCGCAGCCATCCGACCGCATCGAGCCTGCGACTCTCATGTTGCGCGAACAGATCGATGACCAGATCTTCAACGGTCGAGCGCGCCAGCGAGGGACGCGGATCGTCCGGATCCGCCGGAAGCTCGATACGAAACCGGTTGCGTGTGTCGTTGCGCGACCGGTCGAGATCCTTCAGTCCCACGAGTGCCTCACGGAACAGCTGGCCGGCGAGGTGCAGCAGTCGAGTCTGCGCGTCTGGCGGCAGCCTCTCGACTTCGACGCCGGCTCCGCGGCAGAACGCCTGCAAGCCGCTGTGCACGTCGTACAGAGCAGGTGCGCTGAGCCCATTCTTTGGATCGCGCCCGGCGGCCTTGGCAAGCCGTGCGATCCGTCGTTCGATGGCTTCCTCTTCCGCCGAAGGCGTGGGTGCGGGCATTGCTACCGGTATGGAAGCCTGCGCGGGCGCAGCGGCACGTGCCGGCGCAGGTATCTGCGCGATCGCTTGGCCGTAAGCGTTGACCGGATGGAACGTTGAGTGCGGCGTGCTCTCGGGCAGGAGCAGGTCGTCGAGATTCAGCATTGCGCCAATGTCCGTCTGCGCATTTGCACGGCCGAGCGTCCTAAGCCCATGAATGCTGGTAGGAACGGGTCCGGCGCCGCTGTCGCTAGCCGCCGTTTGCTCCCCCTCGGTTTCGACGGCAGCGACGATCTGGTAGTCGCCCATTCGGACGATATCGCCAGTTTTCAACAGGTGGCCCGTCGGAAGTGCTTTTGCGAGCGGCCGGTCGTCGTCATTGACAAAGACGCCGTTGGTGCTGAGATCTTCGAGGTAAAAGTGCCCGTCGCGATATTCCACGCGAGCGTGATGAGCGGAGACGTAGCGCAGGGGGTCGGGCAGCACCCAATCGTTATCCGCCGAACGGCCAATTGTCCCGCCGTCCACCGTAAATGCGATGCTGCTGCGGTCCCCGAGCAAGCGTCTATGATCACTGACGATACGCAACCGAAGCGTCATGTTTTCCAGACCGGATCCGCGACCGAAGTAAGGCTGACTGGTCCGTGCGCACGCCTTGGTTTCCCGGTACCCGGACGCGAGCGGACATATAATGCCACCTTCAAATTAGCAGCGACCCCCACCCCACCCCATGGCAATCAGTCACATTTTCCGCATTATGTTCGTGAATCAAGGCAAGGTTTACGAGATCTACGCCCGCCGCGTCAGCCACGGCGAGCTGTTCGGCTTCATCGAGGTTGAGGAGCTCGTTTTCGGCGAGCGCGCCACGGTCGTGGTGGACCCGGCCGAAGAGCGCATCAAAGGCGAATTCGACGGCGTCAAACGGACCTATCTGCCCCTGCACTCCATCCTGCGCATCGATGAGGTCAAGAAGCAGGGCGTCAGCAAGATAACGGCACTCGAAGGAGGAGGGGCCAACGTGTCCCAATTCCCGATGCCAATGTATTCGGCACCGCCACCGGACAAGAAGTAGCCGCCGGCCTCCTCATGCTGCAGCTTCCAGGCGCTCCCGCCCTCTCAGCCTTCCGCATCGCAAAACTCCTTGCCCGGCTCGCCGCGCTCGAGCCTGCAGTCAGCTCACTCGACGCGCGGTTCATTCACTTCGTGGACACAGCCCGCCCGCTGGAGCCCGCGGAGCTGCAGATCCTGCAACGCCTGTTGACATACGGACCGCGGATCGGGAACGCCGCTGATGGTCCGCACGCAAAGGACTCGACGGGGAAGAATTCGGCCGGCGACACGCTTCTGATCGTGCCTCGCGAGGGAACGATCTCTCCCTGGTCGAGCAAAGCAACAGACATCGCGCATGTCTGTGGTCTCACAGCCGTTCGCCGCATCGAGCGCGGTATCGAATATCGTTTACTGGATACGAAGCCTCTCGGACCTGAGCGGCTGGCCGCCCTGGCCCCCATCCTGTTTGATCGCATGACGGAGATGGTGCTGTTCAACCCTGAGCATGCACAGCGCCTCTTCGGTCACACAGCGCCAAAACCCCTGGTACGCATTCAACGCGACCGGCTCGAGTCAGCCAACCGCGAGCTGGGGTTGGCACTGTCGCCTGATGAGATCAGCTACCTCGTAGAGAACTTCCAGCGTCTCGGCCGCGAGCCCACCGACGTCGAGCTGATGATGTTCGCGCAGGCCAACTCCGAGCACTGCCGCCACAAGATCTTCAACGCGGATTGGATCATCGACGGGCGCAAGCGCGACGAGTCGTTGTTCGCAATGATTCGCTACACGCACGCGCGGAGTCCGAAGGGCGTTCTCTCGGCGTACCGCGACAACGCCGCCGTTATCGAAGGCACCCGCGGCACGCGGTATTTCCCCGACCCGCGCACCGGTATCTATGGTGGAGTGGACGAGCCCATCGACATTCTGATGAAAGTCGAGACGCACAACCATCCAACCGCCATCTCACCCTTCGCGGGCGCGTCGACCGGCTCCGGAGGTGAAATCCGCGACGAAGGTGCCACTGGCCGCGGCGCGAAGCCGAAGGCCGGCCTGACCGGCTTCTCGGTATCCAATCTGCGCATTCCAGGCTACGAGCGCCCATGGGAGCTCGAGTTCGGCAAGCCGGAGCGCATTGCCTCGGCACTCGACATCATGATCGAAGGGCCGATCGGCGCAGCCTCGTTCAACAATGAGTTCGGTCGGCCCGCCATCAGCGGCTATTTCCGGACTTTCGAGCAACGTGTGCCGGGCGGTGATCCGGGCCGGGTGCGTGGCTATCACAAGCCCATCATGATCGCGGGCGGCATGGGGAACGTCCGCCGCCCGGATGTCGAGAAGGGCGAAGTGCCTGTTGGCGCGAAGCTGATCGTGCTCGGAGGTCCCGCCATGCTCATCGGATTGGGGGGCGGTGCCGCCTCGTCCGTGGGCAGCGGAGCTTCCAGCGCCGATCTGGATTTCGCATCGGTGCAGCGCGGCAACGCCGAGATTCAACGGCGCGCACAGGAAGTCATCGACAGCTGTTGGGCGCTCGGCAAAGACAACCCCATAGTGTTGATTCACGACGTGGGCGCCGGAGGATTGTCCAACGCAGTGCCGGAAGCGGTCGCGCACAGCCATCGCGGCGCTCGAGTGGATCTGCGAGCGATTCCAAGCGCCGAGCCCGGCATGTCGCCGATGGAGCTGTGGTGCAACGAAGCTCAGGAACGCTACGTCCTGGCTGTCTCCTCGTCCGCGGTGCCGTTGTTTACGGAGATTGCCGCCCGGGAGCGCTGCCCCTTCGCCGTGATAGGGGAGATCGACGGCAGCGGTCTCCTGGTCGTTCATGATCCGTTGTTCCACGACAATCCGGTGGATATGCCAATCGAGGTGCTTCTCGGCAAGGCACCCCGCATGCTGCGCGATGTCCGCAGCGTCGAGTCTCCGCGAGAGCATTTCGATACGAGCCGGTTGGATTTGCGCGACGCTGCCTATCGCGTGTTGCGCCTGCCTGCTGTTGCAGACAAGACCTTCCTCATTACGATCGGAGACCGCACCGTGGGCGGGCTCATCAGCCGCGATCAGCTGGTCGGCCCCTGGCAGGTGCCGGTCAGTGATGTGGCGGTTACTCTCGCCGACCACTACGGCCACGCGGGCGAGGCGATGGCCATGGGCGAGCGCACGCCCGTCGCCGTGTTGAATGCTCCGGCGTCGGGGCGATTGGCCGTCGCTGAAGCGATAACCAACATCCTGGCTGCCGACATCGATTCACTCTCGCAGGTGCGCCTGTCGGCCAACTGGATGGCCGCTTGCGGCGAGCCGGGCGAAGATGCCTCGCTCTACGAGACTGTGCACGCCGTCGGCAAGGAGCTTTGTCCCGCGCTTGGGATTGCAATTCCCGTCGGCAAGGATTCCCTGTCGATGAAAACGACCTGGGGCGAAAAGAGTGTCGTCGCCCCAGTGTCGCTGATCATTTCCGCTTTTGCGCCCGTCAGGGACGTGCGCAAAACCCTTACCCCCGCGCTCGTAACCGACGGGTGGCGAACATCGTTGTGGCTCGTCGATTTGAGCGGCGGCCGCAATCGCCTCGGCGCATCGGCGCTGACGCAGGTCTACAGCGCACTGGGACGAGAGCCTCCCGACCTGGACGATCCGCAGCGCCTGGTCAAGTTCACCGCTGCAATGGCCGAGCTGCGTGCGGCGAACCTCGTCCTCGCGTATCACGATCGGTCGGATGGGGGGCTGTTCGCCACGCTGGTTGAAATGGCGTTTGCCGGCCGTTGCGGTCTTGATGTTGCATTGCCCATGGAGCGGGGTCCGGCCGTCCCGCAGCTCTTCGCGGAGGAGTTGGGAGTGGTGCTGCAGGTGCGGGCGGACGACGAGCCCAAGTTGGTCGAGATTCTTTCCCGGCATGGCCTCGAAAAGCACGCTCTGTACATCGGCACGCCGACGACAGACCTGCGCGTGCGGATGCGGGTCGGTGACACGCTGCTCGATGAGCCCTGGGTGGACCTGCGGCGCGCCTGGTCTGAGACCTCCTGGCGGATGCGCCGCATGCGCGATGATCCGCAGAGCGCCGATGAAGAATACGAGGCACAGACCTCGCCCGATGATCCTGGACTCGCGGTCACATTGAGCTTTGACCCGGAGCAAGACATCGCCGCGCCGTTTGTGTTGCGCGGTGCCCGGCCGGCGGTTGCGATTCTGCGCGAGCAGGGCGTCAACAGCCAGGTTGAAACGGCTGCGGTCTTCGAGCGTGCCGGCTTCGTCGCGCACGATGTGCACATGACGGATCTGCTGTCGGGGCGCCGGTCGCTGCGCGAATTCAAAGGCCTCGTCGCCTGCGGCGGCTTCTCCTATGGCGACGTGCTGGGAGCCGGCGAGGGCTGGGCCAAGTCGATTCTCTTCCATGAGATGGTGCGCGAGGACTTTAAGCGCTTCTTCGAGCGCCCTGACAGTTTCGCACTCGGCATCTGCAACGGCTGCCAGATGTTTGCAGCCTTGAAGAGCCTCATTCCCGGCACGCAGCACTGGCCCCGGTTCGTCACCAATCGGAGCGAGCAGTACGAGTCCCGGTTTGCACTGGTCGAAGTGCTCGAGTCCCCGTCTGTGGTGTTGCAGGGGATGGCCGGGTCCTTCCTTCCCGTCGCCGTGGCGCACGGCGAGGGACACGCGGAATTCGCTTCTGGGGCCGCTGCCAGGGAGTGTGCGTCGAGCGGATTCGTCGGCTTCCGCTACGTTCATCACGACCGCAGCGTTGCTGACAGCTATCCCTACAACCCGAGCGGCTCGCCCTATGGCATCGCGGCACTAACCAACACGGATGGCAGGGTCACGATCACCATGCCGCATCCGGAGCGGTCGTTCCGTTATGTTCAGAATTCCTGGCGTCCGCGCGAGGTCGGCGAATACAGCGGCTGGATGCGGCTGTTTCGCAATGCACGCAAATTCGTGGGTTGACTCGACAAGCAGTTCGGCCAAATGCGGCCAGCTGGACGTGGCCGGGAGAGGCCCCGTCGGCTCAACCCGCTCAGGCGATGAGATCGAGCAGTGCGTGTTTTCCAGACGACCAGTTTTCGAGCATCGCTGCAAGCTGCACCATGTCGGCACCGGGATACTGCTGGAGCACGGCACCCGTTTGCGAGTTGCGGATCGTCGCGATCGTAAGTCCGCTCTCTGCGTCAATGCTCAGCTCCAACACCCGGTTAACAGTGGAGAGTTGGTCGTTAACTTGCCTGACGGCCACCTGGATCTGCCTGGCGTCAGGTTGTCCTGCTTTGCTTGCGGACGGCGTGGAGGCGACCCGTGCGGCTTCGCGCGCCGCGGGTGTCCTCGGCTGAGGAGGGGGCGGAACGCTGTCGTAGACAGCGCCGGGGTCCGAAGAGCCCACGCCGTTGACTCGGGCTATTGAGTCGCTCTCCTCTTCGGTCATGGCACGCTCCTGGGTGATCCGTCGCGCTAAGCGGCGTTGGCCGTCTGCCGGCGCACTTCGGGGCCGATGGCGATCCAGGCAGAGCGGAGCTCGCCGAGCAGCTGCTCCACCTCGGTGATACAGGCAACATTGTCTTCGGCATTGGCGAGCATCAACCGGCGCATCATGTAGTCGTACAGATCGCTCAGATGCTGGGGCAGCTCACCACCTACGCTCATATTCAAGCTGCCGCGCAGCTCGGCGATGATCACGACACAACTGTGAAGGAGTCTCGCCTTGTGCGCGATCTCGCGACGCTCGATGCAGCCGCGTGCCGTCGCCATGCGCTCCCTGGCCGCATTCATCAGCATCAGCACCAGGGCGTGGGGATCGGCGTCGCTGAGGCCGCCATGCACCGACACGCTGTGGTATGCCGCCAACTTGGAATGGTTCACGCTAACCTGCTCCATCAAACAAACTACGATGCTTGATTTAGCGGCCGATCCGGCTCGACCTTGAGGCCAGGAGCCGCTCTGACTAATGCTCGCCCACTATCCGTTCTTGCCCTGATTTGACGGCAGGGAGGCAAAGGCCTGTGTCAGGTACGCCGACGTCGTCTGCAGTTTCGACAGCAGCGTGTCCAGCGCGGTGAACTGCGTCGTCAGGCTCACCCTCAGCGCGGCCATCCGCGTGGTGAGGTCCGTCTGCTGCTGGGTCAGGGTATTCTCCTGCTTGACCAGGGACTGACTGCGCGAATCGACCACCCCATTGCTGGCGAGCTCCGTGGTGAGCTGCGAATTCAGTGTCGCGGCGACGCCGCCCTTGCCGGCGAAAAGCTGGGTGACGGCGCCGCTATTCGTCGCGAGCGCGTTCGCCAGTTTGGTGCTGTCGAGACTCAGGGTGCCGTCGCTCTTGGAAGTGATCCCGATACTGGTCAAGGTGTTGTAGGCAGCCGATCCGCTATTGACGACGCTGTTGAGCGTCTGCCGTAGCTGGTTCTGCATTCCCTGCAGCAGCGG
Organism: Gammaproteobacteria bacterium; assembly: GCA_028293745.1. GTDB lineage: Bacteria > Pseudomonadota > Gammaproteobacteria > Steroidobacterales > Steroidobacteraceae > 13-2-20CM-66-19. Next base: position 6,760 of record JAQGOF010000072.1, on the reverse strand, counting down.
GTCGCCCAGCATGGGTCCCGCGGAACCCGAAGCGGCGTCATAGCTGCCGAGTGAGACCAGTGTGGCCTGCATCGTGTTGTACGCCGACACGAAGCTGGCGATGTTGTCGGAAATGGTCGTAGTGTCGCTGGCGACGGTGAGTGTTGCGCCACTACCGGAAGTCGTTGCCAACAGGTTCAGCGTCACGCCGTCCACAGCGTTACTGACCGTATTGCTGGAATTCGAATAGGCCACGCCCGCTATGCTGAATTTGGCATCCTGCGCCGCCGCATTCTGCGTGTAGTTGGCGGTATTGCCGGTCGCGTAGGTCAAGGCCGAGAGGCTCATGCCAGCGTCCGTCTCGCTGACCTGGATCGTATTGGTCGCGCCAGTCAAGGAGGACGACAGTACCAGATGTGCGCCATCCGTACCTGTGACGACGGTTGCCGTGACGCCGGGGTTACCAGTGGCTGAGTTGATCGCCACCGCAATGCCGGCCACCGTATTATCAGTGCTGTCGATCGTGACGTTAAAACTGGAGCCGCCGAGGCTTACCGACAACGTGCCGGTGCCCACGGTTGCCGAGCTACCGCCCACGAACGGCTTTGAAACGAGTTGCTGAGACTGTGCGAGCTGCGAGACAGTCACATTGTAAGTGCCGGCGACGGCCGACGAGCTCGCACTTGCTGTGAACACCGCCTCGTTACTGCTGGAGGCTGTTTGGACGGCGAAGGATCTTGGTGTATCGATCGCCGTCAGCGCGGACTGAAATGTCGACAGGGCGCCCTTGAACGAGCCGAGCGCGGAGATTTTCGTGGTCACCACCTTGGTCTGGCTGGTGATCACGGCAGCCTGAGGCGACTGCGCCGCCGACACGAGCTGCGAGACCAGACTGCCGACATCAAGTACGGAGCCGCCGGCCGATGCGGCGCTGCTGCTGCTCGCGATTGAAACTGCACCACCGGAACTGCTCATCGACGTTTCCTTTTACGAATGCCGATGCGGATGCCGGCCGTTGCTGGCGGCTGCGCGCACGATACCAGCCCGAGGCCGCCAGGAGAAAAGGCTCAGGGTGAGCGCCTTGCGGCGCCCACCCATGGAGGTTACGAGTGATTTGAACCCGTTGGTCATCTCATCCTTACGGCAGCTTCTGGAGCAGCGTCAGGATGTTCTGCGGGATCGTGTTGGCCTGCGCCACCATCGACGTGCTCGCCTGCTGCAGGATCTGTGCCTTGGCCAGCTGGGCAGTCGCTGCCGCGTAGTCCGTATCCTGAATGTTGCTGCGGGCAGAGCTCAGGTTCGTCGCAGTCGTGTTCAAGCCCGTGATGGCGGCCTGGAACCGGTTCTGATACGCGCCGAGCTGGGCACCCGATGAGGCCACCTGCTGAATCGCGGCGTCGATCGCCGTCAGCGCGGTATTCGAGGACGTTACCGATGACACGTCCAAAGTCGAGACGGCCGCGCCGGTCGAACTGACTGTGCCAGCGATGTTCGCCGCTGCGCCGGTGCCAGTGATCGCACCGCTCACGCCATTAGGCGCAACGAAATTCCAGTTGACTGTGCCTTTGGTGGTGCCAGTTGCGGCGCCCAATCCGTAGTCGGTGGCGACCGAAGCCGTCGTACCGGTCACGTTTGCGAAGGCCGAGACAATGTTCGCACCGCTTGCTGACGTCAGCGTAATTCCGCCGCTGCCGTTCAGACCTGCTGTCACACCTGTCTGTGTGGACACACCGTTGATGGCGGTGATTGCGTTGCTGACGTTCGTCGCGACGTTGCCGCTATTAGTGACGCCGATCGCGATGCCGTTGACGGTGATCGTGTCGGTAGCAGCAGCCGAGCCGGTGATCGCAGCAGTCGCGCCCGCAACCGTGGCAGCATTGGCAGTGGCGGTAAAGCCCTGAATGCCCGCGCCGTTGATCGCCGCAGCAAGGGCTGCCGCATCGCCGTTCGTGGACGCGCCGAGGGAGATCGAATTTCCGTTAACGACGATCGTCGAGGCACCGGTCGTGCCGACCGCCACGTTCGTGGCGCTCGCGCCTGTGTACTTGCCCAGCGCCGAGGTACGGGCATTGGAGACCGCCGAAACGGTGATCGTCTGCCCGACGTTCGCGCCGACCTGGAAGGCTGCGCCGGAGAATGAGCCGTCGAGCAGGTTCACGCCGTTGAACTGCGTGGTCTTGGCTACGTTGTCGATGTCCGCGCTCAGCTGCTGGAACTGCTGATTCAGGTCAGCACGGTCCGTGGCGCTGTTCGTCGCGTTGAGCGACTGCACGGCGAGGTTACGCATCGTCTGCAGGTCGTTCGTGATTTCCTGCAGGGCGCCGGCGCCGGTCTGCGTGAGCGACACGCCGTCGTTTGCATTGCGGGCGGCCTGGTTGATGCCGTTAACCTGCGAGGTCATGCCCTGGATGATGGCGTAACCGGCGGCGTCGTCGGCCGCGGTGTTGACGCGCATGCCGGAAGATAGCTGCTGCAAAGCAGTGGTCAGCTGGGCGCCACCCGAGGTGAGGTTATTCTGCGCAAGCAGCGAATTGATGTTCGTGTTGAGGACTAGTGACATGGTCTAAAACTCCTGGTGTGTCGGTCAGGCGCCGGACACCAGTCCGTCGCTCTGTTAGCGCCGGCGCAAATTATGCCGCCGTGCGGTTCAGGAAGGTTATCGGTGCGGCAGTCGCAAACTTGAGTCGCCCAAAGTGCGCCGCACCGAAATGAAACGCGCATCACAGTCGATCTCGCGGCGCGGACCGATGCGACATAATCGCGTGTCGTGCGGCGATCCGCTCACTTGACGTAATTGAACAGAGACAACTGCGCGATCGAGGCGTAGGTCTGCTGCGCGGCCTTCAGGCTCAGCTCCTCGGTATTGAGCTGCGTGATCGCCGCAGCGTAGTCCACGTCGGACAAATTCGAGATCGAAATCTGCAAGCTCGTCTGCAAAGTCGTCGCGGACGACTGGGAGGAGGTGATCGAGTTGATACGGGCGCCCACAGAGGCGGATACGTTGCTCAGGTTCGAGATCGCGCCGTCGATCTGCTGCAGCGCTCCGCCGATCTGCGTGGCGAGCTGCGCCGGGCTTGCTGTTGAGTTGAGCGTCGTTATGAGGCCGGACAGTGTGCTGAATGCGCTCGCTGTGCCCGCCTTCGCAACGGTGAACTGATCACCCGTGGCCGGTGTGCCCGTGATCCCAACCTGTATGCCATTGAAGGAGATCGTGTCGCCAGGAGCGAATGTGCCCGCAGTCACGGCTGTGCCGCCGCTGTTCGTGACCTGGTACTGCGTAGGGCTCGTGAACGCGATGGTGTAGGTGTCCGGCACCCATGCGCTCGGATTCGTGACGGTGCCGGTGTCTATCGATCCGGTACCGGTATTGGCGGCGGCGGCGGCAGTGGTAAAGGTTCCATTGCCGGCCGGGATGTTCATGAAAGCCGTGGCGCCGGTGTCGCCGCCGGAGATGCGCTGGTTGGCGGCGATCTGGACCTGGCTGACGGAGCTCGCGCCGGAGTAGGCGATCGAGTTGCCGGACTGGCTGAAGGGGAGAGTGCTGCTCGCGGTTCCGGCGAACAGATAATTGCCGGTACTGTCCCGCTGATTGCCGATGGAGACCAGGTCCTGCAGCTGCTGTTGCAGCTGCGTTGCGATGTCGTGACGCTGCGCCGAAGTAAGCGCCGCGTTGTTCGCTTCGACGGCCAGGTCCCGCGCGCTCTGCAACAGATTGGTGGCGTCCGACAGAGCCTGCGCCTCGAGCTTGAGATTGGCGCTCGCTGAATTCCCGTTCGTGACGTACTGTTTGGAAGCCGAGAGCTGGGTATTCAGCTGATTCACCTGAACCATGGCGGCGGGGTCGTCGGCCGTGCTGTGCAGCTTCTTGCTCGTGGCCAGATCGTTCTGCGTCTTCGCAATATCCGCCTGCAGATTCTGCATCTGGCCCATGGCGTCCTGCTGGAAGGTGATGGTTGCTATTCGCATGATCAACCGTGGATGGCGGATATGAGAGAGTTGAACATCGTGTTGGACGTCTGGATCAACTGGGCGCACGCCGAATAGGCCTGCTGGTACTGAACCAGCTTGGCCGCCTCCTCATCGAGGTTAACACCCGAGAGGTTGTTGCGCGTGTCCACCGCGGATTGGTTGACTGACTTCTGCGCAGAAGCGTTGGACTGCGCCTGCTGAGTCTGCACGCCTACCTGGCTCACGAGATTGTTGGCGACGTTGCTGAGTGAAGTCGTACCGCCGTTCATTTTTGCGGCGGACAATGCATCGACCAGCGCGAATGCGTTGCTGTTGTCGCCGACGCTGGACGAGCTTGCGGCACCCACAATGAATGCGTCGCCTGTGGCTGGCGCACCTGTAAGGGTCACCGAGCCGCCGTTGAAGGTTATGGGCGTGCCACTCGTGTAGTTGCCCGTTCCAATCACGGTATTCGTGCTGTCCGTGACCTGATATTGGGTCGCGCTCGTAAACGCAATCTTGTATGACCCGGCCACCCACGTACTCGGATCAGTCACAATGCTGGATGAGACCGCGCCCGTGCCGGTATTGGCGGCGGCCGCATTGGTCTGTATCGATGAGGCAGCGGCGAACTGCGTCGGGCTCGTCAACAGGACCGAAAGACCCGCCGCTGCGCCGCCGGTCGGCTGAATGACGAAGCGGTCGCCGTTGACCGCGGCACCGCCTCCTACGACGATCGAGACACCGACAGCATTGAATGGGTCGGCGGCCGTCCCGGTGCCGGTCATCGGCACAACCTGGCCGGTCGTTCTGTCGGTGAGCTGCCAGGCCCCGCCAGTGCGGCCAAGCGTGTAGTCATCTGCCGTGAGCGAAGCCAGATCGGTACGTGTCACCGCGATTGTCGCGAGACCTGTGTTGCTCGAGGCAGGGGCGGTGAGCACGGGCCCGACGGCGAACATGGGCTTTCCGGCGGCACCGGTCAGATCCATGCCGGCCTGTTGCGCCTGGTTTACTATGTTGGCAAGACCCACGCTGAACTGTCCGAGCGTGTTCTGCACCGGTTGCAGGACCTGGCTGCGTACGGCGAGCAATCCGCCCAACGCTCCGCCGCTGATCTCGGAGGTAACGTCGGCGGTGCTGCTGCCGTTCACGATGCCGATATCGTGCCGGGCGGCGTTGTAGGGATCCTGAAATGCCGTGAGTGCCTGCGATGTGTTGCCTATGACCAGCGGCTGGCCACTGCCGATGTAAACGTTCAACGAACCGTCGGCCTGCGTGGTGGTGTTGACCGTCACGTATTGGCTCAGCTGATCGATCATCTTATCGCGCTGATCCATCAGTGAGTTGGGCGTCTGGCCAGTCGAGGCAAGACCCGCGGCGATCTGGCCGTTGAGGCTTGCGATTCCGGTGGACAGTGTGTTGATCTGTGCGACCGACGCACCGATCTGGGACTCGATACCCGCGCCGTAGGTGGACAGCTGCGAGGTGTAGTTCTGCATCTGCTGAGCGAGCCCCTGGGCCTGGCTCAGCAGAACCTGGCGTTGCGCGGTCGAGGCGGGCGAGTTCGCGACAGTGTGCAGGGCGTTGACGAACGCCTGCAGGCTGGCGGTGAGACCGGTGCTCGAGCTGCTCAACATATTGTCGATCTGCGAGGCCTGGGTCGCGTAGCTGTTGAACCTCGAATAGCCGCTCTGCGATGAGCGGACCTGCCCCGCGAGCAGCTCATCGTATGAGCGCGTGATGCTCTGTACCTGAACGCCACTGCCGATGTAGCCGATGGCAGTGGCCTGGCCCGGCTGCGGAGTAAAATTGACGTTCTCGACGCTGTAACCCGGGGTCGCAACGTTCGAAACGTTGTTGCTGGTGATGTCCAGGGCCCGCTGGAAGGCGAGCAGGCCGGAAACGCTGGTGGAAAGAATGTCACTCATCCGTCAGGCCTCTGGAGCGTTCCGGTACTTGGGGTTATCGGCAGGGTACCCGCCAACTTGAGATCGTTCACACCGGCGCTCGAGGCCAGGGCGTCGTTAACCTTGTGTGCGACCGAGTCGGCGACCGCGGCAAGCTTGCTGGCATAATCCGGATCCGTCGCGTAACCGCCGCGTTGCAATCCCGCAGCGAACGCCTGAACGTCGCCGCCGGTGTTGAGTGCGGCGGAGTAGCGCGGGTTGTTGCGCAACAGCGCGACATAATCCTGCAGACTCTGCGCCGGCGTCGCGTAAGCCTTGAACTGCGCGGACGTAGTGGTCGCGATACCGCCCTGAAATTCCTGCGTTTCGCCGGTCGCCGTCCCGCCGGACCAGGCTGCCGACACTTTCATTCCGAACAGGTTGTTGCTGCAGCGGCCGGCCGAATCCGCCGGAAAACTGCGGCCCCAATTGGTTTCGAGCGCGGCCTGTGCAACCAGGTGGCGCGGATCCACGCCGAGTAGTTGTCCGGCTTCCTGCGCCTGCGGCCACAGGTATCGAACAAAGGTTGTCTGCGTCGCATCGGAGGGAGCCGAAAGGGTGGTCGTGGGCGATGCCCGTTGCGTGGAGGAGTAGGCAGCCGCAGCCTTCGAGCCTGTTGCAGGCGCAGTGCCGGTGTCGGCGGTAGCGCTCGTGCCGGAAGGGTCGGCGCCCTTCACGCCCATCTTCTGCAATTGCCGGATCAGCATGTCGGCGAGCCCGAGCCCCTTGCCCTTGGACAGTTGAATCGACATTTGATCGTCGGCCATCCCCTGGTACATCTGCTCCTGGTCGCTGCCGAACATCGGGTCGGGGCCGACGGCATCGCGCATGCTCTTCAGCATCATCCGGGTGAACATGCTCTCGAATTGTTGCGCGACCGTGCGGAT
>JAQGOF010000092.1 GCA_028293745.1 Gammaproteobacteria bacterium | reverse complement strand
TCACAGCGGATACCCGCAGCCCCCAGCACACCCCGGCCGGAAACAGGACGACGGCGCGAGGCAGGTCTCCTGGCTTCCGGGTCATCGCTATCGCTCGCCTTCCCGAGGCATCACCTCAGTGGCACATCGAACGATTGCTCGCCGGCTACAGTTGCGGGGGCAGCCGCGGGTTGAAAACCGCGTTCCCTTTCAAATCCCCTTGCGGGGAACCTTGCGCGTCCTAAAGCCGGGGGAGTATATCGAATTGACCCTCCACCGAGCCAGTGGCTATGATCCGGTGCGCCATAACGACACCGACCAGGGATCTCATGACAACCACCACTCTGTCCGAATCACGCGCCGCGGCCCTGCCGAAGGATCGGACTCTGGTCTCACCGAAGGATCGCGCTCTGGTCGGAACGCTCGCGTTGCTTCTCGGACTCGGATTCATTTTTCTGGTGGGTTTTGCACCGGTATCTGCGGTTCATAACGCGGCCCACGACACGCGACACAGCGCTGCCTTCCCCTGTCATTGATCTCTCGTGGTACGAGAGACGGTTCTTGCTGCGATCGTCGCGGGACTCATCGCCGCGGTCATCTTCACGCTGGTCCAGTCAGTCTGGGTCACCCCGCTGATCCTTCAGGGCGAGACCTACGAGGACGCCGCCGAGGCTTCAGCCGATCACCACGAATCTGAAGGTCCCAACGCAGCGCATCACCACGACGCGGATGCCTGGAAGCCGCAGGATGGCTGGCAGCGGACGCTGTTCACTCTCGCAGCCAACCTGTTGATGGGTGTTGGTTACTCCTTCGTGTTGGCCGCGCTGTACCTGTTGTGGCGTGAGCCCAAGGGCGCGCTCGGCGGAGCGGTGTACGGACTGGCGGGATTTCTAGTGTTTTTTGCGGCGCCTGGACTCGGGTTGCCGCCGGAGCTACCGGGCACAGCCGCTGCCGAGCTCACCTCCCGCCAACTATGGTGGGCGATGACTGCCGCTGCCACGGCAGCGGGACTGATCCTGTTCTGCGCGCAACCGCGGTGGTGGCTGCGCGTGCTCGCCTTAGGTGTCATCGTGGCGCCGCACCTGATTCCCGCGCCCCACCCGGCTGTTGAATCGTCGCTTGCACCGGCCGACCTGCAAAGCCGATTTCGTCTCGCGACAACTGTCTGCAACGCCGTATTCTGGCTATCGCTCGGCCTGGCATCCGGCGGCGCGTTCCGGAAGCTGGTTGTCGGGGGCGCCCGCTCCCGAGCCTGAACGGATGTCGAGCAGCTCCGAGCCCGCAAGAGCACCGTGCATCGGGAGACTGTTGCCGACTAGTGCGGCAGTTTACTCGAGGCTGGCGTCGAAACCGGCGCGCAGCGCGTCCCGATCGAGGTCGCGCCCGATGAAAACCAACTGCGTGCGCCGGGCACGCTCGCCCCAGGGGCCGAGCGCGCTGGTATCGACAACCATGTGTACCCCCTGGATTACGATTCGCTCGTTGGAGCCTGCGAAATTCAGGAAGCCCTTCATGCGGTAGAGCCGTGTACCCTGGGTCTGCAGCACTTCCGCGAGCCACGCCTGGAATCGCTGCGGATTGACGGGACGCGTGGACTCCAGGCTGAACGAGCCTACCCGCTCGTCATGTGAATGACCGGGAGCGAAGTCCCGCTGCACGATGGGAGTTACCTGCCCGCCATCCGCGGCAAGCAACTGCAAGGAGAATTCGCTCGGCAGATGCTCCGTAAACAGCCAGTACCGGCCCGCCGTGACGATTCGAATAGCGAACCGTGTTTGGCCGCTCGCCGCCAACTCCAGCCGACCGACGCGCAATCCGCAGGACAGAGTTGCGCCGGAGGTCTCGTGATCGGCGCCCGCCGAGAAAAGAGCAAATACGCGCTCTGCCGCCTTGGCGGGATCCAACTCATCGGCGTCCACCGCTTCGCACAGCATTACCTGGATCGACGGGTCAGGCCCCTCCTGCAACACCAGCGAGTAATCGCCGGGCGCCAACTCGAAGGCACCCGCCCACTCGAACGGATATTCGGGCTCGAGAAAGGTCGGCTTGTACTCGAGCGCACGCGCGAGGTCGAATCCGCCAATTCCAAGCACGGCAGCCATTGGCACGGCGGCCCGCTCACCCGGGTCCGCACGGACGATCCGCGCCAAAGCGTTCATTCCGCGCACACGGTGCTCCAGTGCATCGAGATCTTCGCCGCTGACGAGGTCAGCCTTGTTCAGGACAATGACATCTGCAAAGGCAACCTGGGTAGTGGTCTCCTCGCTGTTGATGACCTGCTGATCGAAGTGTCTTGCATCGACCATCGTAACGATTCCGTCGAGAGCAAACTTATCGCGCATGGCGTCATCGACGAAGAACGTCTGTGCAACAGGCCCGGGATTTGCAAGGCCCGTGGTCTCGAGCACGATGCGGTCGAACTTGTCACGCCGGGTCATGAGGTTGCCCAGGATTCGAATGAGATCCCCGCGCACGGTGCAACAGATGCAACCGTTGTTCATCTCGAAGATCTCCTCCTCGGCGTTGATCACCAACTCCTGGTCGACGCCGATTTCGCCGAACTCGTTCTCGATGACGGCGATCCGCTGGCCGTGACTCTCGGTGAGAATGCGATTCAGGAGCGTGGTCTTGCCTGACCCGAGAAATCCGGTCAATACCGTAACGGGGATACGTCCAACTTCACTCACTGCAGAGCCTCTAGTCGCCGAAGAATTTGCACGGTCAGACCATTGCCTTCCAACGCGGTCAGCGCAATGCACTCGGCACCGAGTGCAGCAGCCAACTGCCGGGCGCGCCCGAGAACAATCGGCCCCGGCTCACAGTCGACAACGACGGCACCGGCGCATGCGTCCCTGAGTGCCTCACAAGCCGCGAGGGACTCCTCCCAGGGGTCTCCGTCGGAAACGCTGACATTCGCACGGCCGTCAGTAAACACGAGGAGCAGTGCCGGCTCGCGTGTCCGAAGGATTTTGGCCGCATCAATCAACGCACGGGCCAACGGCGTCCGACCGCCAGTGGGCACGTCGCCGAGCGCCTCTTCTACCCCTTCGATGGAGCTTGTGAACGGCATGACAAGATCCGCGCCGTCACCGCGAAACACCATCAACGCAACTTCGTCACGGTGTTGATAGTTTGACTTGAGTAGCCCTAGCACCGCATCCTTGGCCAGCTCCAGTCGCCGTTGGGTTGCCATCGACGCACTTGCATCCACGAGAAATAGAACGTGGCTACGGCCCGGACCGCTGCGCCCGTGCTGCATGAGGTCATTCGGGGCGAGAGCTATACCTCGTTCTCCCACTCGCCGACCCCGCGCCGCCGCCGCTGTCAACGTCTCGTTGATCGCGAGCGTGCCAGTTTGGTCGTAGGGCGTCGCGCGCACAGCACGTCGCGACGCGACGGATCCTGTGCCTCGCCGGCCCGAACTCTCGCGGTCGATCAAATCGGTGACGAGATTGATAGCCGCCGCCTCCGACGGCGCTGGCGCGGGCCGCAGCAGCGCCGTCGCGCTGGGCTGTGCGCCATCGCGACTATCGCCCAGTGTTGCCGTGCCTCCGCCACCAGCCGAGTCGCCCGCGGCGATGCCTGCCCCACCTCCACCGCCTATGCCTGCGCCAGCTCCACCGCCGACGCCTGCCCCCGCCGCTACGTTCGGGCCGTACCGACCCGCCGACGGTGGCCGGTTCAAGGATGCGTTTCGTGACGAGGTGGATTGGGCCGGCCTGCGACGCATCCGGTGCGGAAGCGCGAACGCGGCCGCACGCCGAATATGATCTGCGCCGATTTCAGTCGCCTTTTCCCACGCGGCCAGCGCGCGAGCGGTTTTGATGATCGCGAGGTCGCCGCGGATGCCGTCCAACATTTGCTCGAAACAAATGGACGCGACCATCGACAGATGAGCGCCAGTCACTGGCAACAGCAGCAGCCGGGCCCGCGCATCGACGATAGCCCGGCGAAGGGTATCTTCCGCCTCACGCGCCGCAGCGATCACGGACCCCGGATCTGCATCGAACTCGAGGCGCTTGCCTACAGCGGCCATGCGCAGTTCCTGCGTGGCGAGTCCACGCACCGCCACTGATAGCCCGAACCGATCGAGAAATTGCGGGCGAAGGTCACCTTCTTCCGGGTTCATCGTACCGACGAGAACAAACCGCGCGGCCTCGCCTGCGGACACTCCGTCACGCTCCACTGTGACCCATCCGCTGGAGGCAGCATCAAGCAGTAGGTCGACAAGGTGATCGGGCAGGAGGTTGACCTCGTCCACATACAACACTCCGCCGTTCGCGCGCGCGAGGACGCCGGAGCGAAGCTGTGTATGACCATCGCGTAACGCCTTGGTTACATCCAACGAACCAACAACGCGATCCTCGGTCGCACCCAATGGCAATTCGATGAACGGCGCTGCCACCCCATCGCCCTTCGCAGGCAGCAGCGCAGCCAGGCCACGCGCTATCGTGGTCTTAGCGGTCCCGCGCTCGCCCTTGATCAGCACGCCGCCAATGGTGGGATCGACGGCAGACAACAGGAGCGCCAGTTTGAGCTCCACCTGGCCAACAACCGCGGAAAACGGATATTCAGCTCTCATATGTACCCTCTGCATGCTCCTCGATCACCGCCTCGCTCGTAAGTAACACTGAGCGCAGCGCCTCCAGGGTCTCGACCTTTGCTGTCCACAGTTGTCGTTGCTCAGCCTCCAGCAACCGCTCGGCTATTGCGTTGAGCGCCCATGGATTCGATCGCTCCAGGAATTTCCGAGCCACGCCCATCGCATAATTCTCCGCCACTGCCTCGAACATCCAGTCGGTCACAATGCCCGCTGTGGCGGCGAAACCGAACAGCGAGTCAACGGTCGCCGCCATTTCCAGCCCGCCACGATAACCGTGGCGTTGAATTCCCGTGAGCCACTTTGGGTTGATGACCCGCGAGCGGAAGACGCGAAGCACCTCGCCTTTCAAGGTACGTACGTCGGGACGAGTGGGGTCCGACGAATCGCCCACGTACGCGCGCGGCTGTTCGCCCGACAGCAATTCGACCGCTGCTACCAATCCACCGTGATATTCAAAGTGATCGCTCGAATCAAGGAGATCCTGCTCCCTGTTGTCGCGGCTGTGGAGCGCTAGCTCCACACCAGCCAGTTGGCGTCGAAAGGCCTCGGTCGCCTCGACTCCGTCGGCCGTTGTCGAGCCATCCGTTGCTTTCGAGGCGCCAGTTGCTCTCGAGCCATGGGGTGTGCCCGAGCCATACGCCCAGCCGCCCCATCCGATTACGACATCGGCCAGGTCCGCAGTATCACGCCACGATCGATTGTCTATCATGTCCATTGCCCCGGTACCGTACGCGCCGGGCCTCGAGCTGAAGACGCGATACGACGCGCGTCGGGAGGCAGTGTCCGAATCGATTCCGGCACTGATCAATGCCGCCGTCTCGGCCAACCAATGTTTCCGTGCGAAGTTCTGCTCGATCGGCTCATCAAGCATGATCACGCACTGAACGGCCTCGTCAAACAAGTGCATCAGCGCCGGAAAGGCGTCGCGGAAGAAGCCGCTAACGCGAAGCGTAATGTCGATTCGCGGGCGATTGAGTTCGGAAAGGGAGATGACTTCGATTCCACAGGTACGACGTGTCACCGGTTCCCATATCGGTCGCACACCAAGCAGGGCAAGTGCCTGCGCGATGTCATCGCCGCCCGTACGCATGGTCGGCGTACCCCACACGCTCAACGCGACGCTTTCTGGCCAGCGACCCGCTTCCTCGAAATATTGCCGAAGTGCCGAGTTGGCCAGCGCGACGCCCGTCGTCCACGCCGCGGGCGTCGGCAACCCACGCGGATCCACGGTGTAGAAATTTCGCCCGGTGGGCAGCACATGCGCCATGCCGCGGCTCGGCGCCCCTGACGGCCCAGCGGGGACATAACGTCCATCAAGCGCAGCCAGCAGGTTACGCGTCTCGTCGGTCGTTCGCGCGAGGTTGGGTGCTAGCACCTCGCACGCAAACTTCAGGGTGGTGCGCAGCTCGTCCAGTACGCTTGGCAGCGGGACATCCCGCGGCGCGTGTAGCCAACCCGCGAGGACATTCGCGCCACCCCGCGCCCAAGCGGGGCCCACTGCGCCAGAGTGCGCGTCGCATACCGACCCGCGCGCCACGCCGAACCGCGCCTCGACAACCGCGTCAACGACGTCGCCGGAGAACCCGCGCTCGGCCAACTCTTCCAAAAGCCCCCGCGCGGTGCGCTCAATTGCCGTGCGCACCTGCCCAACGGTGACGACCTCACCGGGCGCGAACGATAGCGCGGGTGCCAGAACTTCCGACCAAACACCCAGCCCTTCACGAAGCTCGGCGGGAGAAATCCCACACGCCCGCGTCACCGCCTCCACCAACGAGGGCACGCCTGCATTCGGGCTGTAAAGCACGGCGAACATGAGATCAATGAGCACCGCGCCCGATGGCGCAACACCAAACACATGCAAGCCATCTCGAATCTGCGCGCGCCCCAGATCACACAAGTAGGCGTCGAGGTCCTCCAACAAGTGGGCGAACCCGCGCCCCGACAGACTCTCCAACGCGCGAGGCACACCCTGCTCCGAGATGCGGTCGTCCCACGAGTGCACATGATCGCCGTGGCGCTCGCGGCGAATCTGCTTCAGATCGTCTTCGAGCCGCTCCGTGCGAACCAGTTCCCAGATCTGACTCCTCAACACTGTCAGTTTCCCCGGATCCAGGCTCTCCGCCCGATAATATTCCTCGACCAACCGAGTCAACGCCGCCAACGGTCCGTACGTCTGCGCCTGCGTCAGAGGTGGAACCAAGTGGTCGACGATCACCGCATGCGAGCGCCGCTTTGCCTGCGCGCCCTCGCCGGGATTGTTGACGACGAAGGGATAGAAAAGCGGGAGATCGCCTAGCAACGTGTCGGGAGCGCAATCCGCCGACATCGCCAGACTCTTACCGGGCAGCCACTCGAGGGTGCCATGGGTGCCGAATTGAATCACTGCGTCCGAGCGCCAACCCTCGGAGAGCCACCGGTAGAAGGCGGCATAGTGATGGCACGGCGGCAGATCCGGTGAATGATATATCGTCTCTTGATCGAACCCGAACCCGCGTGGCGGTTGAATCGCGACGACAACATTCCCAAACGCCACGCCGCTGAATAGATAATCGTCACGGTCGGAATGAGGCTCATGCAACGCAAGCAAGGGAGTCCGCGCAGACCGTTTGCCGGCGCGCCAGAACGGGGGCGCAAGGGTCGCGCCGGATGAGGAAGGTTCCCCCCATGCAGCACGCACAGATTTCTTGAAGACGGCCGACTGAGCACGGAACCAGGCCACATAGGAAGTGCGCGGCAATCGCCAGGCGCTCGCAGGATCAAGCGGGCACTTCTCATCATAACAACCGCGCGCCAGCAGGACCGACATCAACTCATCCGCAGACCCGGGCAGAGCACCCACGTCGTAGCCGCAATCGCGCATGTTGTAAAGAAACTGAAGCAACGATGCGGGTGTGTCCAGGCCCACAGCGCCACCCACCTTCTGCGCCTTTCCGCCGGAGTTGCCCAGGACGATTGCAATGCGCTTCTCGCGGTTAGGTGTGACTCGGAGCACGGCAAAGCGCCTGGCGATATCGGCAACCCGGCCTATGCGCTCGCCGTCCGGAACGTAGCGATGATTCTCCTTGAATGAGATCGGCACCGTGATCACACGCCCGTCACACTCAGGAAGCGCGACATTCATTGCGGCTTCCGCGGGCCCCAGGCCGCGGTCCGACTCACTCCAGGCGGAACGTGTACTTCCACAGCAAATCGCTTGAATGATCGGCACACCCATGCTTTCGAATGATGTGGCCTGCGCCTCTTGCGGCGGCCGCTCCAGGGAAGTCAAGGTGAACATCGGATAGCTGACCGTATTGACGATCACCGCGGGCGGCGCGAGCAACTGCAACGCGGCCGGCGCACCGGACTCATCCCTGTCGCGCAACGAGCTCGTGAACACCCCAACTGCTGCAAACCCGCGAAACTCGAGGGCACGCACCAGTTGATCAACGAACTGCAGATTTCCACTCAACACGTGCGCTCGATAGAACAGCACAATCGCGGCCGGTTTACCGGGCGCACGATAACCTTCCCACTCCGCAGCGGACGTCACGAGCAGGTCAGGATGATAGAGACCGTGAGCCGGCATATCCGCCGGTGCGTCGAACTGCGCTGGAACTCCCAGCAGCTCATGGGCAACCCGCCGCACCGCCTGCAGGACATTCCCCACGCCCCCAGCCATGAAATAGGCAGTCAAGCTCGCCGCGAGCTCACCTGACACGCTGGATGTCCGAGGCAGCGCGGCGGCGCCAATGCCGCCGGCGACGCCGCTGATCACCACCAGGTGCCAGCAATCCCTCTCGGCGTGGGCAACCAACTCGATGAGGCCAGGCACAGAAGCAGCCGCGCCATGCACTCGCACTAGTGCGACTAACTTCGCCGCGGGCCCCGCGGCAACAAGTTCTGACAGCGCGCCCGGTGTGGCAACGCCATTCAGCGAGTAACCGACAACAGCCGGAAACCCCGCGGGCAATTCGTCCACCGCGCGCCGCAACGCGAGCAAATCCGTGTCAGCGTGCGAAAGCAGAACAATTCCAGCGCGCGCGGTGCCGACTGACGCCAAGGACGCCGCGGTGCCTGCGGCCGCGCCGGCGCCCGCATCTCCAGAGACGCCCATACGGCCAGCAGCGCTCCCGTCTCCAGCAGCGCCCGCCACCCACGCCATCGCCTGCAATGCCGCGCCCAACGGCGGGAACGAACCAGCCGCCAGCGCCTGCTCCGCATACGTGATAACCAACCGCCGCCCGCGATCGTCATCTATGGGCCCGAACCATCGCAGGCTCTCGCCGAACCCAAGCCCCACTGCCGGCTGCGACCCAAGGTGTCCCTTACGCGAAACTCGTTGCAGCACAATGCGGGAGGCCTGAGTGCTCGCATCACGCGCGGCAAGCCAAGCCGCCCACGAAGGGTCCTCAGCCGTGCTGGCGGCTACCAGAAGTCGCATGCGCGTGGGAGGCGAGCTCACGAGAATTCCTTATCCATGAGCCATACTAGCGTGCGCTCAAGAGCACAGCCATTGACAACCCGCGGCCGCGACGGTGTACTGCGCGGCGAGATTGATGGTCTCTCGCAAGAGAGCGAAGAGGGAATGTGGTGCGAACCGCGAGTCTCGCGACTCCCGGAACGAAGCCACGGCTGCCCCCGCAACTGTAAGCGGCGAGCGCCTGCCCAATGCCACTGAGTCCGTCCCCACTGACGGCTCGGGAAGGCGGCAAGGCGCAACGACCCGTAAGCCAGGAAACCTGCCATCTTTTTTTCGCGTGCCGGGCGGGGTGCCTCGGCGAGAGGAGCAACGCGGGTGACCACAAATTCGGTTGGCTGTCGGACCACGGTGTTGGTTTGTATCACCTGTCGAGCATCCACCGAGCCGACCGACTCACCACGCAAGGGCCTGGCACTCGCCGATGCCACGACGCACGCTCTGGGCGATGCCGTCGACGTCAACGTGCTACGTATCCGCTGCCTGGGTAACTGCAGTCGCGGTCTGAGCGCAGCGATTCGCCGGGAAAATTCCTGGACTTACGTCTTCGGTCACCTGGACGCGGAGCGCGACGGCCCCACGCTGATCGCCGGTGCGCGCCTATTCGCCGAATCAACCGACGGCCTGATGCCGTGGCGTGGCCGCCCAGATCCATTGAAACGTGGACTGATTGCGCGCATGCCACCGCTCAATTTTTTGGGCGAACCCGCGGACCCCAAGGCGGGCGCGCCTGACGCGCGTGCCGACACCCCATGAAATCCAGCGTCCGGGGCGCTTGCCCGAGCATTGCAGCGCCAATGCAAACCGGTGACGGCTTGTTGGTGCGGCTCATCCCTCACGAACCGATGGATATCGAGAAACTCTGCATCCTGTGTACCGCCGCCGAAGAGCACGGCAATGGCATAATCGAAATAACACAACGCGGCAGTCTGCAGATACGTGGCCTGCGCGAGGGCTCGGCGTCGACCTTTGCGCGCGTCATAGCTTCACTCGAAATCGGCGCAGACGAAGGCCCGCCGCTCGTCACCTCCCCGCTGCTCGGCCATCTGGAGGAGCCGTTCGACTCCAGTACACTCGTTTCGTCAGTACGAAACATGCTGCAGCAGGAGCGACCGAACCTGGAACGGCTGGGCCCAAAGGTGTCCGTGCTGATCGATGGCGGCGGCCCGTTGCATCTGGACGTAGTCAGTGCAGACATCCGCCTGGTGGCCACCTCCAACTCCTTGTTCCAGCTATCGCTAGCGGGTAACGCGCGCAACGCGAAGCACCTGGGCTACGTACCCGCCGACCGGGCAGCCGCGACTGTTGGAGAGTTGCTGCGGCGGATAGCGAACCGAGGTCCAACCGCTCGCGCGAAAGATCTGGTACTCGATCAGGGAATCCCGAAGGAGATCCGCCGCTCGCTTGGCGACAGCCTGATCGACGGCCCTGAGCCGGATACCAGGCCCTTCGCAGAAGCAGTCGGCGTATATGGGCTGGCCACCGGCAACGTGGCGCGAGGATTCGCGCTCCCGTTCGGCCACACGACTGCAGGCGCCCTGCGGCGCTTTGCACGCGCAGCAGCGGACATCGGCGCGCCCTCCATCCGACCGGCTCCAGGCCGTTCTCTCCTGGCTATTGGCTTGTCGCCCGATGCGGTAGACAAACTCGATAAATCGGCCGTCGCAGAAGACTTCGTAGTGGATGCTCACGATCTGCGCCGACATGTAGTTGCCTGTGCGGGGGCCCCTGCCTGCGCCTCCGCCGAGCTGCCAACACGCCAGCTCGCTCCGGAGGTTGCTCGCGCCATCAGGTCATGGGCAGGCACCTCTAACATCGTGCACCTGTCAGGATGCAGCAAGGGCTGCGCACATCCCGGCCCCGCGGCACTGACCCTCGCCGGTCCAAATCGCCTCATACTGAATGGCCGTGCCGGCGACACACCGCAGGCCACGATTTCATCCGCCGGCTTGATCGCCGACATCGAACGGCTGTGCGGCGAGCTATAGCCATGTCCGACTACCTGCGCGACGGCGCCGCAATCTACCAGCGCTCGTTTGCAATCATCCGCGCCGAAACAGACCTTTCGAGCTTCTCCGGGGCAGAGGCCGAAGTGGCCGTGCGGATGATCCACGCCTGCGGCCTCGTCGAGGCCGGCAAACAGATCGTGTTTGGCGCTGGACTCGTTGCAGCCGCTCGAAGCGCACTGCAAGCCGGCGCCCCGATCCTTTGCGACTCGCAGATGGTGGCCCACGGCATCACCAGGGCACGGCTGCCAAAAAACAATGAGGTCATGTGTACCTTGCGCGATCCAAACGTCCCTGGTCTCGCTGCCCGACTCGGCACAACCCGCTCCGCCGCGGCGTTGGATCTGTGGATGGATAAGCTCGAGGGCGCCGTGGTCGCGATTGGCAATGCACCCACGGCCCTGTTCCGGCTGCTCGAGCTGTTGGATGGCGGAGCACCCCGGCCGGCCGCCATTCTCGGCATACCCGTGGGATTCGTGGGCGCGGAGGAATCCAAGGATGAATTGATGACCCACTCGCGAGGCATCCCGTTCCTGGTGGTTCGAGGCAGACTGGGTGGCAGCGCCATGGTGGCTGCGGCTGTCAACGCTCTGGCGCGGCCGGGCCTATGAGAGAAGGACTGCTGATGGGTGTAGGCGTGGGCCCCGGCGATCCCGAGCTGCTGACCCTCAAAGCCGTACGGGCATTGGAAAGTGCCGATGTAGTAGCTCATTTCGCCAAAGCCGGAAACCCCAGCAACGCCCGCGCCACCGCTGCGAGATACCTGCAAGCCACGACTCGCGAGCTGCCGCTCCTGTATCCCGTTACGACCGAACATCCTACCGGCGATGCAGCCTATCGTGGCGCCATCGAGCAATTCTTCAACGAGTCCGCAGCGGCGATCGCCGCGCATCTACAAACCGGACAGGTGGTTGCCGTGCTTTCCGAAGGCGACCCGCTGTTTTTCGGCTCGTACATGCACATCCACGTACGCCTGATGAATCGGTTCCGAACGGAGGTTATTCCAGGCGTCACATCAATGTCAGGCTGTTGGTCGGCGGCGGGATTGCCCATCGTCCAGGGCGATGATGTATTGACTGTGCTGCCCGGCACGTTGCCAGAGTCCGAGCTCGTACGGCGCCTGCGACAGAACGAACCCACCGTCGTGATGAAGCTCGGACGGAACCTGCCTAAGGTTCGCCGCTCGCTGATCGAGAGCAACCGCCTCGCCAACGCCATCTACGTGGAACGCGGCACGATGCACGATGAGCGCATGATGCCGCTTGCGGAGAAGGCCGACGACTCAGCCCCCTATTTCGCCATCGTGCTGGTCACAAATGCCTGGTGGCGGTCATGACGGGCAGACTGTCCGTCGTCGGGTTGGGCCCGGGTAATTCGCACCAACTGACACCGGAGGCGGATGCAATTGTCAGCGCTGCGGGGGCCTTGTTCGGCTACGGGCCGTATCTCGACCGGGTTCCCGAACGAGCAGGACAACGCCGCCATCCTTCCGACAACAGGCAAGAGCTATACCGTGCCGAACAAGCACTGAACGCCGCAGCTGAAGGTGAAACGGTTGCGATCGTGTCAGGAGGCGACCCTGGTGTATTCGGAATGGCTGCCGCCGTATGCGAGGCGTTGGATCGCGGACCAACGTCATGGCGTAACGTGGAGGTTGCATTCGTACCCGGTGTCAGTGCGATGTTAGCCGTCGCCGCCCGTGTAGGTGCTCCGCTCGGTCATGACTTCTGTGCAATCTCACTATCCGACAATCTCAAGCCCTGGGAAGTCGTCGAACAGCGCCTCGAAGCAGCCGCTGCCGCGGGATTCGTGATTGCACTCTACAACCCGGTCTCGCGCGCCCGACCGTGGCAGCTCGAACGCGCCTTCTCGAGACTCCGCACCATTCTTCCCGATACGACACCCGTCGTCTTTGGCCGTGCCGTTGGACGACAAGACGAGCGTATAGCGATCACACAGTTGTCTGCCGCGCAGGGCAACAGTGCGGACATGGCAACTTGCATCATTGTCGGATCGGCGGAGACCCGGATGATCGAGCGCCCGGGCAGCTGCCCTCTTGTCTACACTCCACGTGGAACAGCGAGACCCACCGCGTGATCGAGCCACGCAACAGCCTCGGCAATCGTTGCGACGGACGGGCAATCCGGAAGCGCTGGCCTCCTGAACATGAAGACCGGAATCCCAAGCAGCCGGGCTGCCGCGATCTTGCTGTAGGTCGCCTCTCCCCCACTGTTTTTTGCGACCACAGCGTCTATGGAAAACGACTGGAACACCGCCCTATCCTCACTCTCCGTGAACGGGCCGCGCGCAAGAATGTAATGAGCGTGCGGCACCTCGAGCGGCGGCTCGACAGGATCGACGCTGCGGATGAAGTAGTGGTGCTGTGGGGCAGTGGAAAATGGAGTCAATTCCTGCCGCCCAACTGCCAGAAAGACGTGTCGGGCGCACTCGCCCAACGCACGAACTGCATCTTGCGCATCGGATACATCGACCCAGACATCACCGTCCACGGCGGTCCACGGCGGCCTGCGAAGGGCGAGGACTGGCGTGTTAGTCCGCGAAGCGGCCTGCACGGCATTCGCGGAAATCGTTTCGGCATACGGATGCGTTGCATCGATCAGGAAATCGATGCGTTGAGCGCGAAGATATCCTGCGAGTCCGTCAGCACCCCCGAAGCCGCCTCGGCGTACCGGGACGGGCTGAGCGGCGGGCGCCGCGGTGCGGCCGGCAAGCGAAATCGTGGTGACGAACTCACGGCGGGAGAGCGCGAATCCAAGCTCGCGAGCCTCCGTGGTACCTCCCAGAATCAAGACGTGTGGGTGCATGTCCAGCCTCAACCCTAACACAATTGGGCAGCCCCAAGCCCGTTGGTTGTCCATCGTCGGTATCGGCGAGGAAGGTATCGATGGACTCGGCGAGCTCGCCCGTGGCCTGATCGAATCGGCCGAAATCGTGTTTGGTGGCGCGCGCCACCTGGCGCTCGCCGCCCCGCTCATTCGCGGTTCTGCACGAACCTGGGGCAGCCCCTTTGATCTAGCAGCCGCAGAGGTTTTGGCTCACCGTGGCCGGCCGGTCTGCGTTCTGGCCTCCGGCGATCCTTTCCAACATGGTATCGGCAGCGTGTTGGCGCGTCATGTCGCGCCGGATGAGACCATAGCAGTCCCGGCAATCTCCGCTTTCAGCCTGGCAGCCTCTCGCCTCCTCTGGCCCCTCCCACAAACGACCCTGCTCTCATTGTGCGGCCGCTCACTCGACTTCATCCGCGCGCACCTGCAGCCCGGCGCCCGCATCCTTGCCCTCACTTCAGGCGCAAGCGCGCCCGCGGCGATCGCCGAGCTGTTGTGCAACGCTGGATTCGGTGAGTCACAAATCACTGTACTCGAGGCGCTTGGAGGGCCGCGCGAGCGAGTACGCTCGACACGCGCCACCGCATTCAATTTCGATCTCATCGCAGCGCTCAACACGGTCGCGATCGAAGTCGCAGCGGACGCAACCGCGAGGATAGTTTCCCGGGGAGCGGGCCGCCCCGATGAGCTGTTTGAGCACGATGGGCAGATTACCAAGCGTGAGATCCGCGCACTGACCTTGTCAGCTCTCGCACCGAGACATGGCGAACACCTTTGGGATGTTGGTGCAGGCTCCGGCTCGGTGGCAATCGAATGGATGCTGGCAGATCTCTCCCTGAGTGCGACGGCCATCGAGCGCAGAAACGACCGAGCCGCACGCATCAGGCGGAACGCCGCGGCGTTTGGTGTCCCCGACCTGCAAGTGCTCGAAGCAGACGCGCCCCAGGCGCTCCACAGATTGCAATCGCCCAATGCCGTATTCATCGGCGGCGGCGCGACCACGCCGGGGATGATCGCAACGGTACAAGCCGCGCTTCGCGCCCAGGGGCGGCTGGTCATCAACGCAGTCACACTGGAAACGGAGGCAGTCCTTCTCGGCACGCACGCGCAACACGGCGGCACCTTGATACGTATGGACATCCACCGCGCCAGCCCGATCGGCAGCGAAGGGGCACAGTCGTTGAGCTGGCGCCCCGCCCTGCCGATCACACAATGGACCTGGGTCAAACCCTGATGGTGGCCGGGATCGGTTGTCGTTCGGGCGTCACCGCCGAACAGGTCGAGTCCGCCCTTGCTGCCGCACTCGCTGCGACCTTGGCGCCGGTCCTGGCCGCCGGACGAACCCTGTCGCTCATCGCGACTCCCGCGGCAAAGGGCGATGAGCCCGGAATCGTTGCTGCGGCTGCTGCTCGAGGAATTCCCCTCGTGTTGATTGCTCAGAGCGACCTCGAGGCAACCGACCCGAGAACACTGACACACTCGGAGCACGCCATGGCAGCAATGAACGTTCACTCGGTGGCCGAAGCCGCCGCCCTCGCCGGCGCCGGGCCCGCATCCCGGCTCCTCGGTCCTCGAATTGCAGTCGGCCCAGTGACTTGTGCGCTGGCCTGCGTACCGGCAGACACACAATGACCATCCATTTCATCGGTGCCGGACCGGGTGCGGCGGACCTCATTACGGTTCGCGGCCGCGATCTGCTCATGCGCTGTCCGGTATGTCTGTTCGCGGGGTCCCTGGTCCCCAGCGAGCTTCTAGCCCATTGCCCCAGCGACGCCCGAATCATTGACACCGCGCCCATGACACTCGACCAGATCGAGGCAGAGTTCGTCAGGGCACACTCCGCCGGCGAGGATGTGGCACGGCTGCACTCCGGCGATCTAGCGATCTACAGCGCGGTTGCAGAGCAGCTTCGCCGGCTCGAGCGTCGTGCTATCCCCTACACGTGGACACCCGGAGTCCCGGCCTTCTGCGCCGCAGCCGCCCTGCTCGGCCGCGAGCTGACCGTGCCGGGCGTTGCTCAGAGCGTCGTGTTGACTCGGATTTCCGGCCGCGCATCGCAGATGCCCGAGGGCGAAAAACTGGCCAGCTTCGCCGCCACTGGCGCCACACTGGCCATACACCTCGCAATCCACGCGATCGAGACCGTTGTTGCCGAGCTCGTACCGTACTACGGCCCGGACTGCCCTGTTGCGTTGGTCATGCGGGCGAGTTGGCCGGATGCGCGGGTGTTGCGTGGCACGCTGAGTGATATCACGGCTGCGTTGGCCGCGCAGCCCATGGAGCGCACTGCCCTGATCCTCGTGGGGCGCGCACTGGCCGCCGAAAATTTCATCGAAAGCTCCCTGTACTCCCCCGACTACCACCGCCGCTTCCGATCGGGTTGAGCATGCGAAAAGTCCTGATTATCGGCATGGGTGCGGGCCACCCGGAGCACATCACGATCCAGGCAGTCAATGCGCTGCAACGGGTGGACGTGCTGTTTGTCACGGACAAGGGGCCAGACAAGGACGATCTTGCCCGCCTGCGTCGCGAGATCTGCGCACGCTACGTTCCGGAAAGATCATTGCGGACCCTCGTCATCCCGGATCCCGAAAGAGATCGCAACCCGGCTGATTATCACACGGCAGTCGAGACCTGGCACGAGCAGCGCGCTTGCATCTATGAGGCACTGTTCACTGAACAGCTTGGAGAGGACGAGTGCGGCGCCTTCCTCGTGTGGGGCGATCCGTCGTTATATGACAGTACGATCCGCATCGTTGAACAGATCGCCGCGCGCGGCGCAGTTGAATTCGAGTACGAAGTGATACCGGGTATCACGAGCATTCAGGCACTGACTGCGCGCCATCGCATTGCGTTGAACCAGATAGGCGCGCCCGTTCAAATCACCACCGGACGCCGCCTGGCCGCGCAGCCGGAGCCCCTATCCACCGACACCGTAGTCCTGCTCGACGGTGAATGTGCATTCAAGACCCTGACGGATGATCGCCTGGAGATCTACTGGGGAGCCTACCTGGGCACGCCGGACGAGATTCTGCTCTCAGGCCCGCTTGGCGAGATGTCCGCAAAGATCCAACAAGCCCGCGCCGCAGCCCGCGACCGCAAAGGCTGGATCATGGATACCTACCTTCTCAGGAAGCCGGCCGCGCCGCGTCGGTGAACCCGGCGGGCAACGCATGCGTTGCCCCGTGCCTGAGCGCAGCCCCTACCCGGGCCAACTCGGCACCCATCCTGGTCAGACACTCCTCGAGCTGCGAGGTCGCCGCCGCGAGCGCCGAATTCTCGAGAAACCGCCGTGCCACTTTTTGATTGACGATGTTGTCCTCCACGAGCAGTACCCGTCCCGAGAACCGCTTCGCCAGTGCGCTCTGCTGCGCGACATTCAGCGTGCTGATGGGATGTGTCTGAGCGTGCCACTCTTGCGCGTCGTGGCTCAACACCTGCTCCAGGGTGACCAGCAACTCCCGCGGCCTGACCGGCTTGGAGAGGTATCCCGCAAAACCCATCGCGGCAAAGCGCCCCATGTCGCCATGGCGGTCCATGGAGGTCAGCAACACTACGCGGGTGCGCGACAGATACGGGCCGGCGTTGATCTGCTCGCCCAGCATTGCACCATCCATGTCCGGCATCTGAAAGTCGACCAGGGCAACATCGAAATGCCTGGCGGCGGCGGTCGCGGAGCGCATTGTTGCGAGGGCCTCCTTGCCGCCTGAAGCCAGCGTAACTTCGTATCCCGCGTGGGACAGTTGTGTCAGCAGTACGCGTCGGTTGGTCTCGTTATCATCGACCACCAGGATGCCAAGCGCTTCCTGGAGGCGATCGGCTGCGATGTGATCGTCGTCGAGGATGGGGCGGCCGCCGTGAATGCCTGTGCCCGGCAGGAATTCGGACTCGTACTCATGGACCTGCAGATGCCCAGGATGGACGGCATCCAGGCCACTCTGTTTGTGCGGCGACTGTGTCAGACGTTCGTGACGAGTACGAGCCAGTATGCGGAGGAACTCGAGAGTGCCGTGGCTGCCGATGAACGAGCCCGCGTACGGCTTCTCGCCCACAAGGTCAGAGCAGCGGGCAGCACGGTGTATGCACATCGCCTGGCGGCCATTGCGGCCAACATCGAGTCGGAAGCAATGACCGCCGTCATGCCTGCGTTGGCCGCTGCAGTGGAAACGCTCAGGCGGGCCTTTGACGAGGCGACCTTGCACATAGGCGCGCGGCTTCCATGAGCCGGTTTACTTGCTCTTGGTAGTCACGCCGGCCTGTGCTGCGATCTCGTCGATCTTCTGCAGATGGGATTTGAGCGTCGGCAGTGTGGAAGCTGCGAAGGTTTTCGCCTGTGCATCCTGGCCGGACGCAGACTCCTTGCGGAACAGGGCGACCGCCTGCCGGTGGGCAGCAACCTGGTTCTTGATGTAGGCCTTGTCGAAGGCGTCGCCGCTCAACACCTCGAGCTTTGCCTTCGTGGCCTTGTCTTTCACGCTCGTGCCGCTGGGCAAATCGACATTTTCGCTCGCGGCGATGCTCTTGAGCTTGTCGTTGGCCGCCGTGTGGTCCTTGACCATCATGGCGCCGAAGTCTTTCACCGCCGCACTGCTGCCCTTCTCCTGAGCCAGCTTTCCGGCCTCGACTTCAGCCATACCCGCTTGGGCTGCCTGCTTGAAGAAACCAGCGTCGGGACTCTTGTCCGCTCCCAGCGCAATCACCGGCAGGGCCAGTATCGTTGCTACCGTGGCTGCGGTTATGGACACCTTCGCGCGATTCATTGTGAGCTCCTGGGTTACTCAACATGTCGGGTGCTGAGGAAACGCGCGGGCAGCGCGGATGTTCCAGCCGAGGATGCCTCAGGAAAACAGATCCCGGGTGGCCTGAAACAATGCCGAGCCCGTGTCGGCAAAGGCATCACACACTGACAGGTGGTTGCATCCGGGTACGTCAATCAGCTCGCGCGCGCAAGCCAGGGACCAGTGCTCGGCAATCAGCCTCGACTGTCGATGGAACTCGGATGATTCATGTTCACCGACGGCACGCACGATGGGCACATCGTTTCGCCAGGGCAGGAGTACGGGTGAGAGATCTCGCGCCAGTGCCTGGTCGAGGTGCAGATCATTACGCAGAAACTCAGCCCGCGTCAGCGGCTCGAGATCAAACAGCCCGCTGATGGTGACGGCACCGGACAGTAACCGCCGCGGCAACTCCGGCCAGACGTTCGGCCAGTCCGTGGCAATCATCATGGCCGTGAGGTGACCGCCCGCAGAATGGCCACTGCAGGCTATCCGTCCCACATCCACATCAAGAGCACGCGCGTTGTGATGCAACCACGCACAGGCACGCCGCACCTGCGCGACGATCTCCATCAGTGCCGTTGCGGGGAGCAGCCCATAGTTGATCACCGCAACCGAGATGCCCGCACTGACATACGGCGGGGCAACCCAGGAGAAGTCGTCCTTGTCGAGCGCACGCCAGTAACCGCCATGCAGGAATACCAACAGCGGATTCGAAGCCCCCGCCGCCGGGAAGAAATCCAGCCTCTCGGCAGGCGCCGGGCCATAGGGCAGATCGAGGCGAGCCCGCATTCGTGTGCGCACTTGCCGCGCGTCCCGCTTCCAGCGCGCGAAGAAGTCGGCGAATTCCGGCACCTGGGTCCGGGGATTGTATTGTCGATCCAGAAACCGGTTTTCAGCTGCCCCGACTTGCATGACCCACGGTAATATAAGAGCTTCGAAGTGTCGATAACCCGTGGGGAATCGCGTGCTGCCGCTCAATGAATTGGTCGAACCCGACCGCGTCCACAGAACCGTCTATACCGACCAGGCCATTTTCGACCGGGAAATGGCCAGCATATGGGAGAAGACCTGGGTGTACTGCGGCCACGAGTCGCAGCTGAAGAGGACCGGCGACTACGTTACCGTGCAGATCGGCCGCCAGCCGCTGATCATGGTTCGTGGCGCCGATAACAGGATCCGCGTTCTGTACAACAGGTGCCCGCACCGGGGTGTGCAACTTTGTGGCAACCGTCAGGGCAACACCGGCTCGACCTTCGTCTGCTCATACCACGCATGGACGTTCCATCTCGACGGCCGCGTCAAGGGCATCCCGTTGTCGCACGGTTACGATGGAACGCGCATGTCGCCGCAGAATCCCGATTGCTCCATGAAAGCGGCGCCGCGCGTGGATGGGTATCGCGGCTTCGTGTTTGCGAGCCTGTCAGCCCAGGGTCCGACACTGCTCGAATTCCTCGGCGAGGCGAAGATCGCGTTTGACGATATGTGCGACCGCTCCCCGCAGGGTGAAGTCGAGATCGTGCCCGTGTGCCACCGGGTCGTCCAGCATTCGAACTGGAAATTCTTCATGGAGAACCAGTTGGATGCCCTGCATCCTTCGGTCACCCACCAGTCCACGGGCATCGCGGCCGGCAGGGTCGAGCGAAAATTGCAGCAGGCGGGCGAGCAGCCGCCGCTCTATTACCACTACCTGTCGACCTTTGCCTCCTCGTTCGACCAGTGGGATTCGGTTCAGACAGTCAACTTCCCGCGCGGTCACGGGATTCTGAAAGGCTACATGGGCCTGCGGCCCGATGATCCAGACACGAAGGAGTATGTCGCGGCGCTGTACCGGGCATATGGGGACAAGCAGGCCGAGGAATACCTGGGCCGCAGCATTCATCATGTGCTGATCTATCCGTACCTGTCCGTGCAATCTCCGTTGCAACAGCTGCGCGTGCTGCGGCCGTTGGCACCCAACAAGACCCTGTCCGAGATCTGGCATTTCCGCCTGAAGGGCGTGTCGCAGGCCATTTATCGGCGCGCGCTGTGGTATTTCAACCTGGTCAACTCGCCCGCCACCATGGTCAACGCCGACGATCTCGAAAACTGGACCAAGGGTCAGTGGGGCCTGGAATCGGACGGCGGCGAGTGGGTCAGCTTCCACAGGAACTACGGGGGAGACACGCGTGAAGGCGGTGTGACCTACTCGAACAACGGCACCTCCGAGGCGGTCATGCGAAGCCAGTTCGAAG
>JAQGOF010000056.1 GCA_028293745.1 Gammaproteobacteria bacterium | reverse complement strand
TCAACCAGAGCGACGCGCAACTCTTCCTCTTGAGTTGCATTTACGAGCATTCTTTTCATGTGCCCCTACTGTGCAGTGAGGGGCCGACGAGAAAACGACGGGAGGCCACGCGGGCAAGCCAGCGCAGCAGCGAAGATTTCGAATTGCGATCAAAGGCGCGTGAGTCTCGTTATACATCGATGCCCGCCACGGGAGGCGGAGCGCCGGAAACCTTCGGTGAACTCAACCGACGGCACGGCCTGCGGAGTCTTTTCGAGACGTTCGACGCAAGCTGCGCGATCTTGTCGGCCCAATACGATGGCCTCGATATGGAGGACCAACTAACATGCGGCATCTGGAGCTTCCATGACACGGTCACGAAGTTTCAACAGGGAGCCGCTAACCATTTTGGCCGTCGCAAATGCATTGAAATGCGGCCGGCGTTCCTGAGTATACTCCCAAAGGTTTCGTAGAAACAATGTCTTACGGTGATAAAGAAGTGTCCGAGCCCGCTTTTGGGGCTGAACGGCAGGCGGTTCGTCTGCTGGAAGTGACCGAGGAGCAGGCCGGCCAGCGGCTGGATAATTTTGTCCACAGGCTGCTCGGGGACCTGCCACGGAGCCGTATTTACCGGGTTATCCGCAAAGGTGAAGTCCGGGTCAACGGTCACAGGGCCGGTCCGGATACCCGCTTACAGGCGCATGACAAGATCAGGATCCCCCCCGTCAAAGTCCGTCCCGCCAGCGAGGTGGGCCAGCCGTCGGCTCAGTTGCTCGAGACGATGCGCACCGCCATCGTGCACGAAGATGACAACCTGCTGGTGCTCAACAAGCCAGCCGGGGTTGCGGTTCATGGCGGCAGCGGGGTGAGTTTCGGAGTCATCGAGGGGCTGCGTGCCCTGCGACCCGGGGAGACCCTCGAGCTGGTGCATCGCCTTGACCGTGATACGAGCGGCGTACTGCTCGTCGCGCGAAGCACTAGTGCCCTGCGGTCCGCCCATGCCCTTCTTCGAGACGGGGGGTTCGAGAAGCGTTACCTCGCGCTGGTCAAAGGGAAGTGGGAGCTAGGCCGCAAGCGTATCGATATACCCTTGCGCACCGACCTGCGCGTCGGTGGTGAGCGGACGGTCAGGGCGGATGCCTCCGGCAAGCCCTCGCTCAGCGAGTTCCGACCGGTGCAATTTTTCGGCAAGCAGGCGACGCTGATGGAGGTCGCGCTTCTCACGGGGCGCACTCACCAGATCCGCGTACACGCGCAGCATGCAGGTCATCCCGTCGCCGGCGATGAGAAATACGGCGACGAGGAGTTCAACGCGCAGATGAAGGTGCTGGGACTGAACCGGATGTTTCTGCACGCCCACAGTGTGAGCTTCGAATGGCCCAGCAGGCGCGACGTATCGGGAGCGGGCAATGCCCGCGCACCGAGCGGCGAATTCAGTGTAAACACGCCGCTGCCGCCTGAGCTCGCATCGGTCGTAGACACACTGGCTGCCCAGAAGACACGCAGCCGCAAGCGCTAGGATTCAGGCGGGTCGCTACGGAAGCGTATAGCCCACGCTGCGCAGGGCGCTGGCAAGCCAGATCAGCGGCAGGCCGATCAAGGCAGTCGGATCCCGGCTCTCGATGCTTTCGAACAGCGTGATGCCCAACGCCTCCACCTTGAACCCTCCGGCGCAATCGAACGGCTTCTCCCGCTCGATGTAGCGCTCAATCTCGTCGGAGGTGAGATGACGAAACGTCACCGACGTCGTATCGAGGTGCACGAGCCGCTCTCCATTGGCGACCACCGCGCAACCCGTATGGAAGCGTGCAGTCTGCGCGCTCAGTAGTGAGAGCTGAGCGCGGCAGTTGGCCACATCACCCGGCTTGTCGAGCACGCGGCTCCCGAGCGAGGCGACCTGGTCGCTGCCGATGATCACCGCATCCGGGCGCTGTGCCGCAACCGCCTTGGCTTTTACACCCGACAGGCGCAATGCCCTGTCTCGAGGCATCTCGCGCGCCAGATGATCCTCGCTGGCGGCAGGCCGGACGACCTCGAATGGAACGCCCAGCCGTTCGAGCAGGGCCCGCCGGTAGGGTGAAGTGGAGGCCAGAATCAAAGGTCTCATTCACATCGCTCATCAGGAAGAAAATCGCCTACCAGAAACAACGGCTTAGACCCCAATACGGTTTTGACTTGCAGGCACCTCGTACCTATTATACGCGCCCCATGTCGCCACCCTGGTCCAAGCCGCTCGACATCGACCGGCTGGCTGACGGCGAGGCCGACATCGACTTTGCTGTCCCGCTCGCCGAGCTACCTCGTCTGCGCTCGCAGCTTGCAAGCGTCGAGGGAATGGTTCGCGGGCGCGTACATTTTACGCGGGAGTCCGGGCTCGTTGTCGCCGATATGACGGTGAGCGGTGCAGCAACTCTCGCGTGTCAGCGGTGCCTGCATACGATGACCGAGCCGGTGGAGAGCTCGGTGCGCGTGGCATTGATTGCCGCGGAAGCGGATGCGAGCCGTGTGCCGGAGCACCTCGAGCCGGTGTTGGCTTTGGGTGGCCGTATCACGGTCGGTGAGTTGGTCGAGGAAGAGTTGTTGCTTGCACTGCCCATCGTGCCGTTGCACGTGCAGGCGAGCGATTGTGCTGTTCCGGTTGATGCCCCGGCGGCGGGCGGCGTGCCGCATGCGTCAGGCGCGCCGGAGCAGACGACACAGAAACCGTTTGCGCAGTTGGACAAGCTGCTCAAACGTTGAAGTAACAGTAGGAGCTAAAAGAATGCCTGTGCAAAAAAGCCGCAAGACGCCGTCACGGCGCGGCATGCATCGATCACACGACGGGCTCGCGAAGCCCGCCCTTTCAACGGATCCGCAGTCGGGCGAGACGCACCTGCGTCACCGCATCACCCCGGACGGTTTCTATCGCGGCAAGCGAGTGATCCAAAAGCCCGAAGAAGTCGAAGAGCAGGAGTAGCCGTCAGCGCGCCGCAGGCGCCCATCGCTGACGCAGCGGGCAAAAACCGCGCTTTTTGCCTGCGGGCGACGGAGTACTGTCCGCTGAAATTGCCGGGGGGCGCCTGGCCGCAGGCAATTTCAGCCGATTAAACCATCGTGACAACTATCGCCATCGATGTGATGAGCGGCGACAACCCGCCGCGCGAGTATGTTACCGGGTCGCTGCACGCGCTCGGTCACGACGCAGGGCTGCGCGCTCTGCTGGTCGGGCAGGCCAATCAGATCGAGCCGCATCTCGCCGGTCTCGCCGATTCGGTCCGTGACCGGATCGAGATCGTTCCTGCCGCGACGGTCGTCGCGATGGGTGACACGCCGCGCGAAGCCATCCGCCGCAAGAAAGACTCGTCGATGCGGATCGCCATCGACCTCGTCAAGGAGGGGCGGGCGGACGCCTGCGTCAGCTCGGGCAACACCGGCGCCCTCACCGCGATGGCGCACTTCGTTCTCAAGACCATCGACGGTGTCGAGCGGGCGGCAATCATCTCCGCCATACCGGCGGCTCACGGGCATACGCAAATGCTCGATCTCGGGGCGAATACCAAGGCGACCCCGGAGCAGTTGCGTCAGTTTGCGGCCATGGGCGCCATCATCGCCCGCGACATCCACGGCCTCGAGAAGCCCCGCATCGGCCTGCTCAACATCGGGGAAGAGGACATCAAGGGTCACGAAACAGTGCAGGCCGCTCACGCGCTGCTCGGATCCACGCGGCTCAACTACGTCGGATTCGTCGAGGGCGACGGTATCTTTTCCGGCGACGTGGATGTCGTGGTGACGGACGGATTCACCGGCAATGTTGCACTCAAGACGATGGAGGGCGCTGCCCGGCTCATCGCCAATCGGATGCGCGAGGAGTTTCGCGCTTCATGGCTCGATAGTCTCGCCGGGCTCATCGCGCGCCCGGTGCTGCGAAGGGTCGCCTCAGGTCTCGATCCCAACCGCTACAACGGCGCATGCATGGTGGGCCTCGCCGGTATCGTGGTAAAAAGCCACGGTCGGGCGGACGGCGTTGCATTCTCGAGAGCGATTACGACGGCGGTCGTAGCCGCACGGCGCGGTCTGACCGCGCACATTGCACAAGCGTTAGCGGCCGATGGACTCACCACGCATGACTGATCGTGACACAGCCGGCAAAAGAAAAGTCGCGCCTTTTGCCCGGGGCGCGCAGCCGGCGGCAACGGAGCTGTTGTCCGAAAAACGGCCGCAGGCCAGTTTTTCCAATCGAGTAGGAGCTTGTCGGACTTGCGACGTATGAGGTACCACGAGGTAGCCGGCAAAAGTCGCGCCTTTTGCCGGCGGCAACGGAGCTGTTGTCCGAAAAACGGCCGCAGGCCAGTTTTTCCAATCGAGTAGCGGAGTCCACAATTTGATCTATTCGCGTATCGTCGGCACGGGCTCTCACCTTCCCGAAAAAGTCCTCACGAACTTCGATCTGGAGAAGCTGGTTGATACCAGCGACGCCTGGATTCGCGACCGCACCGGTATCGAGCGCCGTCACATAGCCGCCGAGGGTGAGACGACCGTGGATCTCGCCGAGCATGCAGCGCGGCGCGCCCTCGAGTCAGCCGGCTTGCGGCCCGACGAGGTCGATTTCATTGCGTTCGGCACCACCACGCCGGACCTGGTATTCCCAAACTGTGGAGTGCTCCTGCAGGGGCGCCTGGGCTGTCGGGGCGGTCCGGCATTCAGCGTCGAAACCGCGTGCAGCGGGTTCATGTATGCGCTGTCGATCGCTGACAAGTACGTGCGCTGCGGCGAAGCGAAACGTGCGCTGGTCGTTGGCTCGGAGACCCTTTCCCGGATAACCGATTGGAGCGACAGGTCCACCGCGATCCTGTTTGCCGATGGGGCGGGCGCCGTGGTGCTCGGTGCGTCCGAGGAACCCGGCATTCTTTCGACCCACCTGCATGCCGATGGTCAGTACAAGGACATGCTCTATTGCGGCAGCGGCGTGTCCAAGGGCTTTGGTCCCGACAAGGTCAAACTGTCAATTTCCATGGTGGGCAGCGAAGTGTTCAAGGTGGCCGTTACAACTCTGGGCAAGGCGGTGGATGAGACTCTGGCGGCCAACGGGTTGGACCGCTCGGCCATCGACTGGCTCGTGCCTCACCAGGCCAACCTGCGGATTATCCAGGCAATCGCAAGAAGGCTGGATTTGCCTATGGAGCGCGTCATCCTGACTGTTCAGGATCACGGCAACACGTCGGCCGCCTCCGTGCCGATCGCTCTCGACCGGGCCGTCCGGGACGGGCGCATCAAGCGCGGGGATATGCTGCTGCTGGAGGCCTTCGGTGGTGGTTTCACCTGGGGCTCCGCGTTGGTCAAATACTGAAAAGAACGCCCCAAAAGAGAACGCCGCGCGTAAGCGCGGCGTTCATATCAGTTCAAGCCGATGGGCTCTTACTTCGAGATTGACCGCTTGAACATCCGGTCGATCTTCTCGTTGGTGGCATCCACGGCCGACTGGCTCGCTTGAGCAGCAGCCAACGCCTGGTTCGCAGTGCTCTGCGCGCTGCTGGCAGCCTGGTTGGCGGCCGATGCCGTGCTGCTTGCCTGATCCGCAGACGACTTGGCAGCCGCCACATCCGACTGCAGCTTCGCTACCTGCGACTTGAGGTCTGCGACATCCGCCTGGAGGGGCTTCAGATCCTGACAGCCTGCAAGTCCCGCCACGACTGCCACAGCAGCCACCTTCAAAACGATCGCGCACTTCATAAACGTCCCCTTCTGGGTTGTTGATTCGGGAGATCCCTGGAACGAATGCGAATGTAGCACGCAAGTTCCATGCCCCATTCACAAGCGCGCAATGGCATCAAATTTACCAAGGGATTGCAACTGCTTAACACGCTGATGTCGGCCAGCTGCGACATCAGATGTTGCAACGAGAAAATAAATCTCCGACGCACACGCGTGGTTCATGAGCGGTTCAGTCAACTGTCGTTCGACTACGCGTGGCATGACGTTTTGACCGGCGCGCGCCTACGCATACATGCGCGCGGTCGGTGCGGCGGGCTGATTCACTTTGGATGAGTCTCGAGTGGCGCTGTTGCGCTGCGGCAGCGAACCTAGGCAGCAAGACGCTTGCCTCCGGCTTTGATCTGGATATAATCACAGTAACTGTATAGATGAACAGGTGGCCGACATGTCCGATCTGACACCGCGCCAGACGCAGATTCTGCGCTTAGTCCAGCGATTTATCTCCGATACCGGCATGCCGCCGACCCGGGCGGAAATCGCGCGGGAACTGGGCTTCAGATCCGCTAATGCGGCCGAAGAGCACTTGCGCGCGCTGGCCCGCAAGGGCGTCATCGCCCTGATCCCCGGAACCTCCCGCGGCATCCAGCTCAAGGACACCATCCGCGAGCAGATGGGCCTGCCGCTCATCGGCCGGGTTGCTGCAGGCCGTCCCATCTTCGCGGAGGAGAACTTCGAAGCACGGTTGCAGATCGATCCGTCGTTGTTTCAACCGCGCCCACATTACCTGCTCAAGGTTACCGGCATGAGTATGAAAGACGCCGGTATCCTGGATGGTGACCTCGTTGCCGTGCATCGCACCTCGGAGGTGCGCAGCCGCCAGATCGTGGTCGCCCGCCTGGAGAACGAGGTGACGGTGAAGCGCTATCGGCAGGAAGGCACCATCGTGTGGCTGATGCCCGAGAACATCGAGTTCGAGCCTATCAAGGTGGACCTCAAGGAAGAGCCACTGCTCATCGAGGGGATTGTCGTGGGCGTTGTCCGACGCGGCAAAACGACCGGCCTGATGTAAGGCGTGCGCTTGTTCATGAGCACTCCTCATGTCGGTCAACTCCGAATTGGCTCGGCTGCTCGAGCATCCGGGCATCTGGCGCGGGACCAGTGTCGCGCGGACGGAAACCCTTCCCACGGGCTTCGGAGCGCTCGACGAACGTCTTCCCGACAGGGGTTGGCCGCGTAGCGGCCTGATCGAAATCCTCGTTTCCCGCTTCGGTGTCGGTGAGCTGACACTGCTGCTTCCAGCGCTGGCCGCGCTGACCCGCCGCCCCATGGCACGCTGGTGCGTTTGGGTGGCTCCGCCCCTCGAGCCCTTTGCACCCTCCCTGGCGGCGCATGGAGTCGTCCTCGAGCGCCTGCTGGTCGTACGGGCCCCGGCTGCCCACAAACGGGGCAGCCCGAATGGGATCCTGTGGGCTTTCGAGCAATCACTTGGCTCCGGCGCATGCGACCTCGCCATGGCGTGGGCGAAGAGACCGCGGACGAAGGAAATCCGCCGGCTGCAGCTTGCGGCTGAGCGTGGCCGCACCCTGGGGGTGTTGTTTCGGCCTCAACAGGCCGCCCGGGAGTCTTCCTACGCTGCACTGCGAATGACGATCGGCCCTTCCGCTCGCGGAGTGCGGGTTACGTTGTTGAAGAGCAGGGGCGGCGTGCGCGGTTCCGTTGAGCTCAGTCTGCAGGGGTGCGGGACTTGAGTATGCGGCCGCTAACCGTTCAGCCGATGAATGACGCTGTCAGCGAGCTCCCGGCAGGCAGTCCCTCGTCTGAAGCAACCTTGCTGCGTTCCGTAGACGCCGCAGGTGCGCCCGTTGATTCGCCGGAGCTTTGGATCGGGGTGCACATTTTCGACCCGGGCGCGGTGTCACTGGAGCGTCTGGCCACTAGCGCCCAACGCTTCACCCCGCGCGTGAGCCTCGTGGCACCCGATGGACTCCTGCTCGAAGTGAAGGGAAGCCTGCATCTTTTCAATGGTACGGACGGACTGATCCGGGCGCTCGCGAATGAGTGCGGCACAGCTGGAATCAAACCCGCGATTGCACTCGCACCGACACCGCTGGCTGCGATGGTCGCGGCCCGTGTTGGCAAGCCATTCATCGTCACCAACGCAGCACAGCTCGTCGGCAGGCTGTCACCTCTGCCACTCACGCCACTGCGGTGGCCACAGGATGTCGTAGAGCGGCTTGCGCGCATGGGTGTGCGCACGATAGGTCAGGCTCTGCGTCTGCCGCGTGCTGGTTTTGCCCGCCGTTTTGGACCTGAGCACCTCGCTGAGCTGGATCGCCTGACAGGCAGGAACGCCGACCTGCGTCATCATTTCCAACCATGTGAGCGCTTCCGGCGCCGCCGCGAGCTGACCTACGAGTTGGAAAACAACGAGGCCCTGCTCGCAGTGCTGGCGCCGTTGCTGGCGGACCTCGGCAAGTTCCTCCGGGAGCGGCAATGTGGTGTCACTGAGCTCGAGTGCCGGTTGCGGCATCGGCACGCGCAGCCTTCCAGATGCATTCTGCGCCTGGCAGCGCCGGTGGCGGACGTTGCTCGCCTGACGGAGTTGCTGGGCGAGCGGCTGAGTGCGCTCACGTTACCCGAGCCGGTGCGCTCCTGCGAGATTCGCTCCGGCCTGCCCGTACGGCGGGTACTTGCTTCAAACCCGTTGTGGCAGCCCGGTGAATACGGTGGCAGCGGTGGGCCCGAGGCGCCGGAGCTCATCGAGCGGTTGCGTGCAAGGTTGGGGCATGAAGCGGTCTACGGCCTGCAGATGTTGGCAGGCCATCGCCCCGAGAATGCCTGGAGCACGAGGGAGCCGGCGGCAGTCAACGGTTCGGGGGCGGCGAACGACTCAGGATCCCGATTGGCACTGTTCCGATCGACACAGGCCGTGCCGGCGCCGCCACCCTGGCCCGCCTTCCGCCGCCCCCTATGGCTTCTACATGCGCCACAGCAACTCGAGGAAATCGATGGTGCGCCACGCCGCCGCGGCTCATTGCGCTTTTTCGGTGACGTTGAGCGGATCGAGACAGGTTGGTGGGATGGAGGGGATGTTGGCCGCGATTACTACACGGTATTTGACATCTACGGCGTACAGCTGTGGATATTTCGTGAGCGTGCAGAGCCACACCGTTGGTTCCTGCACGGAGTGTTCGGGTGACGGCATACGCTGAGCTGCATTGCATCAGCAACTTTACTTTCCTGCGCGGGGCTTCGCACCCACAGGAGCTCGTGGAACGCGCCAGTATCCTGGGCTACGGCGCGCTCGCCATCACTGATGAATGTTCCGTTGCCGGGGTTGTACGGGCCCACATGGCGGCGAAACTGTTGCGGCTGAAGCTGCTGGTGGGCGCGGAGTTTCGCCTCGAGTGCGGACTGAAGTTTGTCGCGATCGCAATCGATCGGCACGGTTATGGCCGGCTTTGCCGCCTGATCAGCCGCGGACGGCGCGCAGCCCGCAAGGGAACCTATTGCCTGACCCGCGAGGCCGTGGCAGCCGCAGGCCTCGAGCAGTGTTTCATTCTCTGGGTGCCTGCGACCCAACCGCTGAAGGAAGATGCCCAGTGGTTGAGTGAATGCTTTGGAACCAAGGTCCGTATCGCCGTCGAGCTGTTCCTCGACGGCACCGACAAACAGCGGCTGTCCACACTCGAAGCCATAGGTTGCGAGCTCGGGTTGCCGCTCGTCGCGAGTGGCGATGTTCACATGCACATGCGCGAACGGCGGCGGTTGCAGGATGCACTGACTGCCATACGGCTCAACATTCCCATCGCGGAAGCCGGTTGGCATTTGTATCCCAACGGTGAACGCCACCTGCGCGAACAGGCCCGGCTTGCGCGGCTCTATCCGGCAGGGCTGCTCGCAGAAACCGTCGCCATCGCGCAAGCCTGCACCTTCTCACTCGATGAGTTGCGCTACGAATATCCTCACGAGCTCGTGCCGGCAGGGCAGACACCCACCAGTCATTTGCGCCACCTCGTGGAGGAGGGCATTCAGCGCCGCTGGCCGCAAGGCATCGCTCCCGCTGTACGTGCGAGTATCGAGAAAGAGTTGGCCCTCATTGCCGAGCTTCGCTACGAGTCGTATTTCCTGACAGTGCATGACATCGTCGCGTTTGCCCGCGGCGAGCGCATTTTGTGCCAGGGCCGGGGCTCTGCGGCCAATTCGCTGGTTTGTTATTGCCTCGGAGTTTCCGCTGTCGGTCCCGAGCGGGGTGCAGCACTGCTTTTCGAACGCTTCATCTCGCGCGAGCGCAACGAACCGCCCGACATCGATATCGACTTCGAACATGACCGGCGCGAGGAGGTGATCCAGTACATTTACAGGAAATACGGACGCGAGCGGGCGGCTATCGCAGCAACAGTCATCATGTATCGCCCCCGCAGCGCGTTGCGCGACATGGCCAAGGTGTTCGGCCTGGATCCCGCCAGCAGCGACCGCCTCGCGAAAGTCATGCAATGGTGGGACGGCGGTGAGACGCTTCCTGACAGGGTGCGCGAGGCTGGATTCGATACTGACGACCCGGTTTTGAATCGCATCGTGACCCTCGCCCGCCAGCTGGTCGAGTTTCCAGGCTTCCCGCGCCACCTGTCCCAACATGTCGGCGGATTCGTGATCTCCGAAGGCGTGCTCGAAGAGCTCGTTCCCATCGAGAACGCGACGATGCCCGAGCGGACCGTGGTGCAGTGGGACAAGGACGACCTGAACGATCTTGGACTGCTCAAGGTAGACGTCCTGGGGCTTGGAATGTTGAGCGCACTGCGGCGGGCCTTTGCGCTCGTGAACGGCTTCCGGGGAACGAAGCACACCCTCGGGTCTTTGCCGGACGCGGACAGCCAAGTCTACGGGATGATGTCGCGCGCCGACACTGTCGGGGTTTTCCAGATCGAGTCACGCGCCCAGATGTCGATGCTGCCGCGGCTGAAACCCGAGTGTTACTACGACCTCGTGGTCGAGGTCGCGATCGTGCGCCCAGGGCCCATCCAGGGTGACATGGTGCATCCGTATCTGCGCCGCCGGGCGAACCAGGAGAAAGTTGACTATCCCAGCCCAGAAGTCGCCGCAGTGCTGGAGCGCACCCTCGGCGTCCCTATCTTCCAGGAGCAGGTGATGCAGCTCGCCATCGTCGCGGCCGGCTTCTCGCCCGGCGAAGCCGACCGGCTGCGCCGCGCAATGGGCGCCTGGAAACGCAGCGGCGGCATCGAGCACTTCAAGGAGAAGCTGCTCGGCGGCATGGCCGCGAACGGCTACAGCGATGAATTCGCGCAGCGGATCTACAGGCAGATGTTAGGATTCGGCGAATACGGATTTCCTGAGTCGCATGCCGCCAGCTTCGCATTGTTGGTGTATGACTCATCCTGGCTCAAGTATCACGAGCCGGCGGCATTCACCTGTGCGCTTCTCAACAGCCAGCCGATGGGCTTCTATGGGCCTGCGCAGCTGGTGCGCGATGCCCGCGCTCACGGGGTGGAGGTAAGACCGGTTGACGTGCAGGAGAGCGCGTATGAGTCGACTCTCGAGCGGCTCGAGGATGGCGAGCCGGCGTTGCGGCTGGGAATGCGGATGGTCAAGTCGCTGTCCGAAGCTGCAGGTATGCGAGTCGAAGCTGCACGCATCGAGCGGCCCTTTGAAAGCGTCCAGGATCTCGCGCGGCGCGCGGCGCTCGATCGGGGTGATCTCGAGGCATTGGCTGCGGCCGGCGCTCTTGCGGCCCTGAGCGGAAATCGCCATCTCGCATACTGGGAAGTGGCGGGTACCGAACGACCCCTGCCACTGACCCCGCAAGGCGAGCGCGCGGGAAGTCTCGAGGAAGGGCGGCCGTTGCTCGAAGCACCGACGGAAGGACAGCGCATCGTCGCTGACTACGCCTCTGTTGGTCTTACCCTCGGGCGCCATCCAATGGCGCTATTGCGGGACAAGTTGGTGCGCAACCGGTTGCTCACCGCGGCAGATCTCAACTGTGTTGCACACGGCAGGAAGGTGCGAACTGCCGGCATCGTCCTCATGCGCCAGCGTCCACAGAGCGCCAACGGAGTTACATTCCTGACGCTCGAAGACGAGAGCGGGCAAGTCAACGTGATCGTCTGGGAGAGTGTTGGACGGGAGCAGCGCCGCGCAATGATTGAGTCGAGGCTTCTCGAGGTTCAAGGAGAGCTGCAGCGCCAGGAGGGTATCATGCACGTCATCGCCAAACGGCTCATCGATCGCTCCTCGTTGCTGGGGGAGTTGCTGACACGGTCGCGAGACTTTCACTGACGGGTAGCGCTACCCGCAAAGCGCTACATCCGAGCCTGAATATCCAATCTGATATATTGTGCGGGCGCGCAACTCATCGTAACAACCGACGTATACGTTACAGTTAGATTATAGTGCGTCGCATGGCGGACAAACGCCGAGCGGTCAACAGGGGTCTTCAAACGCGTCTTGCCGGGCGCATCCTGATCCACGCGCGAGAGCGGGGATTTGGGCCCGGGGCGTGGCTGAGCGAGAATGCACTCGCGCAGACCTTCGGCGTTTCGCGAACGCCAGTCCGTGGCGCACTCGCCGTGTTGTCCACACGCGGTCTGCTCAATGTGGTGCCCCGAAGAGGTTATGTCTTAAAGCGCGCCGTCCGCGATCAAGACCTCGAGCCCTACGCTGACTTTGCTAGCGACGATGACAGGCTGGTGCAACGCATGGCAGCCGATCGATTTGCCGGCAATTTGCCGGACAGTGTGTCGGAAACGGATCTCATGCGGCGGTACGGAGTTGCCCGAGGGGCGCTGGCCCGTGTTTTGAACGGCCTGGTTCAGGACAATGTGATCGAGCGCCGCAGCGGCAATGGCTGGCGTTTCCTGCCTGCCATCAATGCCACGCAGCTGCACGAGGACAGTTACCGGTTTCGCCTCCTGATCGAGCCGGCGTGCGTCCTGGAACCGAGCTTCCGGCTGGACAAGGCGCGCGCCCAACGGCTGCGGCAGACGCATGTGGCCCTGTTGGCTGATGGGCTCGAGAAGCTGAGCAGTATCAAGTTCTTCGAGCTGAATGCCGAATTCCACGAGTTCATCGCGGGCTGCTCGCGAAACCGGTTTCTGGAGCAGGCGGTGATCAACCAGAACCGCCTGAGGCGCTTTTTCAGCTATATAGCGGTCTTCGGCACCGAGCGGATGCGCGTCTCATGCAGCGAGCACGTAGCCATCCTGGACCGCCTGATGGCAGGCGAGCGGGAGCATGCTGCGACGCTCCTGTGGCGTCACCTGCTGGGCTCGAGCCGGGTCCGACCGCGCTTCCAATAGGGGGGCTCACTCCAAAGCAGGGGGTCGGCGCCGGGCCTTACCCGAAGACCCTTCGCCGTCTTCGTCATCCGCGCCGATGTCGTAGTCTTCGAAGTCGCTGGTGAGCTCGGCGGTGCGCTTGTCTTCGAGCAGCCGCTCAAGCCGGCGCCACGCGGGATCGCCAGCCTTCTGACCCCGGCGCTTGGCCATGTCGAGGTCCTTGATGACTTGATCGAGATCCACATCGGCATCTCCGACCACCGGCTCATCGGCCTCTTCGTCTTCGAATTCGTCTGATTCGGGTTTCTCGCTCATGCGGAACACTCGTTAGCGCTGCGCGCAACTCTCCTGTGGGGCGCTTCGGTGCGACGCATGCGTCGCACCCCCCGAAATGTAACGGCGCGAAGCGCGCCGAAGAAGAGCGAAAAAGACGGCGCGAACTTAAATCAATGGGCGCACCGAAGCAACGGCCCAGTTCACTTGATGAGCTGGTTCATCTCGAAGATGGGCAGCAGCATGGCGAATACGATGGCCATCACGAAGCCGCCCATGCCCACGATGAGCATCGGCCCCAGCAGGCCCACCATGCCCGCCAGGAGGCCATCCAGCTCCCTTTCCTGCGCGATCGCAGCACGTTCCAGCATGTTTTCCAGCTCACCGCTGGATTCACCGCTGGAGATCAGATGGATGGTCATGGGCGGAAACAGCTTGCTGACGCCCAGGGAGCGGCCGATGGCTGCTCCTTCACGCACGCGCGCCGCCGCCTCCGCAACGGCATCGCGCATGGGGAGGTTTGTCACCACTTCCCCGGCAATCCGCAGCGCTTCCAGCACGGGGACAGAGCTTGCAGACAGAATGCTGAAAGTTCGCGTGAACCGCGCTGTGTTAAAACCGCGTGACAGCTTACCAACCATGGGCATGCGCAACTGCGCGCGATGCCAGATCCGTCTGTTGGCCGGATTGCTCAGCCAGCGCCTGAACAGGAACAGGGCGAGGCCGGCGCCGACCAGCATGTAGATGCCGTAGTTGCGGACGAAATCGCTGGTCGCGATGAGTATCTGCGTGATCAGGGGCAGCTTGCCTTTGGCGGATTCGAAGACCGCGACCACCTTGGGTACCACGTAGACCATCAGGCCACAGACGATTGCAAAACACATGACCGACAGCACGATCGGGTACAGCATCGCCGCGAGAATCTTCTGCCGGATCTGCTCACGCCCTTCGGTGTAGTCGGCAAGCCGTTCCAGGATACCGTCGAGCTTGCCTGACTGTTCGCCCGCCGCGACTGTGGAACGATAGATCTCGGGAAATACGCGCGGAAACTCGGCCAGACCATCCGCAAGCGGATGGCCCTCCATCACTCGGGCACGAACCCCCAGAATGATGCTTTGAACCCGGGGCTTCTCGGTCTGCTGTGACACCGCCAACAGGGATTCTTCGAGAGGAAGTCCCGCGCGCACCAACGTGGCCAACTGGCGGGTGAAGAGCGACAAGTCCCCGGTAGAGACACCCCGTGTCAGCGAGAACGAGCGCTGGCGCTTGGCTTCCTTCTGGGCCACCTCGTTGACGGTGACCGGCAGAAGCTGTTTCTCGCGCAAAAGCTGGCGTATATGCCGGGGCGTATCACCTTCGAGGATGCCCTTGCGTTCCTTGCCACCGTTGTCTAGAGCTGTGTATTCAAATGCACCCATGAAAAGCCGTGGTCCTGGCGCGAGTCGAGCGACATTCTAAGTCTACTCAATCCTCGCGCGTCACCCTCAGCACTTCCTCGATCGTTGTTTCACCGCGGAGCACCTTCGCGCGACCATCGTCGCGAATGGATGGGGTGGCGTTGCGGGCATATCTCTCCAGCTCCTGTTCGCTCGCGCCATCGTGAATCATGGTGCGCATCTGATCGTCGACTACGATCAGTTCGTAGATGCCTGAACGGCCACGGTAACCACTGCCGCCGTCCCGGCCCGGACGATACAGGACAGGTGAGGGGTCCTCGGGACGCAGGTTGAGGAGCCGCCGCTCATACTCGCCCGCCTGAAAAGGTTGTTTGCTCTGCGGATTGAGCACACGCACGAGGCGTTGCGCCAGTACTCCGACGAGGCTCGACGAGAGCAGGAACGGCTCGATACCCATGTCACGCAAGCGGGTCATCGCGCCCGACGCAGTGTTGGTATGCAGGGTTGAAAGCACCATGTGACCGGTCAAGCTCGCCTGCACGGCGATCTGTGCCGTCTCCAGGTCACGGATCTCTCCGACCATCACCACATCAGGATCCTGGCGAAGGATGGCGCGCAGGCCGCGCGCGAAGGTCATTTCGACCTTGCTGTTGACCTGTGTCTGGCCGATACCGTCGATGTAGTACTCGATCGGATCCTCGACCGTCATGATGTTGCGTGTGTTGTCGTTCAGGCGCTCGAGGCCCGCGTACAGGGTCGTCGTCTTGCCCGAGCCGGTGGGGCCCGTGACCAGCAGAATTCCGTGCGGCTTGTGGATCAGCTCGTCAATGAGTGACTCGATCTGGGAGACCATGCCCAGCGCGCCCAGGTCGAGCCGGCCTGCCTGCTTGTCCAGGATACGCAGCACCACCCGCTCGCCGTGCCCCGAGGGGATGGTGGACACGCGAATATCGACCGCCCGGCCCGCA
This sequence comes from Gammaproteobacteria bacterium, assembly GCA_028293745.1. Lineage (GTDB taxonomy): Bacteria > Pseudomonadota > Gammaproteobacteria > Steroidobacterales > Steroidobacteraceae > 13-2-20CM-66-19. The sequence continues at coordinate 27,928 of JAQGOF010000056.1, read as the reverse complement.
ATTCTCAGGCTGATGCGCCCGTCCTGTGGCAGCCGTTTCTCGGCGATGTCGAGCTTCGACATGACTTTGAGGCGCGAAACGACCAACGGTGCGACAGCACGCTTGGATTGCAACACCTCGCGCAGTATTCCATCCACGCGGAAGCGGATGACGAGGCGGTTCTCGAACGGCTCGACGTGTATGTCGGATGCGTTCTCTCTGACTGCCTGCGTCAACACAGCGTTGATCAGCCGGATGATCGGCGCATCGTCATCGCTGTCGAGCAGGTCAGCCTGCTCAGGCAGGTCCTGCGCCAGGTGCGCAAGATCGGTAGTCTCATCGAGGCCCTCGACGGCCTGCATCGTGTACGAGCCGCCTTCGTAGGCCAGTCGCAGCAGGGTGTCGAATTCCGCTTCGGGTACGCGCTCGAGTTTGAGCGGCACGCGCATGTATCGGCGCACCTCGGCGATTGCGAGCGGCGCAGCGTTCTCACGGCAGGCACACTCCGCAACGCCTTCCACAACGCGCTTCACGAGCACGCCGTGGCGCTTCGCGAAAGCGAAGGATGGCCTGCGGTCAACCGGTGTGGCCGCAGGTGCCTCAGCGACTGCGGCGTCGTTCACGGGTGGCCTCCCTCAGGTGGTGTAGTGGGCGGCGGCGGCGGTGTTGTCGGTGGCATGAGCACACCCGGCCGCTCGGTTGCATACGGCGGCTCACCCTCAGGGTGGGTCGTCGCGCCCTCCGGGGGAGTGGCGTAACCGGGGGGTTGTGACGCGCCGGGCTTGTTGGCCGGTTGCGGGTGTTTCCGTGCTTCGGCCTCGGCTTCCGCCTGCTTCCTGGCCTGTGCCGCCCTTTCGTCGGGCGATGCACCTGCCTGGTCGCTGCCGCTGCCAGGGGGGGGCGGCGGCGGCGCTGGAGGCAGCAAGGGCTTCTTGACCCCGGGTATGACGGGTAACAGCTCAGGCCTGTTGTAGGACCGCTCCTGGTCGATCATGTAGTTGTATTTCGAGTCCGTCTGGTACGCGGCCTGTGCGTCGTCGCGCAGGATCTTCGGCCGGATGAACATCATGAGGTTGTTCTTGGTGGAACCGGCCGTGCGGGTCTTGAATGCCAGGCCGATCAGCGGAATGCTGCCGAGGAACGGCACCTTCGACTCGCCTTTCGACGACCGGTTCTCGATCAGGCCGCCGAGCACCACGATCCCGCCGTCTTCGATCAGAACGTTGGTGGTGATCGTGCGCTTGTTGGTCGTGATGTCCACGTTGGACACCGGGGCACCGACACTGGAGCTCTCGATGGAAATCTTCATGACCACCGAATTGCCCTCGGCGGCGATCGTGGGAGTCACTTTGAGAATGGTGCCGACTTCCTGGCGTTGCACGGTCTGGAACGGGTTGGTCGCGCCGTTGGTCGCGCCCGTATTGGTGAACGAGCCGGTGATGAAGGGGATTTCCTGCGCGACTTTGATCTCCGCCTCCTGGTTGTCCATTGTGATGGTGGAGGGAGTCGCAATCACGTTGGTATCCGTATCGTTGCGAATGGCCCGGATCATCGCCGCGAAGTTCAGGCCCCCTGCGGCAAGCTTTCCGATGGCGACTGTCGTGCCGGCAGGAAGTGTGGCATTCGCGGAGTTGTTCGCGATGGCGCTGACATTCCCGGCGAGATCGACAATCGAAGATCCTCCCACGGGGCTCACGAATGAGGCAGCGGGCACGGTGCCGTTGCCCTGGCTGAACTCCGCCCAATTCACACCCAACTCCGCGGTCTTCGTCGCATTGACCTCGACGATGAGCGCTTCCACGAGCACCTGCCGGCGGCGGATGTCCAGCTTGTCAACGATGCCCATGATCGCGCGCATGATTTTTGGAGGAGCCGTGATCACCAGCGCGTTGTTCTGCGGATCTGCCCAGACCATGGCGTTCTTTTCAGCCTGCGCCTGGGGAGAAGCGGCAGCTCCAGCGCCGCCCGCAGCGCCACCAGCGGCCTGCGCCACACCGGTGATCTGCTCTTTCAGCTTGGGGGCTATCTTTTCCGCGTCCGCGTAACGCAGATAACGTACCTGCGTGTCGCCACCTGCCTCCAGCGGAGTGTCCAGATGCGCGATCAGGGCCCGAATCCGCAGGCGCTGCGATTGATCGCCACCGACCAGCACGCTGTTGGATCGGTCGTCGGCCACTACCTTGGCTGCCATGCCGCCTTCGGCCGCGGCTTGTCCCTGGTACAGGGAGTTGATGACGCGCACGATTTCCGCCGACGAAGCGTTTTGCAGCGGGATGACTTCCACGTCCTGATCGCCGACCTGGTCGATCCGGCGGATGATGCGGATGATGCGGTTAACGTTGTTGGCCCGATCCGAGATGATCAGGATGTTGGAAGCGGGGTAGGCTGCCAGCTGGCCGTATTGCGGGATCAGTGGGCGCAGTATGGGCACCAACTGGGCCGCACTGACGTTCTTGACGTCGATGACCTGGGTGACGATCTCATCAGAGGTCGCGCTGACATGGTCCGGCAGATCGATCGAAGGAATCTGGCGCGCATTCGCATCGGGGAGGATCTTGATGACCTCGCCGGCCTGGACGGCAATGAAGCCGTGCACCTGCAGGATCGCAAGATAGGCTTCGTAGAATGCCGCCGGCGACATCGGCGTCGACGAGATCATCGTTACCTGGGCTCGAACGCGTGGATCGACGATGAAGTTCTTTCCTGTCGCTGCTGCGACCGCTTCCGTGATCTGCGTGATGTCCGCGTCTTTGAAGTTCGGCGTAATGCGCCCGGCCTGCTGTGCGGACGCGATGGATACCATCGCGATCAGCACCGGCGCGCAGCGGACGATGAAACGAAAACAATTCACTAGAAATTCCCCCGGGGCCGGCGAGCCGGCGCTACTGCGATGTATCAGGTTGCTCCACCGGCGGCGGCGGTTGCGCCTGATCGGGCGGCGTTGCGCCCTGGCCGACCATGCCTTCGGCTTCCTGCGCGACCTGCGCTATGTTCAATGTCAAATCCTGCTGCTGCCCGCTGCGCATGACTGTGATGTGTGCCTCACTGGAGGAACCGAGAGTGCGAAAGATTTCCTGTCCGCGAGCCGGGTCATCCAGAGGGGTCCCGTTGATGGCCATCACCAGATCCCCCGGCCGCAATCCCAGCCGGGTGAACGCCTGTCGATTGCGGCCCGGATACACGCGGTAGCCCTTCTGCTTACCCTGCGCGAACACTGGTTGCGGCCGCATGATGTCAGCCATCAGACCAGGATCATCACTGATGAGTTTCCGCATCCGGTCCATAACGGGGGTTTCCGTTTGCAATGCGGTCGTCGAAGGTGGTGCGGTGCCCGCTTGCAGCTGGCGCGGCAGCATCAAAGATTCGAGAGTGCCGTTCCGGTTGATGATCACCCGGTCGCTGAACACCTTATGCAGCTTTGCGCCGCCGGGTACATTGTCTCCGACTGCATACACTTTCGCGCCCGCAGCATTCTCGCCCAGGATGGCAAGCCCGTTTTCCGGGTCCTCGTCCGAAATGATCCCAACGAGCACCAGCGGCAGGCTGCTCTGCGGTGCATTCGCGGCATCCTGAGCAACCGCCGCAACCGGCGTGAAGCCCCACAGGTGCGCGTCCACGATGGCAGCCACGTTCACGCCCTGGCTCCGCGACTGCATGACGCTTGCGGGTGGGAGTTTCGGTGGACGGCTTGAACCCGCCAGATTCGTCACGATGACTGCCGCCTGCACCGCGAGTGCAAACGCCAGCACCCAGGTGGCGATGCGCGGCCCGTGCGCGAGCACGAGTGGGCGCCATTTGTCTGGCGGTGGCAGTCCTTCTAGCCAGGAGGCGGCATTCATGGGCTTGGGCGAGTCCTACTGAGTCTAAGCGGGCAGCGATTGAGACCACGATTCAAAACGCAAGTGCGTCCTTGCAAACATCGGCGCCGCGATGCAGCCTTGCGCCTGACGCTACGGCAATCATACGGGGCTGTTGAGCACGCTCTCAAGCAATTGTTTCTGTTGAGCAAACCACGACCACTCATGACAGGCTTGTGTTGCCGTTTGGCGACCCATATAAAGACGTAATGCCCGATCCGCATCCCGCTCGTCCCGACACCGGCGTAGTCGTCGAGGAGTCGCGGCCGCAAGTCAAACAGCCCCCGCTGTACCAGGTCGTCTTGCTGAACGATGACTACACCCCAATGGAGTTTGTGGTGGATGTGCTGGAAAAGTTCTTCAGCCTGAACCGGCCGACGGCTACTCGCATCATGCTGGAGGTCCATACCAAGGGTAAGGGCGTATGCGGGGTCTTCACATACGAGATTGCAGAAACTAAGGTGGCACAGGTGACCACGTATGCACGCGATCACCAGCATCCGCTGATGTGCACACTGGAAGAAGCCTGAACTGAAACGAGGTTCGACGAAAGTGCTGTCCAACGAGCTTGAATACTGTCTCAACGATGCGTTCCATCAGGCGCGTGAGGCACGTCATGAATACCTGACTGTCGAGCATCTGCTGCTCGCGATCCTGGATACGCCGAAGGTGCGCGAGATACTGCGCGCGTGCGGCGCCGATCTGGGCAAGTTGAAGCAGGAGCTCAAAGAACATATCGACCAATCCACGCCCCGGCTCGAGGAGGGCGAGGAGCGCGAAGTGCAGCCGACGTTGGGCTTCCAACGCGTGTTGCAACGAGCCGTGTTCCATGTCCAGTCGAGCGGCAAGAAGGAAGTCGGCGTCGCAAACGTGCTCGTCGCGATCTTCAGCGAGAAACAGAGCCACGCCGTGTTCCTGCTGAATCGTCAGCATGTGACACGCCTCGACGTCGTCAATTATATCTCCCATGGCCTGTCGAAAATCGCCGAGGAGAAGACCACGGACAAGGAAGACGCCCAGCCGGATGGGGAGCGTGACCCCGAAGGCGGTAGCGCTCTGGAGAAATACACCAGCAATCTGAACCGCATGGCCCAGGAAGGGCGCATCGATCCGCTGATCGGCCGCAAGCTCGAAGTCGAGCGCACGATCGAGATCCTGTGCCGCCGGCGCAAGAACAATCCACTGTACGTAGGCGAAGCCGGCGTCGGCAAGACTGCGATAGCGGAGGGGTTGGCCCGCCTGATCGTTGAGGGCAAGGTGCCGGAGGTGCTCTCCGACTGCACCATCTACGCACTCGACATGGGCGCGCTGATCGCGGGCACCAAGTACCGCGGCGACTTCGAGAAGCGCTTGAAGGGCGTGATCACCGAGCTCAAGAAGCAGCCGGGCGCCATCCTCTTCATCGATGAGATTCACACGGTCATTGGTGCGGGCGCTGCCTCGGGCGGTGTCATGGACGCCTCCAACCTCATCAAGCCGGTGCTGACCAACGGCGAGATCCGTTGCATCGGCTCGACCACCTACCAGGAATACCGGGGCATCTTCGAGAAAGACCATGCTCTGGCCCGGCGTTTCCAGAAGATCGATGTCGTCGAGCCCTCCGTGGCCGAGACCGTTGAGATCCTCATGGGTCTCAAGCCCCGCTTTGAAGAGCATCACGGCATCACCTATGCGAACGATGCATTGAAGGCCGCGGCGGAGCTGGCTGCGCGCCACATCAACGAGCGGCATCTGCCTGATAAGGCAATCGACGTCGTTGACGAGGCGGGTGCCCGTCAGCGGCTCAAGCCGATTGCGGAACGCGAGCCGGTCGTAGAAGTCCGGCACATCGAGGACATCGTCGCCCGCATGGCACGTATTCCGCCGAAGAGCGTTTCGACCTCGGATCGCGAAGTCCTGCGCAATCTCGAGCGCAATCTGAAGCTCGTGATCTTCGGGCAGGACAAGGCCATCGAGTCCCTGGCGGCCGCCATCAAGATGGCGCGCTCGGGACTGGGCGATCAGCGCAAGCCGGTGGGCAGCTTCCTGTTCGCAGGCCCCACCGGTGTCGGCAAGACCGAGGTGACGCGGCAGCTGGCTATCGCGATGGGCGTGGAGTTCCTGCGCTTCGACATGTCGGAGTACATGGAGCGGCACACGGTCTCGCGCCTGATCGGGGCTCCGCCCGGGTATGTCGGCTTCGACCAGGGCGGATTGCTGACCGAGGCGATTACCAAGCACCCCCATTGCGTGCTGCTGCTCGACGAGGTCGAGAAAGCTCACCCGGACGTCTTCAATCTGCTGCTGCAGGTCATGGACCACGGCACGCTGACCGACAACAACGGCCGCAAGGCGGATTTCCGGCACGTCATCATTGTGATGACCACGAATGCGGGAGCGCAGGAGATGAGCCGCCCCTCCATCGGCTTTACGAACGCGGACAACACCAGCGACGGCATGGAAGCGATCCGCAGGATCTTCACACCGGAGTTCCGCAACCGCCTGGATGCGGTGATCCAGTTCGCCTCGCTCGACCCGATCACGATCGAGCGTGTGGTGGACAAGCTGATCGTCGAAGTGGAGATGCAGCTCGAGGCGAAGGGCGTGACGATTACGCTCGACGATGCCGCCCGGCGCTGGATAGCCGAGAAAGGCTACGACCCGAAGATGGGTGCACGCCCCATGGCGCGGCTCATTCAGGAGTTCATCAAGCGTCCGCTCGCCGAGGAGCTGCTGTTCGGCAAGCTCGTAGGCGGTGGCTCGGTCAACGTGTCCGTCAGCGAGGACGGCACGAAACTGAAGCTGGATAGCACCCCGACGCAGCTGCCCGAGGTCACGGCCTGACCTGCACAGTCGCCCGCTGCAATGCGGCGGGCGACTCGCAAGCGGGAGGGGCGGGGAGCGGCTTCGCGGCCGCGGTATTTGCAGGCTATTGGGGGCGTTAGCGCCCGCGATAAATGATTCGACCCTTCGTCAGATCGTACGGGGTCATTTCCACGGTCACGGCATCACCCGTGAGGATGCGGATGTAGTTTTTCCGCATTTTCCCTGAGATGTGCGCGGTCACCACGTGACCATTCTTGAGTTTCACGCGGAACGTCGTATTCGGCAGGGTCTCCACGACCTCGCCTTCCATCTGCAATGCATCTTCCTTAGACATACGGCCTTTATCGACTTGAGGGGCGCGAATTCTGCATAAACGTGGAGGGCAATGCAATTTTGCCGGTGCGCGGGCCGGGGGCGCAGGCTAGCGGGCGAGTGCCCGCGGCGCTACTTCGATGTGCTCGCGCAACAGGGACTGGAACTGAGCGCGCGCGATAGCCCGGGCACCCAGGCTTTCCAGGTGGCGGGTGGGCAGCTGGCAGTCGATCACCGCAATGGCATTGCGGCGACAGAGCTCCACGAGATGAGCCAGCGCCACCTTGGAAGCATCGCGTTCCCGGCTGAACATGGATTCGCCAAAAAAGACGCTGCCCATCCGCACGCCGTACAGTCCTCCGGCCAACGCGCCATTGCGGTAGGCCTCGATGCTGTGGGCGTATTTGAGGCGATGCAGGTGGAGGTAGGCGTTGCGCATCTCCGTCGTGATCCAAGTGCCCAGGCTGTGCGACCTGGGAGCGGCACAACTGTCGATGATCGCCGCAAAGTCGCGATCAACTTCAACTGAAAAGCCCCCGTTGCGTATCGTTTTGCTCAGGCTACGCGTGCACCGGAATTCTTCGGGAAAGAGCACTGCGCGCGGATCGGGTGACCACCACAACACCGGTTGCCCGGGGGAATACCAGGGAAAGATCCCGCGTTGATATGCAGCCAGCAATCGCGCTGGCGACAGGTCTCCGCCGGCAGCAAGCAACCCGGCAGGATCATCCAGCGCCTGATCGGGTGGAGGAAAACAATCCGGGGCATCTTGTGGCGAGAGCCACGTGATTGATTTCACGTGTCGTCCTCACCAGCCGAATTTCGTTTGTACGGCACGTGCGACTGCACTTCTTCGGCGTATGCATCGACCGAAGCCCCCTCGCGCTCCAGGTAGTCCTCGATGGCATCGCGAAAGCGCCGATTGGCGATGAAGTGTGCCGACCAGGTAAGGGTAGGCTCGAAACCGCGGCTGACTTTGTGCTCGCCCTGGGTTCCGGGCTCGAAGCGCGCCACCTGGTGCTCGATGCAGAACTCGATTCCCTGGTGATAGCACGCCTCGAAATGCAGGCTGTTGTAATCCTCCGCGGATCCCCAGTAGCGGCCGAACAAGGCTTCCTTGGACCAGAAGAAGATCGCGGCAGCGACGGGTTTTCCGCCGCGGATCGCGAGCTTCACCATCAACGAGTCGCCCATGGTCCGCGCCGCTTCGCTGAAGAAGGCTCTCGTCAGATACGGCTCGTGCCCGTGCCGCAGAAACGTATCGCGATGAAATGCATACACCTGGTCGAGAGTCCGCTCATCGAGCTCCGCGCCCATGCGTGTCTCGAAGACGATGCCTGCTTCTGCTACGCGCCGCCGCTCACGCCTGGCTTTCTTGCGTTTGTCGGCGGTGAATGTCTCCAGGTAGGCATCGAAGCTCGGGTAGCCATGATTGGTCCAGTGAAACTGACAGTCGCGCCGGATCAACCAGCCCGCCTGTTGACACGCCAGCTGAGCTGGCTCATCGAGAAATAACGCGTGCACGGACGACAGGCCATGGCTCGAGGTGTACGCCTCGATGTCAGCCAGGAGCCGACTTGCAATGAGCTGACGGTCGAGATCCGTGCGCACCAGGAGCCTCGGGCCAGTCGCGGGGGTGAAGGGCACTGCGACAGTCAGCTTGGGGTAATAGCGACTTCCGAACCGAGAGTAGGCTTGCGCCCACGCGAAGTCGAATACGAATTCGCCGTAGGAGTGGGCCTTGCGGAATGCAGGCACGGCGGCGGCCAGACCCTGGCTGTCCTTCAGGGTGAAATAGCAGGGATCCCAGCCGGTTTGAATGCCGATGCAGCCGGTGTGTTCGAGAGCTGCGAAGAACTCGTGACGTAGGAAGGGGTTGCCGTCGCCGCCCAGCGCATTCCATTCGCGCGCAGTCAGCTCATCGATGCTTTTGTGTACGGCGCTCTTCATCCTCCTCCACGAACAACGTCGAGCATCTCCAGATATTTGTCGGCATCGAGGGCGGCCATGCAACCGGCGCCGGCGGAAGTGATGGCTTGCCGGTATACATGGTCGGCTACGTCACCGGCTGCGAACACGCCCGGAACGCTAGTTGCGGTCGCGTCGCCGTCGGTACCGCTCCTCACCTTGATGTAGCCGTCGCGCATCTGCAACTGCCCCGCGAAGATGCCGGTGTTGGGCGTGTGTCCGATTGCTATGAACAAGCCTGTGACCTCGAGCTCGCGAGGTTTGTGCCCTTCGACGGAGTGCAATCGGACACCGTTGACACCGTGCTGATCGCCGAGCACTTCGTCCACCGTGTGATTCCAGACAACGGACATCTTTCCGCTCTCGACCTCACGGAACAGCCTTTCCTGCAGGATCTTCTCGGCGCGCAGCCGGTCCCGCCGATGGATCAGCGTGACATGCTTGGCGATATGCGAGAGGTATAGGGCCTCCTCGACGGCGGTGTTGCCTCCACCGGTCACCGCGACCTTCTGGCCCTTGAAGAAGAACCCATCGCAGGTAGCGCAAGCCGAAACGCCACGCCCACGATACTTCTCCTCGGAGGGGAGCCCCAGGTACCTGGCGGTCGCACCGGTAGCGATGATCAGCGCGTCGCAGGTGTAGTGGTGGGTATCGCCCCGCAACTTGAAAGGCCTGACACCGAGATCGACGGCCTGAACGTGGTCGTTGACGATCTGGGTGGAAAATCGCTCAGCGTGGCGGCGCATCCGCTCCATGAGGCCCGGTCCCTGCAGTCCCTCCACGTCGCCGGGCCAATTGTCGACTTCCGTCGTGGTCATCAGCTGACCGCCCTGTTCGACGCCGGTGATGAGGAGCGGAGAGCGGTTCGCGCGCGCGGCGTATATGGCCGCGCTGTATCCCGCGGGCCCGGAGCCAATGATGATCAGTCGATGATGCCGTGCCGTCATGTAGCGCTATCTCATTGATTCAAGTGAGCCATGGTAGCAAGCCCGTCAAGTGGCTTGCGCTCCTCCCATGGGATGAGTCCCCAGGCACTATAATGGCTGCTGCTCGTATTTTTGCCAGATGGAGCCGTCAGGATTGGCCGACACGTCCGCGCAGGTGCGCAATTCATTCCGATTCACATCGGCCGTAGCCCGTGGTCTGCGCGAGAGCGCGATCATCGCTCTTGGCGTAGTGGCGCTGGTGATGTTCACAGCGCTCGTGACCTATAGCCCGGATGACCCCGGGTTCTCGTTCACGGGCAACTCGTCGGTCGTGCACAACCGGATCGGGCCCATCGGCGCGTGGCTGGCCGATGTGCTGTTCTTCCTGTTTGGCCGTCCGGCTTTTCTGTTCCCGGTCATGCTGGGTGCGGCCTGCTGGCTGCTGTTCCGACGCGACAAGGCGGAACAGACCTCCAGGCTCAATACCGCCGTGCGCATCGCGGGCTTCGTGGTCGTACTCGTAACCAGCTGCGGGCTCGTGACGCTGCACTGGGATGCCGGTTCGCTCCGTCAGACAGCGGGTGGAGTGGTAGGTAGCCTGGTTGGCAGGGGATTGGCGTCCGGACTCGATTTTCTGGGTGCGACGCTGCTGATGATTGCTGCGTGGATGGCGGGACTGTCACTCGCCTTCCACGTGTCCTGGTTCACCGTGATGGATCGCATCGGAGGCGCCGTTTGGGACGGCATCTCATGGCTGCGCACCCGCTCCGCCACCAAGAAGGACGTAGCCGCGGGCCGGGAGCGAAAGCAGGCGCGCAAGGAAGCTGCGAAGACCGAGGAGAAGAAAACCGGTACGCGAACGCCGCCACGCATTGAGCCGCCGACACCGATCGTCCAGAAGAGCGAGCGGGTCGAGAAAGAGCGTCAGGTCGAGCTGTTTGCGCCCGTGAAAGCCAACGAGCTGCCGCCCCTCAATCTGCTGGATGATCCGCCGCCGCACGAGCCGGCGTACTCTGCGGAGGCGCTGGAGGCGTTGTCACGGCTGGTGGAGATGAAACTCAAGGATTTCGGCATCGAAGCCGAAGTTGTCGCCGTTCAACCGGGACCCGTGGTTACGCGCTTCGAGCTGCGTCCGGCGCCTGGCGTGAAGGCGAGTCAGATTACGAGCCTTCAGAAGGATCTGGCACGCGCACTATCGGTGCTGAGCGTTCGCGTCGTGGAGGTCATCCCGGGTAAGAGTGTGATGGGCCTCGAGATTGCGAACGAGAAGCGCGAGGTTGTAACGCTTGGCGAGATCCTGCGTTCCAAGGCGTATGACGAGACTAATTCTCCGATCGCACTGGCACTCGGCAAGGACATTGGTGGGCAGCCGATGGTTGCCGACCTGGCGCGCATGCCGCATCTGCTGATCGCCGGTACCACGGGCTCGGGGAAGTCGGTCGGCATCAATGCGATGGTGCTGTCGCTGCTTTATAAATCCACCGCCGAGCACGTGCGGCTGATCATGATCGATCCGAAGATGCTGGAGCTCTCGGTGTACGAGGGCATCCCACACCTGCTTGCGCCGGTGGTGACCGACATGAAGCAGGCAGCGAATGCGCTGCGCTGGTCAGTGGCCGAGATGGAGCGTCGCTACCAGCTCATGGCAGCTCTTGGCGTGCGCAACATCGCCGGTTTCAACCGTCGCGTGAAAGAAGCCATCGATGAAGGCAAGCCGATCCGCGATCCGGTGATGACGCTCAAGGCCTCCAATGATCCGACGTTCGATCAGAGCACCATCCCGAATCTGACGCCGCTGCCCTACATCGTCGTGGTCATCGACGAGCTGGCTGACCTGATGATGATCGTCGGCAAGAAGGTGGAAGAGCTCATTGCACGACTTGCCCAGAAGGCGCGTGCGTCGGGCATCCACCTGATCCTGGCGACGCAACGTCCGTCAGTGGACGTCATCACGGGTTTGATCAAGGCCAACATTCCGTGCCGGATCGCCTTCCAGGTGTCGGCCAAGGTGGATTCGCGCACCATCCTGGATCAGATGGGCGCCGAAACTCTCCTGGGACACGGCGACATGCTCTACCTGCCCTCCGGCACTTCAATGCCAACACGAGTGCATGGCGCGTTTGTCTCGGATGCGGAAGTGCATCGGGTGGTCGAGGTACTCAAGAGGTCAACGGCGCCCGATTACATCGACGAGGTTCTGTCTGGACCGCGGACACCCATCCCGGGTTTCCCGGCGGAAGAAGGCGAGGGTGGTGCGGCCGAAGATCCGGAAGCGGATGCGTTGTACGATGAGGCCGTCAAGATTGTCACGACGGAGCGCAAACCTTCCATCTCGTACGTCCAGCGGCGGTTGAAGATCGGTTACAACCGCGCGGCACGCCTGCTGGAGGCGATGGAGAATGCGGGCCTCGTCGGTCCCCTGCAATCCAACGGGGCGCGCGAAGTGCTCGTACCGGCTCCGCCGGAAGGATGATTCCGTAATGTCGAAGCTTCTACTGGCCCTCCTCGCGATGGTCGCGTGGGTGCCTGCCGCATACGCTGCCGCAACGCCGCTCGACAGCTATCTCGACGACATGAAGACGTTGCGGGCAACATTCCTACAGACACTGGCCGATGCGCACGGCCGGGAGATAGATCGCTCGAGCGGCACACTGATTGTCTCTCGTCCCGGCAAGTTCAGTTGGGAGATCCACCCTCAGGGGAGTGGCGCGGGTGCCGGTGCGACCGCGGGCCCCGGCGCGGTGCCGGGCGCCAGTGGAGGTCAGCTGATGGTCGCTGACGGGCGCAACTTGTGGTTCCTGGATCGTGATCTCCAACAGGTTACCGTGAAGCCGGCCGACGCTGCCCTGTCTGCGACGCCGGCAATGTTGTTGTCCGGTACCGTTGATGCGCGTAAGAACTTTACGATCACGCCTGCCCCGAAGCGCGACGGACTGGATTGGGTTCTGGTCGAGCCACACGGCAGCGAGGCTGATTTCCGCCGGGCGCTCATGGGTTTTGAGGGTAAAGAGCTCAAACGCATGATCCTGGAGGACAAGCTCGGTCAAACCGCCACGGTGCTGTTCGATCATGTCGAACGCAACGGTCACGTCGCACCCGAAGAGGTCAGCTTCACGCCGCCACCGGGCGTGGATGTGATCGGAACACCGAAGAAATGAGCGCGACGGGCGGCCGTGAGCCTCTGCGGCCGCTCGCCGACCGCATGCGTCCGCGCTCCCTGGACGAGTTTGTGGGCCAGAGCCACGTGTTGGGTCCGGGCAAGGTGCTGCGGCAGGCGATCGAGGGCGGACAACTTCACTCGCTGATTCTTTGGGGCCCGCCGGGTACCGGCAAGACGACGCTCGCGCGCTTGATTGCGCAGCGTGCGGATGCCCACTTCATTGCGCTTTCCGCGGTCATGGCGGGTGTGAAAGATATTCGCGCGGCTGTTGAGACTGCCCGGGCTGCGCGCCAGAACAGCGGCAAGCCAACACTGCTGTTTCTCGATGAGGTCCACCGCTTCAACAAGACGCAGCAGGACACCTTTCTGCCGTTTCTCGAGGACGGTACGCTGATATTCGTCGGTGCCACGACGGAAAATCCCTCGTTTGAAGTCGTCAGCGCCTTGTTGTCGCGCGCCCGCGTGTACGTGTTGAAATCTCTCTCGGTGGAAGATATTGCGGCTTTGCTGCGCACCGCGCTGGCGGACGAGCAGCGGGGCCTTGGCAAGGAACATATCACCGCGGAGGCGGATGCCCTGGAACTGATAGCGCGCGCCGCAGACGGGGATGCCCGGCGAGGGCTGAACATGTTGGAGCTTGCGGCAAGTCTGGTCGAAGCTTCCACCGCCGGCTCGCATTCGCTCAACGTCGCTATTGCCCAGGAAGTGGCGAGCGGAAGCCGCCGCCGCTTCGACAAAGGTGGCGATCAGTTTTACGACCAGATATCGGCGCTTCACAAGGCGGTCCGCGGCAGCGATCCTGACGGGGCGCTGTATTGGTTGTGCCGGATGCTGGATGGGGGCTGCGATCCATCGTACGTCGCCCGGCGAGTGGTTCGGATGGCGATGGAGGATGTGGGCCTGGCAGATCCCCGCGCGTTTGCTCTGACGCTGGACGCGTGGGAGGCCTACGATCGGCTTGGAAGTCCGGAAGGCGAGCTCGCTATCGCCAATGCGGTCGTCTACCTTGCGTGCGTGCCCAAGAGCAATGCTGTCTACGTTGCGATGGGCGAGGCCATGGAGGATGTGGAACGTTTCGGTACTCTGGACGTGCCGCTTCGCTTCCGAAACGCCCCGACCCGGTTGATGAAAGGTCTTGGGTACGGGCGAGACTACCGATATGCGCATGACGAACCGGATGCATACGTGGCCGGTGAGCGCTATCTGCCTGATGAGATGCCTGATCGGCGATACTACCGTCCGGTACCCCGCGGGCTCGAGCTGAAGATAGGCGAAGCACTGGCACGCATGCGGGAGAAGAAGTGAACCTCCCCAGGGCGCAAGCCCTGGCTACTCGAGAGAATCGATCGTGATTGACCCCAAGCTGCTGCGCTCAGATCCCGAGGCCGTCGCCCGCAACCTGGCGCGACGCGGCATAACACTCGATGTGCAAGCCCTGCGAGCTCTCGAAGAGAAGCGCAAGCCCTGGCAGGTGGAGTCCGACCGCCTGCGCGCCGAGCGCAATGCCAACGCCAAGGCCGTCGGAATGGCCAAGGGTAAGGGTCAGGATGCGGCCGCGCTCATCGCGAAGGGCGAGGCGTTGACGGAAGATCTCGCCAAGGCCGACCAGGCTCTGACTGCGGTTCAGGAGGAGCTCGAGCAGTGGCAGATGGGTTTGCCGAACCTGTTGCATGACTCCGTGCCGGACGGCGCGGACGAGAAAGCCAACGTTGAAGTGCGCCGCTGGGGGCAGCCGCGGAAATTTGATTTCAAACCGCTCGATCACATCGCTATTGGCGAGAAGCTGGGGGGCCTCGACTTCGAAGCCGCCGCGCGGATCTCAGGCGCGCGATTCGTAGTGATGCGGTCGCAGATCGCGCGGCTGCATCGCGCGTTGGCGCAGTTCATGCTGGATCTGCACACGCGCGAGCACGGTTACACCGAAGTGTATGTGCCGTATCTCGTACAGGCCCAGGCGCTGTATGGAACCGGTCAGCTGCCGAAATTCGAGCAGGACCTGTTTGCACTGAAGGGGGACCAGAAGCTCTATCTCATCCCCACGGCCGAGGTGCCTGTGACCAACCTGGTGCGGGAGCAGATCCTGGCCGCTGCAGACCTGCCGCTGAAGTTTGTCAGCCACACGCCGTGTTTCCGGTCCGAGGCTGGAGCGGCCGGCAAGGATACCCGCGGCATGATTCGCAACCACCAGTTCGACAAGGTGGAGCTCATACACATCGTGAAGCCCGCTGCCTCCTACGATGCGCTCGAGGAGTTGATCGCTAACGCAGAAACGGTGCTCAAGCGGCTCGAGATTCCCTACCGGACAGTGGCGCTGAGCGCGGGTGATATCGGGTTTGGCAGCGCGAAGACCTACGATTTGGAGGCATGGCTGCCCGCCCAGAACCAATACCGAGAGATCTCCTCCTGCAGCAACACAGAGGCCTTCCAGGCGCGGCGTATGCAGGCGCGCTGGCGCAATCCCGACACCGGCAAGCCCGAGCCGGTACATACGTTGAACGGATCGGGGCTTGCGGTTGGACGTACGCTCGTGGCTGTTCTGGAGAACTACCAGAACGCCGACGGCTCCGTGAACGTGCCGTCGGCGTTGATTCCGTACATGGGCGGAGTCGCCAAACTCACGGCGCCGGCGCGGTAACCTTCGGTCAGGCTCACGAGGTCACATCGAGCGTGGCCGTTTTGAGGTCCACCGAGTTGGGTCCCGCCATGATCTCAAAGGCGCCCGGCTCCACGACGTGCTTCATGTGCTCGTCCCACAGTGCGAAAGCCTCACTGTCCAGAGTGAATTGAACTGTCGTGCCCTGGCCGGGCGCGAGCGTTACGCGCCGGAAACCCTTGAGCTCCTTGACGGGGCGCGTTACAGAGCTCACGACGTCATGCACGTAGAGTTGCACGACTTCGTCGCCAGCGACCTTGCCGGTGTTCCGCACATCCACTGACACCGTGACCGGCTGATTCGACTTGATCTGCGCTGCCGACAGATGCGGCGCGCTGATCTCGAACGTGGTGTAGGACAGCCCGAACCCGAATGGGAACAGGGGATCCTTCGAATCAAACAGGTAGCCGCGGTGGGCGCTGGGTTTCTGGTTATAGAACAGGGGCAGCTGCCCGCTCGAGCGCGCAATGGTCACGGGCAGCTTGCCGCCCGGACTGGCATCACCAAACAGAATATCGGCGAGCGCCGTGCCGCCTTCCTGGCCGGGATACCAGGCCTCCACCAAGGCGTTGGCCCGCCCGGCTACTTCGGGAATCGACAGGGGCGCGCCATTGATGAGCAGCACGACGACCGGTTTGCCGAGGGCGAACAAGGCCTGGGCCAGTTCATCCTGCTGCGCGATGAGGCCGATGTTGGCGCGATCGCCCAGGTGGGACTTGTCCCAGCCTTCGCGACTGATCGCGCTGCTGCCGCCGATGACCAGTACGATTTCATCCGCGCCTTGGGCAACGCTGACGGCCTCCTTGATTCTGGCCAGGTTGTCTTCCCGCCTGGCGAGCACGACTTCGTCGGAATACCAGTCGCCCTTCTCCGTGATCCGTACACCCTCGGCGCTCACGATGTGCACGCGATCTGCAACCTTCGCCTTGATGCCGTCCAGAACGCTTACCGTGTGTGCGGGCACGTTGGAGTAGCCTCCGAGATCCACTTTGGCCGCGTTGGGCCCAATGACGGCGAGTGTTTTGAGACTCGCTGCATGCAGTGGCAGGGTGCCGTCATTCTTGAGGAGTACGGTCGTTTCCCGCGCGGCCTGTTCGGCGAGTGTGCGCGCCTCGGCGTTGTTTGTAATGGTCTGCGCGTACCGGGCATCGGCGTAGGGATTCTCAAACAGGCCCGCGAGGAATTTCATGCGCAGCATGCGCCGGACCGCAGTGTCGATTTCGGCTTGGGTGACGAGTCCGGCTGCGAGGGCGTCCGGCAATTTGGCATAGGCTTGCCCATCCGGCACATCGAAATCTACGCCGGCGTGCAGCGCTCGCACGGCGGCATGCAGCAGATCAGGTTCCACATGGTGCAGTGTCTGGAGTTGCTCGACTCCTTCATAGTCGCTGACGACGGCTCCCGTGAATCCCATCTCTGCGCGCAGGATGTCGTGCAACAGCCAGTGGTTGGCGTGCGACGGAATACCGTCGATCTCGTTGTACGAGGCCATGACATTCAACGCATGCGCCGATTGAATCGCCGCTCCAAAAGGAGGGAAGAACACTTCGCGCAGAGTCCGCTCCGAGATGCTGGCGGGCCCGACGTTGGTACCACCTTCGGGCTGTCCATGGCCTGTCATGTGTTTGAGCGTTGCAAACACCCTGCCTGGAGCGAGGGGCAGGGCATCACCCTGAAAGCCACGTACGGCGGCAATTCCGAGTTGACCGACGAGATAGGGGTCCTCGCCGTAGGTCTCCTCGATTCGACCCCAGCGCGGATCGCGTGCCACGTCCACGACGGGCGCCAGCACCATTTGCACGCCACGTGCGCGGATTTCCCGCCCGGCTATCGTGAAGACGCGAGTCAACAACTCGGGGTCCCAGGAGCTCGCAAGCGCAATCGCCTGCGGAAAGCTGGTGGCATCCCGCGCCGCATAGCCGTGCAGTCCCTCCTCGTGAAACAGGACCGGAATGCCGAGCCGCGTGTCCTTCACGGCGTGGTGCTGAATTGCATTGACCAGCGCAACAGTCTGGCGGGCATCGCGGAACGGCTGTTGCAAGGGGTCGCTGCCGGAACCCCGCAGGTCACTCGGTCTTGCGATGTGCCCGATGCCGGCGGGGAACGCCTGGCGTGCCTTCACCGGGTCGAAGTCGTTGGTGGGAGTGAATATTTCCTGTTTGCGGTTCCAGGCAGTGGTGATTTGCGCGATCTTTTCTTCGAGAGTCATGCGCGCAAGCAGGTCTTCGACACGCTGTTCCACAGGAGCGGCGGCATCGCGGTAGACGGGAGCGTTCCGTCCCAACGCTGTCAATGAAAACAGCCCCGTGGTTGCCAGCAGGGCGGTGATCACCGCTTTGATAGCCCGTACCCTCATCACAGACCCCCTTGTGATATATCCGGCACACCATGCACTACGGATATTGCGCTCGTGAAATTGGTAGCGCTATCATAACTCGTGCCAGGCGCAGACCGCATCTGTGTTGAATCCCCTGTGCACTGATTGCCCAGAAGCACAGCAGAATAGTAAATCGCACTACTGGCACGGTTGCGGCGCACTGCCGGGGACGTAGGGGAAACATAGCGCTTCGTAGTATTGGAGGTCGTGCTCCGGAGGCTCGTAGCCGGCGGGCAGGGGCCGCTGGGAGAATGTCTGGAAATACGCAATGCTCGCGTCGCGCCACCACTTGGCCTCTTTTTCCTGAATGGCCAGGAATGCGCTCACCTGCGCATAGCGCTCGGGATCCACGAAGGCGGCGAGGCCGGCCCAGGTGCTGCGCATCCCGGAGACCCTTTGTACTCCCTGCGTATAATCGATCACGAGCTCATCCCACAGCGTGCGCCCCGAGGAGAGGCGATAGTCCCAGGGAACATGATGGAACCAGAGCAGATATTTCTCCGGTACCCGCTTGAGATCCGCAAACTGGCCCGCCACGTGCGGTGTGTACTGGGCGACGGCGTTGCTGCCCGTCTTGGTCCGATCGAAGCCAATTCCCCCGGCGTCGGCGCGATTGAAGTACACGGACGTCCAGTCGGCGCGCGCACCGCCGCCGACCCACGGGCCCGGGCCATAGTGACCGTGGCGTGACATCTGGTGATGCAGACCCAGCGGCGTCATGTATTCAACCGCCGCCTCGCGCGATCCCAGCATCATTCCAACCACCGGCGCGACGAACGCCGGCTCAATGGAGAAGGTCATCTTGACCCATTCGGCGGCGATATCGGCCGATGTGAGCGCGGGATCCCACGCCAGGCGCCCGAAGGCATACCAGTTGGCCTGATCGAAGTGCGAGCCGGTCCAATTGCGGTCGGAGCCGATGTTGGCGACGCCGGCCATGCCTGTCGTGTGCGGACCATGGCCGGACAATGAGCCGTCGATGACCTTCGCAACCGTGGAATCCGGTCCCTTGGCGTACGTGTCCGATCGAAGAGTCTCTTCGAACAGGGGAGCCAGGTACACCAGGTGTGTTGCGAAACCGAGGTATTCCTTGGTGATCTGCAGCTCCAACATCAACGGCGTCCGGGGCATCGCTCCGAAGAGGGGATGAAATGGCTCGCGCGGCTGGAAATCGATCGGGCCGTTCTTCACCTGCAACACGACGTTGTCCCGGAACTTCCCGTCCAATGGCACGAATTCCGCGTACGCCTGTTTGGCGCGGTCATCGGGCTGGTTCTGTGAGTACACGAATGCGCGCCACATGATGATTCCGCCGTGAGGTGCAACGGCCTCGGCGAGCATGTTGGCGCCGTCCGCATGCGTACGGGAGTAATCCTGCGGGCCGGGCTGCCCCTCGGAGTTGGCCTTCACGAGGAAGCCGCCGAAATCCGGGATGAGTGCGTAGATCTCGTCAGCCTTGGCCCGCCACCAGGCTCGTACCGCGGGGTCGAGAGGGTCGGCGGTCTTGAGGCCACCTGACTCAATCGGCGCACTGAAGCGCGCCGTCAGGTAGATACGCACTCCGTACGGCCGGAAGACATCGGCCAGCGACGCATACTTCTGCAGATAAGGCCGTGTGAGGCCGATCGGGCTGGCGTTGACGTTCGTGGGAATGGTGCCGTTGATACCCAGCGAAGCGCAGGCGCGTGCGTAGTCAGTGTAGCGAGGGTCCAGGTAGTCCGGCAGCTTGTGCCAATCCCAGATGGACTGGCCCGCATAGCCGCGCTCCACCGTTCGATCGAGATTGTCCCAATGGTCGAGGACGCGACGCTGGATGCGGGGCGCAGAGACGACATCGAGATGCTCGATGGGCTGATGTGTTTGCAGCAGTCTGAGGAAATGAAAGGTACCGTAAAGAACTCCGATGTCGGCATTGGCAGCAATGATGGTCACGCGGTGACCTTCGTAGCCGAGACTGCGGATCAGGTAGCCCTCGTTGCCGGTCCGATCCAGGCCGCCGGCGGCCCCGTCCAACTTCAGCCTGGCGATCAAGGCCGAGGATGCGGGTGTCCCGAAGATGACGCTTCCGTCGCGGGTCGGTTGGGCCGAGACGGGCAGCTCCATGCCCATCAGTCCACCCAGACCGCGCGCCAGCTCGCTTTGCGCAACGTTCAAAGTGGCAGACGGCGTACCCGGCACGATCTCACGGGCTGACTCCCGGTAGGACTTCAGCAATTCGCCGCTCATGAGTCGATAACGCAGCCACAGGTCGTAACCATCTTCCGCGCGGGCGCCCGTGGCCGCGATGATCAGGGCGGCCAGCAGCAGCCTGGAGAGCAATCTCATGGACCGGATGGTAACGCTACCATGCGGAGCATTCCAGCGCTGACGGCCGGGTTGCCCTCGTTGTGCAGCGGCTGCAGGCCCATGAGCTTCGCCAACAACACGTAGACATTGATATTGTCGAACACGGGTACCGTCAGGTGTTGTTTGAATGAGGGACCGTGTGCGACGAACAACGCGCGCATCTTCGGGCCGTCATTGTCATAACCGTGCTCGCCGAGCAATGGTTGTGTACGCTTCGACTCCACGCCTGCCGTACTGACCATCCAGCCGTCCTCTGCCACACATTGGATTGCCGGGATGCGCTTGTTTTTGCCGTAGTGGAACTTCTTCGGCAGGTGTTCCTTTTTCCAGCATTGCAGGTGCGGACGGGGCGCGAGCAGAGCCTGTTCGACCTCGGCCGCGTAGCCGGGTTTCGGATCGATGCCCACATTGACCAGCGCGCTCACCAGCTCGATGTGCTCGGGATTGACGATCTGATCCAAAAGGACCATCCGCTCGGGCGAGCTGGCGCTCATACCATGATCGGAGAGGATGACGAGATTGGTGCTGTCGTATTGGTTACGCTCGCGAAGACCGGCAACGAGACGCCCGAGGGCCGCATCGAGGGTCACGAGCGCTTCGTCCACCTGCAATGAATCGGGTCCATAGCTGTGGCCCACGACGTCAGCGTTTTCGAAATAGAGCGAAACAAACGTCGGCCGCTGGTCGATGGGGAGATCGAGCCACGCCAGTGCCTGATCGACGCGCGCGTCCGGCGGAACGCTCGGGTCAAAGAGTTGCCAGTACGTCGGTCGAACGCCGTGGATCTCTGCCTGCGTCCCCGGCCAATATACGGACGCGGTACGTCGCCCTTGCTTCTGTGCTGTAACCCAGATCGGCTCCGCCTGGTCCCACCAGCGTCCATCGGTATTCGCAGCCCGATTGGGGGGACTGAAATTTCCCAGGACGGGATCGTGCATGATGTTGTTCACGATGCCGTGCTCGTCCGGGTAGAGCCCCGTGACGATCGTGTAGTGGTTTGGAAAGGTCAGGGACGGAAATACAGGCCTCAGCCCTTTGGCGCGTACGCCATCCGCTGCCAGCGCGGCAAGTACGGGAGAGTGGCCCCGATCGAGGTAGTCCGCCCGGTAGCCGTCGATCGAGATCAGGATCAGCGGCGGGTTGCCGCCGGCCGGTGCTGGCCCCAGCCCCGGTCCGGCGAGCGCCCGGCCGTAGATCGAAATGGGTACCAGACTGACAGCCAAAAGGCACGTAAGGACGCGAAAGCGTCGATGCACAGGGAGTCCTCCATTGCTTGCGACATCCGCTTTGAGGCACATTCCTCAGTGGGCCCGCCCCAACGCACTACAGAACGATTACAGCGGGTCCGTACATTGCTAAATTAGCGGCCTGGATGGAGGGAGAATAGCGGTGAATGCAGTCGAGGACTGTGTAGCTTCCGAATCCGATAGCGCTTCCGAGAGGACGAGCGCTCCGCCACCCCCAGTGGCAGGTGTCGTTGTGAAGGCGCGGGAGCCCGAGGGGCGTTCCGTGGAGGGCCGACTTTTGTCGCGCCTGCTGGCCTTTCTCGGCGATCCTCCCCTGGAATTCGTCCTGTGGACGGGGGAGGCGGTGCGTCCGGCGGTCGCCGCCGATCCGGTTGCCAGCCTGCACATAGCGGATCGAGCGGCTCTCTTTGGGCTGCTGGCGGACCCGCAGGTCCGGTTCGGCGAGTCCTACAGCGACGGTCGGATCACCGTCGAGGGCGATCTCGTCGGCGTGCTGGAGGCCGTGTACAAGTCAGGCGCCAACAGCAAACGGCGCTTCTCGGTGCTGCGCCGGGGCGTGGAGCTGATGCGCCGCAGGCGCATAAATACGCTGCCGGGATCACGCGACAACATTCATCACCACTACGACATCGGCAACAAGTTTTACTCGCTGTGGCTGGGCAAAACCATGGCCTACACCTGCGCCTACTATCCAACGCCTGAGGCGGCGCTGGATGAGGCACAAGTGGCCAAAATGGACCACGTCTGCCGCAAGATGCGGCTGCGGCCCGGTGAGAGTGTCGTAGAGGCGGGTTGCGGGTGGGGGAGCCTGGCGATCCACATGGCGCAGAATTACGGCGTCAAGGTCCGCGCTTTCAATATCTCGCACGAGCAGGTTGCGTTTGCCCGCGAGAGAGCTCAGCGCGAGGGGCTCGGCTCCAGTGTTGAGTTCGTCGAGGACGACTATCGTAATATCATCGGCAAGTACGACGCATTCGTATCTGTTGGAATGCTCGAGCACGTGGGCGTGGAGAACTACCCCGGGTTGGGCCGGGTGATCCAGCAGTGCCTGGGCAACGTGGGCCGGGGCCTCATTCACTCGATCGGGCGCAACCGGCCGGCAGCCATGCATCCCTGGATCGAGAAGCGAATCTTCCCCGGGGCGTATCCACCGTCGCTGAGCGAGATGATGCAGATTTTCGAGCCGTGGAACCTGTCGATCCTCGATGTCGAGAACATCCGCCTGCACTACGCGCGCACGCTGCGGCATTGGCTGGAGTTGTACGAAGGTGCGACGGAGCGCGTGGCCGAGATGTTCGACGAGAAGTTCGTGCGGATGTGGCGGCTGTACCTGGCAGGTTCCATAGCCGGGTTCACGACGGGCACCTTGCAGTTGTTCCAGGTGTTGTTTGCCCCTGGGGTCAACAACGATGTTCCGTGGACACGTGACTACATTTACGCGCGGTAGGCTCTGTGCGTACATGTGACGTTCTGATAGTCGGCGGCGGGCCCGCCGGGTCGGCGGCCGCGCGGCAATTGAAGCTGCGCGGCGTCGATGTGCTGGTACTGGACAAAGAGGTATTTCCGCGTCTGAAGCTCTGTGCGGGGTGGATTACGCCCGAGGTCGTCCGCGATCTGGAGATGGACGTTGCGTCGTACCCGTACCGATTCCTGACATTCAATCGGCTGCACATCCACCTCAAGGGGCTGCATTTTCGGATCCCGAGCGTGCAGCACTCGATCCGCCGGTTCGAGTTCGATTCGTGGCTGCTGGAGCGCTCGGGCGCGCCAGTCGTGCGGCATACGGTTCGCAACATTCGTTCGGAGCCGGATTGCTACGTGGTAGACGATGAATTCCGGTGCCGCTATCTCATTGGCGCAGGCGGAACACGCTGCCCCGTCTACCGCACGCTGTTCCGCGAGTTGAATCCGCGCGTGAGCGAGCTTCAGACGGTCACACTCGAGCACGAGATCGAGTACGACTGGAAGGATCCGGCGTGCCACCTGTGGTTCTTCGACAAGGGGTTGCCCGGGTACTCGTGGTACGTGCCCAAGGAGAATGGCTGGCTGAATGTCGGTATCGGCGGAATGGCGGACCGCATGAAGGCCAGCGGCGGCGACATCAAGCGCCACTGGAATCGGTTCATCGGTACGCTGGACAGAACGCTCGCGCCGGGTGCCCGCTATGAGCCGACGGGATACAGCTATTTTCTGCGCGGCCGGGTTGAAGTTGTTCGGCGCGACAATGCGTTCATTACGGGCGATGCGGCCGGGCTGGCCACGCGCGACATGGCCGAGGGAATCGGGCCTGCCATTCGCAGTGGTCTGCGGGCTGCGCATTCGATTCTCGACGGTGTTCCCTATCGGCTGGACGACGTGACGGGTGCCAGCCTCGGTGGTGGGTGGGTGAGCCGGGGGCTCGATTGGGCGATGACGCGGGGGTTGGCGGCGTAGCACGGGGGCCATCTGCGGCGCAAAGCTGTCCACCTCCACTCATCGTTGGCTGACGCGCGAAGGACTTGCAAACACCCCGGTCACCAGCATCCTGTACTCTTCATCGTTCATGAGCTCAACCCGGTTACGGCCGCTCACCTTGGCTTCGTAGAGCGCCTGATCGGCCAGTTGCAATGCGCCTCGGGGATTTCTCTGTGCGGTTGCCTTTACGACGGCGACGCCCACGCTGATCGTTACCACCGCTGCGGTACGAGAGTCACGGTGTTCCATGGCCAACTCCGCGACTGCACGGCATATTCGCTCTGCGACATCCTTCGCCTGGCCTGCCTCGACGTTGTAAAGGATCGCAGCGAATTCCTCGCCGCCGTAGCGCGCCAGGATATCCAGGGGACGACGAACGAATCTCTGTACGGTCTGAGCGACCCGGCGCAGTGCGAGGTCGCCAGCCAAGTGTCCGTAACGATCGTTGTATGCCTTGAAGTGATCGACATCGAGGAGCAGGACGGCTATGGCACGGCCATCCCCGACGGCCTGCTGCCAAAGGCGCGTGAGATGTTCATCGAACACCCGGCGGTTTTTCGTGCCGGTGAGCGCATCGTGTTGCGCAAGATCCGCGATGAGGCGGTCTTCCAGAAAGCCGGTACGCGAGCACTTTTCGAAATGTCGGGCAGCCATCGCGCACGCAACTACGGCCAGAGCCAGGAATACCGCGGAGTGGATCACAACCGGCAGTGGCAACTCGAAAATGACTGCGGCGGTGAGAAAGGAGGCGACGGTGAGCACACCCGAGACGAGCGCCGTCGGCAATCGCAGTCCAAAGAAGAAAAAAGGCGCGATCAGCATCACAGGCACAGCCATGAGCAACTCGAGATGACCGCCAGCTGCAACCGCGGCGATGTGAGCCGCTACCAGGGTATTCCTGAACGGCACCACAATCCGCGCCCACGGCAGATACAGACGCTCGAATGCCGGGCTCCAGGCAATTGCGGCCAACACGGCGGAGCCCGCAATGACCAACCCGAAGTCGATCACGAGAAGACTGGTCCAGGAGCCGCGGAAAGCCTGTTCCACGCCACGCAAGGCAGCGACCAGGACGGCCAGAACAGACGTCACACGCACGAGCGCGCGCCCGTCCATCAGGCGGATTCGCTCGAATTCGGCCTCGAGTCGTGGACTGAAGCGCCGATCCGCAGCGCCGCATCGTAGTTCGATGGCGTAAGGCGAGTCGGGAAAAGTATCAGGATTGAGTTGGCTGACCTTTCCCATGCGGCCACATTAAGGCCTTTTGAGACAGCCCGATGTGACCTGCTCCGGAAACTACGCCAACGGACCCAGGGTCGCCCTAATCGGTAATTTCAGGCTCAATGGCTGTCTCGTCGTCGGCACATTCGAGTTGCCAGACGGCGTGGCACGTGATGTGAAACCTGAAGGCCGTTCCGGCCGCAGCATGACGGTAGTCGTCATGCCGACTCCCGTCTTCCGGCTCCGGAACTTCGAATTCCACCTCGGTTGATCGGATGGGTTCACCGCATAGCGAGCAGACGTCCCCTCGGCCGTAGCCACCCCAGATGCACTGGGAGTGCATGCGAGGCAACCGGCCGCTCTCGAGGCATTCACGGGCGGTGCGCTGCAGATAAAGTTCCCTGGGCATAAATGGTCGCTCTTGGCTTTCCGCCAAATTGGGTTGGGCCCCCCAAGCGTTGGGCCGCGCACAGCGTGCTTTGTTCCCAATGCCGCGGTGAGAAAAATGTAACAAAGTTTGTATCCGCCCGGACCCGACCCGCACCACGTCCGTGCGTGGGTTGTCGCACCGCGTCGCTGAAGCCGTCTCTCACCGACGACAGTTCCAATCGGCACCACCGACGTCATTCCAAGCGTCAGTCTTCGACGTACCACATCGCTAAGGACGCCTGCTGCAATTGCCTTGAGACAAACACAACACAAATCAACGAATACGGAATTTCTGCGAATACGCGGAGCCTTTCCCCCTGTGCTTTCCCGCATTCCCGGAATACACTGCGCGAAACGGCAATGTTGAATGGAGTTACCTGATGGATACACTGGCACAGATACAACATGCACTGGAGCGTCTGTCCATTGGTGAGCGTGAAGTCATCGCAGACTGGCTTCAAAAATTGATCGACGCTCAGTTGCCAGGGTATGGAGTTGCAGAGCCTCGATCTTCGAACGCAGCTGTGCAGCCGCCTTTCAT
Organism: Gammaproteobacteria bacterium; assembly: GCA_028293745.1. GTDB lineage: Bacteria > Pseudomonadota > Gammaproteobacteria > Steroidobacterales > Steroidobacteraceae > 13-2-20CM-66-19. Next base: position 1,653 of record JAQGOF010000056.1, on the reverse strand, counting down.
GACAGTTGACGAATACCTGCAGTTCGAGGAGCAAAGCCCCCTTCGACACGAGTATGTCAACGGCGCCATTTATGCGATGAGCGGCGTCAGTGTGGCCCACGCTCGCATTGCACAGGAACTGGTCATGGCTATTGGAGGTCATTTGCGCGGAGGGCCGTGCGAGCTCTTCTCGACGGATCTCAAGCTCCTGATACGATCCGACACGGACGAAATTATCTACTACCCGGATGTAATGGTCGCCTGCCAGCGCGAGCACTGGGGCCCAAACTACGTGCGCAATCCGAAGCTGGTCGCTGAGATTCTGTCTCCCTCGACGCAACACATCGATCGCAGAGAGAAAGCGATGTCCTACCGCCGCATCGCCTCAGTCGAAGAATACGTCCTGCTGGCGCAGGACGATCACAAGGTCATCGTGCATCGGCGGGCCGAAAAGTGGCGCCCGCAGTCGTACTCCGGTCCCGAGGCTACGGTGGAGTTTCGGTCGATCGGGCTTTCGGTCCCGCTGGCGCAGATTTATGAAGGCACGCTGTAGCGGTGCGGGAGGATCGTCGAGCGGCGGAGCGGCGATTCGCCCCGGAAATTTGGTAGGATTTGCGCCTGATCCCGGTACGCGGTGCGAAGAATATCTTGTAAGTCTTTGAATCTACATGTGGAGAGGTGGCAGAGCGGTTGAATGCTCCAGTCTTGAAAACTGGCGTCCCTTCACGGGGACCGTGGGTTCGAATCCCACCCTCTCCGCCAATAAAACAAGCAGATAGCCGCGCAAAGCGGTCTACTGCAAAGCCCAAGCTAGACCATTTGTTGCAAATTTTGTTGCAATTGGGTGACAGTAAGCGTGCGCCAAGGCGCCGCTACCGTGCGTGCGCCGCGCAGCTAGGGGAGTTTCCACACATGCCTTCAATAAGTAAGCGGGTGGGGCGGCACGGGGCCGTTACCTACCTTGCCCAGGCGCGCGTGCTGGGCGGTGGGTCCATGTCCAAAACCTTCGAGGACCGGGCGACTGCCAAAGCCTGGGCAACGAAACAGGAAGCCGAATTCAAACACCAACGGCAGCGGGGTGCCCCGGTGCGGCTGGATGTTGGTCAGCTCACCATCGAGAAGCTGGCAAGAGACTATCTCGACGACGACGTGACCAAGGCCCAACGCTCGCTGTCCGAAACCCAACGGCTGATCGGCTGGTGGGTCAATAAGTACGGTAGCCGCAAGGTGCTGGACATCAGCAGTGTGATGCTACGGGAGGCCCGCAAGAAACTGCAGGACGAAGGGCGCGGCCCCGCCACTACCAACCGGCACCTGTCCGCTATGCGTGCCTGTTGGAATTGGGGTGTGCAGGCCGAGTACATACCGGAAACCCGCTCCTGGCCCAAAAAGCTCATGCTGAAGGAGCCGGGCGGACGCGTCCGCTTTCTGTCGGATGCCGAGTTGGCTGCGGTGCTGAAGGTGACCGACGAGGAACCTGTAACCCAGGCAACCATCATGGTGTCAGTTGGTACTGGCATTCGCCTGGGTGAGATGCTGCGCTTGAAGTGGGACGACATCGACCTAACCGGGAAACATTCCCCGACCGGAACACCTCGCCTGTCGGTGTGGGTAACTAAGACCGACAAGCCGCGTGCGGTGTTCCTGCCGGACGCCGTTGTGGAAGCTTTGAAA
>JAQGOF010000241.1 GCA_028293745.1 Gammaproteobacteria bacterium | reverse complement strand
GCGGTGTCCAGAAAGACCTGCCGCCGTAGGACCTTAGGCGGTCCACGCTACAGATTGGGGTTGAGAGTGTTGCAGTGAGATTGCGGTTGAAGTGTTGGGCGTTCCCAACTGGGCTCAACCCAAGACGTCAACGACCAGGACGGTAACGCCAAAGACGAGGACCAGAAGCCCTGCGAGGTTGGCCTTCCCACGGAGTGAGGGGACGGAGGCGGCGGTTTCACGTGCGGCACGCCAATAGAGCCAGGCGCCAGCGATGACGAGCGCGAGCTCCGCCGACATCGCCGCATTTGGAAATCGCCATAGACCGAGACCGAGTCGCGGCAAGGTCCCATGACCACCGGGGAGGATCGGCATGTCGGCGCGGTGTACCACCAGGTCCAGCAGCCAGTGCGAAAAGACTACAGCCCCAAGCACGAATCCCGTGCGCCGTCCCCACCAAACTGCTGTGAGGCCTCCAAAGATGGCTGAGATGCCTAGTGCACCGACCAACGAATGCGTGTAGTCCGCACGGATGATGACCGCGCCGTAACCCCCGTGCGTGCCGGGAACCGGCTGGATTGTCTCGACTCCCGTTAAGAAGAGGGGAACGAAGATAATGTCGAGCCACACCGTCGCCAGCATCAGGGCCCATAACGGCGCCTGTCGCTCGCGCCACTTTATGGCAGCCGCGAGACCGAAGTGTCCCGCGATCAAGGCCTGCGTTGCCTGGGATCAGGCCACGGGAGTCCGGCATCGACGATGCCGACGACAACGACGAACAGCAGGACAGCGACGATGAAAGTCATCCTCTTCCTTACTGCTGAATTTGTTCGGTTCGATCCCGCTTGCCATTGTAAGGTTACCCGACTGGGACAATGAAAGGACATCTACTTTACGGCCGCGGAGTAACGGACCCGATGGCAGCTCGCGCAATTCTCGCAATTGAATGGAGTCTGGCTGCCGTTGCCGCCTTGACCCTCATGGTCGCACTCGTGGGTTGGGCCAGGCGAGGTGGGCGCGGTTTAACCGCCCTGACTGACATCATCCGCTGGCATAACTTGCCGAAGGACGTACGAATGCGAGTATTGGCGACGATGTCACTTACAGTGGTCGCGCTGGTCGGCTCCTGGATCGCCGAGGCGGTGCAACCGGCGTTGACCATCACCGGCGGGGGGCACTCTCGAGAATTCACGACGGCCGCGCTGCTCGCTAGAAAGGATACCGTCTCGCTCGTTGTGCAGCTTGACGCTTCCTACGGGCGCTCCATGACGTACCGCGCAGTGCCGTTGTTAGCCTTGCTCGATGGAACCCGTGACGACCGCTCTGACACACTGGAGGCGCGCGCCAAAGACGGCTTCACTGCGCAAATTCCGCTGACACTGGTCATACATGGAACCAACGGCGGAGCGGTCGCTTGGCTGGCTGTGGAGGACCCCACTCAGCCGTGGCCGCCGCTGCCGCATCGTGCTGCGTCTGCGGGTCCCTTCTATCTGGTCTGGGACCACCCGGAGCGGTCGGGTGTATCCAGCGAGCAGTGGCCGTACGCGCTGACGAGTCTTACATTGGCTGAGAGCCCAGTACATCGATGGCCGCAACTTGAATTACCCGCGGCTCGTTTGACTGACTCGGCCGCCCGGTCGGGCCAGAAGGTCTTTTTCAGCTTCTGCCTGCCGTGTCATCGACTCAATGGAGGAGGTGCGGGCCAAATGGGTCCTGACCTCGGACGACCCATGAGCGCGACACAATATCTGACCGATGCGGGTCTGCGCGCCATCATCCGCAATCCTGGTGCCGTCCGTACGTGGCCGGGTCAGCGCATGACGGGGTTTGATGCGCGCACACTCCCGGAAGCCGACCTCGGTGATCTGTTGATCTATTTGCGCGCAATGGCAGGAGCATCTGTTCCCGCGGCCGTCAAATGATCGAGGAGCAGCCGGGCATCAATCGTGGTCCCTGCGATCTAACCGTCGCGTCGGCGCGACCTACGCGCCACCTCCAGGTTGGCCTGGTCGGGATGCCGGACCCTGAGCGCTGGGGGCGCGGCCCGGCGCCCCGTATTGGCTGCAGATTGTACGTTTTTGACTCGTGCGTGAAAAATGCTCAACTGTCAGAGTGACACAGTTCGCTTGTTGGCCGCGAACTCTTTGGTATGGTCACTGTGTCGTCGTTTGGGGGTGGCGTTCCTATCGAAGCATCAAGGAGTTGAACTGTGCGCAACCTGATCCCCAAACACTACCTGTTCGCGTCCGATTTTGACCAGACGTTGAGTTTCAACGATTCCGGACACGTACTGAGTGATCTCCTGGGCGTCAGGGGCTTCGAGGAGAAGGTCGCCGGCCTGGCGCGCAGTAATCTCATTCAACAGGGCGGTGAGTTGACGTATCTCATCCGCCATGATCCCGACTTTCGCGGCGTCCGGCGCGAGCACCTGGTCGAGGCGGGCCGCCGGGTGCGGCTCAAGGCTGCGTTGCCGGACTTGGTCAGGTTTCTGGAGGGTGGCCTGGACGGCTATCGCTTCTCCTTCCGGGTGATCTCCGCTGCTCCGCGTGAGGTCGTGGTGGCCGCACTGGCGGGCATCGTGCCGGCCGATCACATCTATGGAACGGAATTCGACCACGATCCTGTGTCCGGTGAGGTGCGTGCAATTACGCGCGTACCTGCCGGCTATGGGAAGGTCGCAGTGCTCGAGGAGTTGGAGCAGCGACTCGGCGTCGTCCCCGACCGCGTGATCTATGTGGGCGACGGCAGCTCGGACATTCACGTAATGCTACACGTGAATAACGGCGACGGATTCACGATCGCCGTCTCGGGCAACAAACAGTTGGCCCGCATCGCGAGAACCACTGTGCTCAGCGATAATGCGTTCAGCGTTCTCGTGCCGGTGCTCAGCCAGGTACTCGGTAAGCGCACGCCAGAAATACGCGCGCTGTTCGAGGCTAACGGGATGATGCTCCACGATTGGGAGAGAGAACGGACGGATCGTGTGATGATCCGGGAAGTGCCGGCATTCGGCGTGCCGGCCTTGAGCTGACCCGCCAGGAATATGCTCGTGACACAGATACTCGGGTGGGTTGCAACGGCGATATTTGCCGGTTCGTACTTCTTGCGGCCCGCGGCCCTGCGCGCCATACAGATGGTCGCGGCAGTGTTGTGGATCGTATACGGCGTGCTGATCGATGCGACCCCGGTAATCGCGGCGAATACGCTTGTATTCGCCGCGGCTGCCTGGACTCTTGCCCGCGGCTACTTCGTGACTCCAGCTACCGCACAGCGCGACTAGACGGCGCAAACGAGACGTACAGCCACTTGAACGGTCGCTGCGCAGGCGGCCGGCAGAGTGTGGACGCAACTCCTGTTTGAGATGGTGCTGCATAGCGGAGCGACCCATCGGCGCAATTGCCGATCGGTCGCTCCGCAGTCGTTTACTTCCTGTCGAACACCAACACGTTTTCGGATTTCTCACCGGCCGCTGTCGTCACGTTGGTTTTTGCGGTCAGTGTCTTGCCGTCCTTGGACACCGTACGGCTGGTGGTGCCGATCTCCTTGCCGCCTTTTTTCAGGATGAACTCGGCGGTGTTGTTGTCGATCCGTTTTGCCGAAAGGCTGTCGTAGTCAGGGGTTCCCGTCACGGGAAAGTTCTTGCCGTTCAGTTGATAAGTCGTATGGGTCGTCACTTCCTTCCCACCTGGCCCGATGGTCGTCATGACGAGGGTGATCTTGTCGCCGGACTGCGAGTACGTTCTGGTCTGACTCTGCATGGCTGGCCCCGCCGCGAACTTGGATTTTGCAGTGTCGAGCTGCCAGGTGCCGACCACGGGATCAGAGCCGGCCGCGATGGCGATGGCTGCCCCGCCGGTCACCGCGATCGCTGCAATGAGCGCACATAGAAGTAGTTTCCTCATATTGGTCTCCCGTCAGTGCTGTGTTTTGATTGATCTTCGAGAGAAACCGAGCGCCCCCAAGCATGCGCGGGCCAGCCTCCATCGGCAAGGCCTGACGGGCGAAGGAATTGTTGGCCTATGACGCGCTGCGGAGCAGGCTGTCAGAAACGAAGTCCAAACCTGATGGGCACGAACTGCATCTTGCCGTTGTATTGCGAGATGCGTTGGTACCGCGCCTCGATGAAAAACGAAGCGCGGTCGTCGCTCGACACTTCCAATCCGATGCCGGCATTCCACGAGCTGTGCCAGGGACTCGTGGTGCGCTGCACTGCGCTCAAGACGGGAAAATAGCCAGGCTCACAAAAGTACGGGTCGCAGAACTCTCCGTATTGGAAGGATACCTGCCTCAAATTCGTCTGCTCGCGGTACCAGCCGGCGCCGCCAAAGAGGTACATCTTCGCGCGCGATGACCGATGAGCCAGGTCCAGTTGCAAGTCGGCATCACCTCCGTAGAGGTCTTGATGCCCGGAGGTGAAGCCGCCGCCGTAGAGATCGCGCAACGCGTCCTTGGCGCGGAACCGGCTGTAGCTGCCATCGATTCGCAAGCCTATGGGCAACGCCGAGGTTGGAAACCAGGTGAACCCGAATCCGATGTTCGGACCATCCTCGAGGTACTGATTCGTTGTTCCCGCCGTGACGGTGTAACCGCCGAAGATCTGTACGGCAAGCGGGTGATACTTGAACTCGGACACTGCCGTGGGGTACTGCCGGATGCGCGTTGGTTCAGTAGGCCGTGGTACTGCGGCCTGCACTGGTGCGCCGTAGCGTACCGTGTAGCCGCGCCCTTCCAGGCAGGCCGTCATCGCGCGCCGATACCCGTCGCGTCGGGACGCAGTCTCGTTCGACGGGGCCCCTGCGGACTGCTGGGTCGGATCGAAACCGCTTTGGGTCTTTGCCCACTTGTGACATTCATAGCGGTCAGTCCACTGCTGTTCCTGAGTCTGGCCGTTCTTCGAGATGATATGCAGGTCGTCTGCATGAGCCCCCGACGCGGCGGAAGAGTCGCTCGGCGGAGGCGTCGCGACGTATTGCGCGACTGCAGGCATCGACGCTGCCAGCAGGATAGGGATCCGCGACGCTCTCAAAACCTTCGTCATCATGGTGTTACTCCTGGCACTCACCGAACCGTATAACCGCGCCCCTCGAGGCACGCCGCCTGCGCCCGCTCATAGTCGGACTGCGGCTGGGTACGCGCTGCCTGAGGCGCAACGCCGGGTGAGTGCATAGGCTCAAAGCCGCTTTGCGTCACGGCGAACCGGTAACACTCATATCGATCGCGCGCCTGTTGGTCGGCGGCTTGACCGTTCCTCGGGTATGCAAACACTTTTGTTCCCATTGGCAGTGGGGACCCTCCCTGCTGCGGTGCGGGTTGCCCTACAGGAGGCACAGTCGGCGCCGCTGTCGATGGGGCTAGCGAGGCCGTTTGTATAGGTGTGGCTGCTGAGGCTGCCGCGGGGGCCGAAGCGGGAATTGTCGCGGGCGCTGCTGCCGCCACCGTCGTCGCCGGTGCCGAGGCCGGCACCCCTGCTGTTGGGGCCGCTCCGGCCAACGTCGCCGCTGGGGTCGATGAGGCGGGTAAGGATGCTGCTGGTGCGGCCGTCGCTGGGGCAGATGCCGCCAAGGTCGCCGCCGAAGCGGATGTGGCCGCAGATGGTGAGTCGGGTGCAGCTCCCGCCGGCGGCGATGTTGCCAATGTAGCCGCAGGCATTGCGGCCACGGACATGCCCGCTGGTGTCGAGGCGGATACGACTGCTCTCTGCCCCGCAGTGCCCAATGTTCCCGCAGATACCGGGGGCACCGATGTTCCTGCCGCTCCCACTGCGGCGGAGGCGGGTGCTACTGCCCTGAGCCCCGCGGCTCCCAACGTCGCCGCAGCCACCGCGGACGCCGGAGCTGCCGATGTGGCCCCGGACGTTGAGGCTGTCGATGTAGGCCCGGACGCTGAAGCTGGTGTTGGCGCGGGAGGTCCCACCGCCACGGGTGAAGTGGCCAGCAGCGCCGCCGAAGTCGGGGGCGCCGACGCTGATGCCGACGCCGGAGCTGCCAGTGTGGCCCCGGACGCCGAAGCTGCCAATGTAGGCCCGGACGCTGAAGCTGCCAATGTAGGCCCGGACGCTGAAGCCGGTGTTGGCGCGGGAGGTCCCACCGCCACGGGTGAAGTGGCCAGCAGCGCCGCCGAAGTCTGGGGCGCCGACGCTGATGCCGACGCCGGGGCAGCCGCTGACGGCGCAGGTGCGCGGGAAGGCGCGGCATCAATAACCGCCCCCGATCTATCGATGGGCATCACTTCGCCAGGATCGTTTATGACCTCGTAACCGCCGAGTTCAGGTCGGGGCTCATAAAAAATGCCGTTCGCGTACAGATACGCTTCCGTGCCGTGGGCAACGGGCGTGGCGAACGAGGGTAGTGTTGGGACCATTACTCCAATCGGCGGCTCGACCACCATGAATGCCGGGCCCCGCGGCTCGAACCAGACACCGTCATGGAATCGATAGGAGAGCCCGGCGTAATTGACAACGAAGGATCCACGCGGCAGGTCGCGCACGATAGAGCCCCTGTCCGGATAGACATGGTCGTGCCCGTGACGCGTATCGTGATGCTTGCGGTAAGGCTCGGTTTGTTCCCCGGCGCGGCGCTCTTCGTCGCCTTGCGCGTACACATGCGCCGGATTCAGCCAGGCAGCAAAGAGGATGGCAAACAAGAAGCCAAACATTCGCATGGCAGCTCTCCCTTGCCGGGCGACATGGACGGAATCTGAGCCCGACCGCTGGTGATCAGGACTAGTGGGTAACGCGATCCGCGCGCTGCGGTTGACATCTGCGTGGCACGGAGGTTCCACGAAGTTGCGTGTTAGGGAACGCTGCGGTTGGTTTCCAGGTTCCCTGCACTGCACTACGTTGTGATGTTCCTTCCGCGTTCCCGACTTGAGCGGAACGCGCGACCTGGCCAGGCGCGCGACGTGCCCTCAGGCGGTGCGCGGTCTGATGTAGCATTACAACCTGCCGAGGGCGCCGCTTTCGATTTTCAAACTTTGTCTCGCGCACGCGACGAGCGTCCCCGCGCGCGGTACGAGCGGCGTCGAGTCGGTTCCTGCAGGTGTCGCTGGAAGCTGCAAATGTACGAACATGCGCACGCCGCTACGGCTTTTTCGGACCGCCAATACGCACTTGCCGAGGCTTCGCAGGGGCGGCGAGCCACTCAGCGCGGCAGTTGCTATGGATCAAAACCGGCGCAGCGGGTGCGCTTCGGTATCGAGCACAACGTGATCGAATCCAGTGTTGAAGGGGTTGCGAACAGGAGGAAGCAATACTTGAGGGCTTCGGCAAAGACGAAACTCTCCATTGCGTTCTTCTGCTCCTTGGTGATCACGCTGCTAAGAGCCCCATAGCCATGCGCAGCGCGACCTAGTTCCGCACGCGGTAGCGGAACCAGTTTACGCCGCCAGGTAGCTTCTTATGCTGAGTGACGCGCAGCGTCGCTGCTGCTTTCCTGGGGGTCTCGCCGGGGATGTCGCAAATGCCGGCAACACCCTTACCCCCATCGATGACCGGGACAATGACCTGGCTGATCTCATCGATCAGCCCTGCTTTCAGTACGGCGCCGTTGAAGGTGCCTCCCCCCTCGAGCAGGAGCTTTCGAATACCCAGCACCCCTGCGATCTTGTGGAGCGCAATGCGCACGTCGACGTGATCGCGCCCACAGAAGAGGTATGAGACGCCAGCTGAGCGGAGGTGTGCGAGGTAGTCGTTGCTGACGAGCTCGCTCACCAGTAAAACCACGTGGTCGCCATCTACGTCGTTGCGCTTATACCTAAGTACACCTTTTGCGTCCGCGCCAATGGCAAAGCTCTTCGCCTTCGGGTTGGCGACGTGGTCCACCCGCTCGATGTGCTCCCTGGCGGCTTTCAGCTTGAAGTTGCCATCGGCGAACTCCTTCATGGTCGTCGTGCCCACGAGCCAGGCGCCGATGCCGAAGCTTGCCGCAGTGGTCTCGAACAGTTTGCCGCTGCTGATGCGTGCGGGAAGGTCTTTCCAGCGCGCGCTCAGGATTCGTCCGTCAATGGTCGTGCACATGTGGCAGATGACGTATGGTTTCATTCTTCACCCGGAAAATAGCTTGGCACGCATCCCTTGATACCTGCCCGGCGCGCATTTTCACATACCCAATGCTTCTTGGTAGCCCGGGCGCGGCTTTGAAAGACTTCGGCTCGTTCCGTTGCGCTAGGCAAAGGGTTACCCGTGAGAAAAGCAATCTACGCAATCACCCTGGTGCTGCTCGGTGCATTGATCATTCAGTCGGTCTGGGGGGCGCAGGCCAAGCCGGCGCAACTGCTGAATGCCTCTTACGATGTGTCCAGGGAGCTGTTTACGCAGATCAACCCTGCGTTTGCGGCACTTTGGGAGGCCAAGTCGGGCCAGACCGTGACCATTCGCCAGTCGCACGGTGGCTCTTCTGCACAGGCGAGGGCCGTGGCGGAGGGGTTGCAGGCTGATGTCGTGACTTTCAACCAGGTCACGGACATCGAGCTGCTGCACAAAGCGGGGCTGGTCGCGGGTGACTGGCAGAGCCGGCTGCCGGATCATGCATCGCCGTACTATTCGCTGCCGTTGCTCCTCGTTCGGGCCGGCAACCCCAAACAGATCCATGACTGGAACGACCTGACACGGCCAGGCATCCAGGTTGTATTTCCCAACCCACGGACATCGGGGAACGGGCGGTATTCCTACCTTGCCGCCTATGCGTACGCGCTCCAGCAGAACAAAGGGGACGCGGCTAAGGCGGCGGAGTTCATCTCCAGGCTCCTGGCCAACGTGCCGGTGTTCGACACTGGCGGGCGGGGTGCAACCACCACCTTCATCGAGCGGCAGATCGGCGACGTGTTGATCACGTTCGAGTCAGAGGTAAACGCAATCAGGACGCAGTACGCGAAGGTTCCGCTCGTAGCAGTCGTACCGTCAGTCAGTCTTCGCGCGGATTTCCCGGTAGCCGTTGTTGACAAAGTGGCGGAGCGTCACGGCACGCGCGCGGTCGCCAACGCGTACCTGCAATTCCTGTACAGCGATGCGGGTCAGGAAATTCTCGCGAAAAACTTCTTCCGGGTCCGCAACCCGGCCATCGCGCAGCGCTACGCGGCGCAATTCCCTGCCGTGCGCCTGGTTGCAGTCGAGGACTCTCTGGGCGGCTGGGACCAGGTCATCAGGACGCACTTCGCCGAAGGCGGGATTCTCGACAAGGCCGGATTCGCCCGGCGGTAGTTGGCCGCCGCACCTTGTCCGCCGGCCATTGCGGGTGCAGGTGACCGCAAATCGTGACGCACTTGTCATAAATACCCGTCCAGCGTGATTCCGGCCGCGATAAACGGCTATTGCAATGCGCAAAACTGTGGAATGGTGCTGAGGCGGCCCGACGCCTTCCCGGTAACCTCGCGTCGTCCAACGTGAGTGAATTACGGCGGCTGCTGGAAAAGGTCGCCGGTGGGAGCTGTCATGTTTAAGAGCGCATGTATCGCCGCCGCGGTGTTTCTGTTTGCCTTGACGCCGGTCATTGCGGGGACCCCGACCGGGGCGCCCACACGCGACGAGGTTATTGAGCGAGTCAACGAGGCCGTCCAGTTCTACCGGACGAACGGCCGCGAACGGACCATTGCGGAATTGAATCGACATGACGGCCCTTTCGCAAAGGGCATGGACTACGTGGACCTTCATGACCTGAACGGTGTTTGCGTCGCGCATCCCAAGTCACCGGACCTCGTCGGGCAGAACCGGCTCGGTGTCGCTGACATACACGGGAAGCACTTCATCAAGGAAATCATCGACGCGGCAAAGACCCACCAGGACGGCTGGATCAGCTTCATGAAAGAGAACCCGAACAACGGCAAGATCGAACACAAGATCGCCTACTGGGAAGTGCACGACGGATTGATCTTCAAGGCCGGCACGTACGAGTAACCCTCGGTACGCCGTGCTCTTGACCGGCGCGTAGCGCCGCTGCATTGTGCGGGTCGCCGCGACCCGCAGGAAAGTTGGGCGCAGCCCATGACAAGTGATGCCCCACCTTCGAATTCAAGCAAGCGTCAGCTTGCCACTGCCTGCAACGGCAACCTTCTTCCTCATGGCTCTGCTGCCCGGAGGAGGGGTGCCGGCACAGGCTGCCGTACCCACCTACGGGTACGAGATCGTCAAAACCTATCCTCACGATCCGCATGCATTCACCGAGGGGCTCTTCTATCTGAACGGCTTTCTGTACGAGAGCACGGGCCTCGAGCGTCAGTCATCCATTCGGAAGGAAAAGCTGGAGACCGGGGAAGTCGTTCAGAAGATCGATGTCCCGCCGGAGTATTTCGGCGAGGGCATTGTCAACTGGAAGCGGCGGCTCGTCAGTCTCACCTGGAAATCGCAGGTCGGTTTTGTGTACGACCTCGCCACTTTCAAGTTGGAACGCAAGTTCTCGTACAAGGGGGAGGGGTGGGCGCTGACGCAGGATGGCAAGCGCCTCATCATGAGCGACGGCACCCCGGAGCTGCGCTTCCTGCACCCTGACACGTTGCAGGAGACCGGGCGCATCACGGTGACCTACGAGGGCAAGCCGGTTCGCAACGTCAATGAGCTCGAGTGGGTGAAGGGCAGGATCTACGCCAATGTCTGGGAAACAAACATGATGATTTTCATCGATCCCGCGAGTGGCGAGATCACGGGTGTCGTCAACCTGGCGGGACTGTTGAGCGCCTCTGAGCAGCTGGCGGGGCCGGACAGTGTCCTGAACGGAATTGCCTACGATGCCGCGCACGACCGCCTGTTCGTGACCGGCAAGAACTGGCCGAAGTTGTTTGAGATCCGCGTGTTGCCCGCCGGGCAGCTGTCAAAGTCGAATCACTGACCGCCGGCTGTGTCAGTAGTCACGGCCAGCCGCGGCTCACACTGCGCGGGTGTTGCCGTGCCTTCAGTAGTTCGCGGCAGCCCGCACGGCGCTCGCGGGGTTGTCGAGATCTGCCAGCAGCTCCGGGCCCACGAGCGCCAGCGGCGTGGTGCCATACGAGAGCAGCCGATCGTGAAAGTCGTGCAATGAGCCTTTGCCGGCCGTCTTCTGTATGTAGGCCGACAGCAGTTGCTGAATCTGCCAGCGTCCAACGGTGTAAGCGATGAAGTAGCCCGGATTCGTTGCAATCGCAGCGGCGGCGGCACGCGCTGCCGCGCGGGTAAAGCCGCTTTCCTGGGCATAGAAGTCCGCCGCCTGCTCGTAGCTCCATTCGCCCGAAGCCAGCTTCGGATCCACGATCGCCCGAGCGCCGCGCACGCGCTCCCAACGCGCAGTAAACAGCCGCGGGTCCAGATCGTTCCCGTACAACCCGAGCCGCACAAACATCTCCTCGCCGTAGAAGGCCCAGCCTTCGGCGAACACACCGCTGCCCTGGATTCTGCGAATGAAGTTCGGATGGCGCCTGGCGATCGAGAGCTGCAGGAAATGGCCCGGCATGGCCTCGTGCGCGGCGGTCGAGAGGATCCGGTCGCGATCGAAATCCTGGTTCATGTCGAGGCGTGCCGCGGCCTGGGCAAGCGAAGCAGGCGGTGTGATGAAGTAATAACCGTTGGTCTCAGCCGAGAGCAGCCGTGGCGAGACCATCGATGCTCCCGGTGAGACCGGTTGCATGAATTTCGGGGTCTCCTGGACGTTGATCGTACCAAGCCACGCCGGGATGGTCAGGAGGTCATGCTGCGCAACGAAGCGGCCGACATCGGCGATACGCTCGCGGTAGTAGTCAATCAGAGCGGGGCCCTCGGGCGCCATGCCCCCGCCGCTCCGCGCGCCGAATGGCAGATTGTCGTGTTTAGATTGCGCCATGAGCCACGCCTCCTCTGCCCATCCATGTGCCAGCTCGTCGTTCGCCATGCGTTCCACATCGCGAGAATCGAGCGGCAGCAGCTGTTCGTCCCGCAGCATCGCATCGTATGCCTGTCGCCCCATGGCGAAGTTCTCCGGCCACTGTGCAACATGGGCATCGATGTAGGATCTGGTCCTCGCGATTTCCGCGAGAGTTGCATCCCGTGCGGCACTGAAGCGGGCAAAAGCTCTGGTATCGCGTGCGTAGTGTGCTTTGGCGGCATCTGTCAGAGCGCCGTTGAAGAAGCTCGGGGCGCCATCGAGTTGCTCGTTGCCCACTACACCGTAGAGGTGTCCCGGCGTCGTCACCAGTTTCTCGGAAGCGCTGATGTATTGCGGTGCCCTGGTGAGACGGTTCGTAAGGTCCGTCCAGGCCCGGCTCACATCTGTGGCCGTCTTGCCCTCCCGGCCGGCTACCGGCAGAAACTGTAGCTGATAGAAAATCGTATTGACGATGTTGTTGGCCCCGGCCGAATAGTCCTTGCGGTCCGTGCTGCGAACCAGGAGCAGGTTCAGGCTTCCCGTGAGCTGTGCGTCGAGCAGGCGCGCGTCATTGCGATCGACGAGCTCGAGGCCCGCGCGCCCGGCAGGCGCAACTTCCTCGAGCCGCTGCTGCCACTGATGCAGTTTGTCGATATATGCGTTTCGGTTCCGCTCGGAGGGCGTTTCCAGCTCGCCATCGTGACCTGGAATGCCCAATTGGGTCGCCTGGGTGGGAAACATCGCAGCCGAGGTGTAAACGATGTCCCGGGCGAGGGCGGTCAACTTCTCATGGACTTCAGTGGCGGCCCCTGCCGGGCAGGTCACTGCCGCAAGAGGTGCACAGATCAGCAGGGCGAGCAGGCGCGAACGCATCTTGAGCTTCCAGCAAACGGGGGCGCCATTTTGACCGCATGGGGCGGTCCTTGCTCGGGTTGTGGCACGCAAGCGCTGGAGGCTCGTGGTGGGCGCAGGCGCTGGAGTCAGGTCGCGGGGGTCAGGCGGCTAGATGCAGGGGTAATCCAAGGCCGCCAACAGACCGCCAGCGACCGCTTCATACTCGGCGCGCTCGCTGGCCAGCATTGCCTGGCGCCAGCGAAATATGCGCGACGGGTCCGGTGGGCACATGGTGAGCCGCTGCTGTGCCAGCCTCTCATGCTGAGTGACCAGAACCGTCCCGCTCGCGAGCGTAGGGGCCTGCTGCTCGAGCAGGCGCGCGGCCGCGCGGCGATGGTAGTCCTTCATTGCGGGATCGTAGTCGATCTCGATGAAGTCGCAAATATCTCGCAGACAGGTTTCCGGATCGAGCACGAGCGACTCGTACCGCAACTCCAGGTAGTGCCTGCAGCCCAGGGATTGCCGGCGTGTTGCGCAGATGTCCCGGCGCCACTGCCGCGCGAGCGTCGTCATATCCTTGCCCGGAGCGAACCAAACGTCACGAAGTGACAGAGCGACATCGCGGCCGTCCCGAATGATATGTATGAAGCAGGCCTCCGGCAGCACTTGTTCGATCGCACGCATGTGTCTGCCATACGTGGGGGTCTTGTCACCCCAGCGATCCTTTGCGAAGCGCGCGGCATACATTCGATAGAAGCAGCGGATTGCTTCATCGACGTGGAAAGGGGTGATCGTCCGCAGCTCGCTCATGAACGCATCGGGCTCGATGCCGAAATCCCGCCAGCCGGACGCTTCCGGCGGGAAGTTGATGAGAGCCGCACCAAAGGACTGCCGCTGCCGCTCGTCGTTGCCGAACAGTGACACGAGTGCCCGCGGCAAAAAGCCGGTCTCCGGGGGAATCGCGAGCTGGGGATGCGAATCCAACATCAACCTGAGAAGCGTCGTACCTGAGCGGGGCGAGCCCACGATGAATGGCACCGGCTGATGCGGCCGTTCAACAACGCGACAGCGGCGGCGGCGTCTGGCATGAGCCTGCGCCAGGATGTTGGCCACGATGCTGCTCTGCGATGGAAGTACGTTCGGCACAAAGCCGAGCTTAGATCTTGTGCGAACCACAAGCGACGCTTGTTTGTTCGAGTCCGTCGCAGAGTCGAGTTCACATAACCGTGGATGCGGACACCGCAGCGCACAACCTGGGATTTGGCTGCCGGCTACTTCTGAAACTTCAGTTCGCGCGTATCCCGCTCGTGTCCCGTCCGGACGGTGAGCGCTCCGTAGAGCTCGGGACGCCGGGCCCGGATCCAGCGTCTTCCCGTGGCTGTCTCGAGCAGGCTGGCATCCAGGTCAGCGGTGACCATGGCGTCCGCAGCCTGGTGAGTCTCTGCCAGGATGCGTCCGTAGGGATCGAGAATCATCGCGTTGCCGGTGCGGATCTCATCGTCGTCGACGCCCACACCATTGCTGAATACCAGGAACAGGCCGTTGTCATGTGCCCGGCTGGGAAGCCACCTCATCAACCATCCCCGCCCCTTGTCACCGCGGAATTCGCGCTCAATCGAGGCCGGGTCCGCAAGTCGGTTGGCCCACAACGCCGGATCGATGAGTCCCATGCGGTGGGGATCCTTACCTCCAACACCGCCAGTCTGATGGGGCGCGAGCAGAACATCAGCTCCCGCGAGCGCAGTCATCCGGACATTCTCGATGATGTTGTTGTCGTAGCAGATCAGGATTGCGGCCCGGAAACCTTCCGGAAGATCAAACACGGTGTAGCTGTCACCGCTGCGGATTGCCGAATGCTCGAAGGACTGTAGCTTGCGATGGCGGTGGATCGTCCCGTCGGGCAGCGCTACGACGTACGTGTTGTGAAAGGCACCGCTGGCCGTGCTTTCAATCCATCCGGCTCCAACCGTGATCCGGTAGCGCTGGGCCAGCTCGCGCAACCGCTGCGTGCTCGGTCCCTCGGGAATCGGCTCTGCCAGCGCGGCCAACTCGTCAATCGACAAGTTGCGAATGAACCAATATCCGCACACGCAACATTCGGGGAACACGACCAGTTGCGCGCCCTGCGCGGCCGCCTGGGCCACAAAGCCTTCAATCTTCGCGAAGTTGGCTTCCTGCTTGCCGTCCTGGTGCTCCATCTGCACACTCGCGACCCGGAGCTTGCGTGCAGCTGTCACCATAGTGTCCGCTCTTTACATTTGATCCCGTACTTCAGCAGTGATTGTATACGAACGCAGCCGCGCGGCGTGATCGAAGATCTGGGAGGTGATCATCAACTCCTGGGGCCTGGTCCGCGCAACGAACCCGGCTAGCGCCTCGCGCACCGTCTCCGGCGAACCGATCGCCGAGCACGATAGCACCTCATCTAACATCGCTTTGGCGGGCGGTGGAAGCCGGCTTGCATAGTCTTCTACCGGTGGAGGGAGTTGCCCAGGCCGTCCGGTGCGCAGATTGACAAACGCCTGCTGCATCGAAGTTGCAAGGAGGCGCGCCTCTGCGTCCGTGTCAGCCGCGAACACATTGAAGCCCAGCATCACATACGGTTTGTCGAGTTGGGCTGACGGGCGGAAACGGGCGCGGTAGATGTCGATTGCCTCCATCATCATGGCGGGTGCGAAATGGGAAGCAAATGCGAAGGGCAGGCCGAGTGCTGCGGCGACCTGGGCACCGAACAGGCTCGAGCCGAGGATCCACAGTGGCACATTGGATCCAACCCCGGGGACCGCAATCACCTGTTGGTCGGGGGCGGCCGGCGCCAGATAGCGCTGCAGCTCGAGCACATCGTGCGGAAATTGATCTGGATCGGTCGCGAGGTTGCGCCTGAGCGCACGTGCTGTCACCTGATCGGATCCCGGCGCCCGGCCCAGTCCGAGGTCGATGCGTCCGGGAAACAGGGCTTCCAGAGTGCCGAACTGTTCCGCAATCACCAGCGGCGAATGATTGGGCAACATGATGCCCCCGGCGCCGACGCGGATCCGGGAGGTGCCGCAGGCCACGTGTCCGATCACGACAGCGGTAGCCGCGCTAGCAATCCCGGGCATACTGTGGTGTTCGGCGAGCCAGTAGCGCAAGTAGCCCAACGACTCGGTGTGTCTCGCCAGGTCCAGCGTATTGCGCAAGGACTGGCTGGCATTGCTGCCGCGGGTGATGGGGGAGAGGTCGAGAACGGAGAATGGAATCATGCGCGCGCACCCAGGCAGCGGGGAAATTTCTTAGTTGGTAGCGAATCCTGGGCAATCAAGGCCTGGAGCTCAATCCTGAGTTTCCCCCGCAAGCGCTGTCGCGAGCATTGAAGGGCGGGCGCACAGGGCGCCGTACCAGGCTGCCAGGCGTGGCCGCCCGGGGAGAAAGTCGTAGACCCGGCGAAACTCGACCCAGCTCAGTGCCGTGACCAGCGCAATGTCGCCGATGTCTGGGCGGCGTGGCCCAACAGCGCGCCCGCCGTGCGCACCGTGCGCACCCGCGGCACCGCGCGTATCCGGGGCGCCACGCGCATCCGCCGCACCGTGCGCACCCGGCTCACGGTGCGCACCCGGCTCACGGTGCGCACGGCTCAACTCACGATCATCGATTTTCCGCTCCAGAAAATCGCACGCCAGCGCGATCTTCTGGACCTGTGCGTCGTGCATCGTCGGCCACCGCAATTGGGCCGGCCGTCTCGCAGCCTCCCAGCGAGCTGCGATGCCGGCATCGGCAATGCCCTGCGCCAGCGCCTGCATCTTCAGCGCATGAAAGCGAGCGTCCGGCTCCCCAGGGATGAGCCACGCGTTCGGGTGCATTGCATCCAGGTATTCGCAGATCACGTTGGAGTCAAACAGCACCGCCCCGTCGTCACAGATCAATACCGGCACTTTCCCAAGCGGGTTGAGTGCCAATACCTCCTCATTGCGGCAGGTCGGACTGGTTTCGTGATGAACCACGCACAGCCGGTGCTGCAGTCCCATTTCGTGAGCCGCGACGAGCACCTTGCGGGCATAGGGCGAATGCGTTTGGTAGAGAAGTCTCATGTTCAGGGGCTCAGCAACTGAGCGCGCAGCTCGTTTGACAGGTTGCCTCCCGAGAGCAGGGTGGCGATGCGCCGCCCTCGGAAGCGCCCGGGATCGGCCATCATGGCCGCGATTCCAGCCGCTCCTGCAGGCTCGAGAATCAGTCCCAGATCCCGATGCGCGAGGCGCAGCGCTTGGACAATGGCGGTGTCTTCCACCGCCACGATGTCGTCGCAGCAGTGACGCAGCAGGGCGAGCGTTCCCGGAATCGGAACGCGAACTGCGATCCCATCCGCGATCGTGTTGGCTTGCCCTGTTTGAACTGCGGCCCCGGCTTCGAGCGACAGCTTCATGGCCGGCGCATTGGCCGCGACGACCGCAATGATCTCGGTTCGAGGAGCGAGCTCGCGGAGCGCCGTGCCTGCGCCGGCGAGCAGCGCGCCGTTTCCGAGTTGTACGAGGATCGCATCGAAACGCTCGGCAGCCACGAGCTCGAGCCCGATAGTCCCGGCCCCTTCCGCGATCGCTGCTTCCGAGCCGTCTTCGACGAATCGCAGTCCACGCTCCGAAGCGTAGCTGTGCGCTGCTTCTTTCGCAGCATCGAAGTCGGAACCAACCAACTTGACGTCGGCGCCGAAACGGCGCATCGCTTCAATCTTCATTGGATTGGCGTTCTCCGCGGCGAAGACGACGCAGGCGTGCCCTCTGCGGCCTGCCGCGCGTGCGAGCCCCTGACCGAAGTTGCCGGCGGACGCACAGACCACAGTCTGTCCCGGCGTAAGAGCGGTCGCCGCGAACAACTCCGTGCCGCGGCCTTTGAACGATCCCACGGGGTTTTCAGTCTCGACTTTCGCCACGACCTGACAACCCAGCGACCTGTCGAGCCTGGTGCCCTCGAGTACGGGTGAATTGAGAAATACAGGATCGATCTGGGATGGCGCGGCGACGATGCCCGCCAGCGAAATCTTGAAATTCATGCTGACGACCCGGTGAAGACAGACGGACGCTATGCTACGGTTACATGGCGCGGGATAGCCGCGTCGTTGTGCCAAAGTGCGGGGCATTTCCCCGCTGGAAGGCCAGATCGAGGGCCAGAAGAGAGGGAAAAATGCCGCCCGCGCTGGATGAGCTCGATCGGAAAATACTGGTGCTGGTCCAGCAGGATACGCGCCGGGCCGCCGAAGCCATCGGCGCAGAGATAGGATTGTCGGCATCCGCGGTTCAGCGCCGGATTGCGCGCCTGCGCGAGGAGGCCGTGATCACTGCCGAAGTGGCGATCGTCGATCCCAAGAGCGTGGGCCGCTCGCTGACGCTGATCGTGGATATCGAGGTCGAACGGGAAAGGCCGGAGCTGATGGCGGTCCTGAAGCGCTGGATTGCCGGCGAGCCGGCGATCCAGGAGGCCTGGTATGTCACTGGCGATGGTGATTTCGTGTTGATCGTTACGGCGCGTGATGTCGAAGATTACGATGCGCTCATGCAGAAGCTGGTGAGCGAAAATTCCAACGTGAGACGTTTCCGTACGCGGGTTGCGCTCGGTACGCTGAAGCGCGGCTGCAGGGTCCCGGTCGATGAAAGTTAGTCCGCAGATTCGCGCCGGCCTCCCGGCCGACGTGCCGCAGCTGGTGCCGCTGGTGGCCCAGTACTGGCATTTCGAAGGCATACCCGGATTTGACGTGGCCACCCTCGTGCCATTGCTCGCGCGACTTGCGTCGCAACCCGAGCTCGGGGCCATCTGGGTTGCCGATGCAGGTAGCGAACTCGTGGGCTATCTCATCGCCGTGTACGTCTTCAGTCTCGAGCAGAAGGGGCTGGTCGCCGAAATCGACGAGTTCTTCGTGGCGCCGGCGGCGAGGACGTACGGTGTCGGGGCCGCTCTGCTGGATGTTGCCGAGAGCGATCTTGCTCGCGCCGGCTGCGTGGGCGTGCAGCTGCAGCTCGGGAAGGACAATTGGCGCGCCCGCGCCTTCTATCGGCGGCACGGTTACAGCGAGCGCGAGGGCTACGAGCTGCTCGGCAAGCCGCTCGAGGACTGAGGCGGCACGGGGCGTGAGGCCCTGTCTGCAATTGAGGTCATTGCCAACCGCCCCGCGGGCCGGCTACGTTGACCGGATGAAATGCCTCGCAGGGATGGTCGCGGTCTTATTGATGTCCGCCGCGCATTCACAAGCCCCCGCCGAAGCGGATGTCAAGGTGGCGATCGGCCACGTGAAAAACGCCTGGAACGATTTCACGCAGTGCAGGCGCCCTTCCGCGTGCAACACTTATTTCGAAACGTTTGGTGTGGCGATCTCTTTCCGTGACGGCTCGATCGCGCCGTTTGCACATACTCAGCGGCTCACGGCAACTTCGCGCGACTGTATCAAGACCGCCAAAGCCTATCTCGAGCAGGGTGACAAGAGCCTCGCCGTACAATGGGTGATGGCTGCACGCATCGAAAACACACACGTGCGTGACTGGCTCGGCAATCATCCCGACGCGGTGTTGGAAGCGCTGCGCCACTGTTGTTGGTGAAGCTGGGCAAGGCGCCGGAGCGGCCTTGGGCCGCTCCGGCGCACGCCTGATCACAACTTCGCGACCAGCGCCGCGAGTTGGTCCGCGCACTGGCCCCACCCCTGGTGGAAGCCCATCTTCTCGTGCGCTTCCCGATCGGCAACCGTCCAGTGACGGACACGGGCGGTGTACTTTGTCTTTCCACCGACATCCTCAAATGTCAGGATCACCGTCATGAACGGCTTCTGCGAAGGCTCCCAGGCCTTGGTGTAGGCATCGGTGAACACCAGGCGTTCGTTCTTCACGACTTCGAGATAGACGCCGGCGTTGGGAAACTCGTTGCCGTCAGGGCCACGCATCACAATCACGTTCGCGCCACCTGGCCGCACGTCAAGGGTTGCTGACGGGGTCGTGTAGGGAAGGGGCGCGAACCACTGCTTGAGAAGCTCGGCTTCGGTCCACGCTCTGTACACCTTCTCGCGCGGAGCGTCGATCAGGCGGGTGAGGACCAGCTCGCGGTCCGAGACGGACGGGGCTTGGACAGAAGAGGTCATTTGGGGTCTCCAGTTTGTTGCGGTCTGCTGCTAGGACGGGCAGAAGGCCGGCGATCCGACGGACGCTGCAAAAAATCGTTGCCGAGCCGAAGCTCCTCGAGTTTGCGGAACCCGCCAGGGCCGAGGCTGCTTCAGGAGCAGCTTCAGATATCTTGGCAAATGCTCAGGGCGTTGCCGCCTTTATCCCTCTTTTGGCGGGTTGTTGCGCACGGGACGATTATCGATAATCGACAGCTTACATTTCCTCGCCCGGGTCAAGCCATGTGGATTGTCGAAGTGGCGCTGCGGCGCCCCTACACGTTCATCGTTCTCGCCCTGCTGCTGCCGATCTTCGGCCTGCTGGTCATTTTCGGCACGCCGCTGCAGAAGGGCATGGCGACGGACATCTTTCCCGACATCCGCATCCCGATCATTGCGGTGACCTTTCAATATTCGGGCATGCCCCCGGATGAAATGGCGGGCCGCATGACCGCGCAGGTCGAGCGCTACGCCACGACGATCATCAACGACATCGAGCACGTCGAATCCCAGACCTACCCGGGCATTTCGGTGGTCAAGATGTTCTTTCAGCCGGGCGTGGACATCAACCTCGCGATGGCCCAGGTCACCGCGTTCGGGCAGCTGCAGCTGCGGAACATGCCACCCGGGACCCAGCCGCCGCTGATCCTCAAGTACAACGCGTCCAGTGTGCCCATCATCCAGCTCGCGATGTCCAGCAGCCGGCACACCGAAGCGCAGCTGTTCGATTTCGGCAACCAGGTCATCCGCGGTCAAGTGGGGACCATCGCTGGTGCCTCCATCCCCTATCCCTACGGAGGCGCAACCCGCCAGGTCCAGATAGATCTCAAGCCCGATGCGCTGCGCGCGCAGGGTCTGACCGCGAACGACGTCAACACCGCGATCAGCAATCAGAACCTCATCGTACCCGCCGGCACCCAGAAGATCGGTGACACGGAATACAACGTGCGGCTCAACTCGAGCCCGCTGAAGGTGCAGGACATCAACGATCTGCCGATCCGGACTCAACGTGGCGCCGGTGCCACCACCTATGTCCGCGACGTTGCTTTTGTCCACGATGGCCATCCGCCGCAGACCAACATCGTGCGCGTGGACGGCCGGCGTGCAGTGCTGATGAGCATTCAGAAAACCGGCTCCGCATCGACACTCAGCATCGTCAATGAAATCAAGGCGCGGCTGCCCCGGGTCCGCGAGCTGCTGCCCGACGGCGCATCCATCGCGATAACCGGCGATCAATCGGTCTTCGTCCGCGGCGCGATCAAGGGCGTCATCACCGAAGCCGTGATTGCAGCCGGCCTGACGGCTCTCATGGTGTTGCTGTTCCTGGGCAGCTGGCGCAGCACCCTGATCATCACTATCTCCATTCCGCTGTCGATTCTCTCCTCCATCATCATCCTCAACGCACTCGGCGAGACCATCAATCTCATGACCCTGGGTGGGCTTGCGCTTGCGGTCGGTATCCTGGTGGACGACGCCACGGTGACGATCGAGAACATCAACCGGCACCTCGAGGAAGGCGAGGAGGTGGAGCCCTCCATCCTGGAAGGCTCGCGGCAGATCACCATTCCCGCGCTGGTCTCGACACTCTCGATCTGTATCGTGTTCGTACCGATGTTCCTGCTGTCGGGTGTCGCGCGGTACCTGTTCGTGCCTCTGGCAGAGGCCGTGGTGTTCGCGATGTTGACGTCCTACGTTCTGTCACGAACGCTGATCCCAACCCTGTGCAAATACTGGTTGCGAACGGCGGAGCAGGAGCGGGCCGCGGCCGCAAACCCCAATGCCTGGCAGCGCTTCCAGCGCGGCTTCGAGGCGCGGTTCGAAAGGCTCCGCGACCAGTATCAGTCAGTGTTGACGACCATCCTGCAGCATCGCGGTGTCTTCATGGCCGTATTCGTCGGCATGGCCTTCGGATCGATGCTCCTCATCCCCTTCCTCGGGCGTAATTTCTTCCCGGAGGTGGACTCAGGACAGATCAAGCTGCACGTGCGCGGCCCAACCGGGCTGCGTGTGGAAGATTCAGCGGGCCTGGTGGACCACGTCGAGGCGGCGCTGCGCGAAGTGATTCCCGCGCGCGAGATTGCGAGCATCGTGGACAACATCGGGCTGCCCGTTTCCGGTATCAATCTGACCTACGGCAACTCAGGAACCGTAGGTAGCAGCGATGCCGACATACTGGTCACGTTGAGCGAGCATCACTCCGCAACCCGTGGCTACGTGCGAACGCTGCGGGGGCAACTGCCGCGGCGATTCCCGGCCTCGACCTTCAGCTTTCTCCCGGCTGACATCGTCAGCCAGATCCTCAATTTCGGCGTGCCCGCGCCCATCGACATCCAGGTCGTGGGTCCCAGCCCGAAGAACCGCGAGGTCGCCAATCAACTATTGGCGTCGCTGCGTCACGTGCCTGGACTCGTCGATCTGCGCCTGCAACAGGTATTCAATCAGCCGGAGCTGCGCGTCGTCACCGACCGCAGCCGCGCGCAGCAGCTTGGCATCAGCCAGCACGATATTGCAAACGACCTGTTGCTGACCTTATCGGGCAGCGGCCAGATCGCACCGACGTTCTGGCTCAACTATGAGTCGGGCTTGCAGTACCCGCTGGTCACACAGGCCCCGCAATACCGCATGACCTCGCTGCAGGATCTGCAGAACCTGCCCGTCACGACGGCAGGGCAACCGCAGATCCTCGGTGGACTCGCCACCATCACCCGCAGTTTCGGGCCTGCGATCGTGTCTCATTATGACAACCAGCCCATCATCGATATCTTTGGCGCGGCACAGGACCGGGACCTGGGTGCGATCAACAAGGACATCCGGGCCCAGATCGCCGCACTCGACGGCAAGTTGCCCAAGGGCACCCACATCGAGGTGCGTGGCCAGGTGCAGACCATGGCTACCTCATATGACGGGCTTGCCATTGGATTCGTGGGCGCGATCCTCCTCGTCTACCTGCTGATCGTGATCAACTTCCAGTCGTGGCTGGATCCGTTCATCATCATCACGGCATTGCCTGCTGCCGTCGCCGGCATCGCCTGGATGCTGCTGATTACCGGTACGACATGGAGTGTGCCTGCGCTCACGGGCGCCATCATGTGTATGGGTGTTGCAACGGCTAACAGCATCCTGGTCGTGAGTTTCGCCCGTGACCGGATGAATGAAGGCGCGACTGCCCTGCAGGCTGCGCACGATGCGGGCTTCACACGATTCCGGCCCGTCCTCATGACGGCCCTCGCAATGGGCATAGGCATGCTCCCGATGGCACTCGGCCTCGGTGAAGGCGGTGAGCAGAACGCACCGCTGGGCCGCGCGGTCATTGGCGGTTTGGTGTTTGCAACAGTGGCCACCCTGGTGTTCGTGCCAGCGGTTTTTGCAGCGATACATGGCCGGCGCGCTGCACCGGCACCGGGTTCCACCCCCGCGCAGGCGGCCTGAGCCGTCGGCATCAACGAAAGACATACTGAGATCATCATGGATCAACCTGTACGATCACCCGAAACGGACACGCAGCGCGCCGCTGCGCATTCCGGGGCGAAAACTGCGCGGATGCTGGCTCGTGGGGGAGCGGTCGCAGCAGCACTCGCTGTCATAGTAGTAGTGTGGTCAGCGGTCTCGGCATACAGTGCCTCGGCAAGACTCAAGGAAGTGACCGAGGCTCAGTCGATCGTGACCGTTGCGACTGTCAACCCGCAGCCGCTCACCGGGCTTTCCGACCTGATCCTGCCCGGAAACCTGCAAGCCAATTACGAAGCGCCGATCTATGCGCGCACCAGTGGCTATCTGAAGCGCTGGCTCGTGGACATCGGTACGCCGGTGAAAGCGGGTCAGCTGCTCGGCGAAATCGAGTCGCCGGAAGTGGATTCGCAGTTACGCCAGGCGCAGGCCGATCTGGTCACTGCTCAGGCCAACCAGAAGATTGCAAGCGTCACTGCCGAGCGCTGGCGCAATCTGCGCGCCTCCGACTCGGTGTCGAAGCAGGAAGCCGACGAGAAGATCAGCGTGGCCGCCTCGAACGATGCCCAGGTCCAGGCGGCGCGCGCGAATATGCAGCGCCTGCAGCAGCTGACGGGATTCCAGAAGATCACCGCTCCGTTCGATGGGGTAGTGACCGCGAGAAACACCGACATCGGCCAGCTCATCGCGGCGGGCAACAATACCGGACCCGAGTTGTTTCGTGTTGCGGACATGCGGCGCTTGCGCCTGTACGTGCGCGTACCGCAGACCTACGCGGCGATGATGAAGCCCGGTCTGACCGCGGAGCTGGTCTTCCCTGACCGGCCGGGCAAGGCTTACACGGCGAAGTTCGACAGCACCTCCAGCGCCATCGATCAGACCACCCGCACCCTGCTGGCCCAGCTGAGCGTGGATAACAGCAACAATGAGCTGCTCCCAGGAGCCTACGCGGAGGTCCATTTCAAGCTGCCTGAGGGCGCCACGAGCGAGTCCTACAAGGTACCCGCAAATGTACTGCTGTTCCGCGGCGATGGAATGCATGTCGCCACGGTTGGCGACAAGGGCCAGGTGGTCCTGAAGCAGGTCACCATCGGCCGTGACTATGGCTCCGACATCGAAATCACCCAGGGACTGGCCGCGGATGACAAAGTAATCCTCAGTCCGCCCGATTCGCTGACCGACGGCGTGAATGTGCATGTTGCACCTCCACCGCCAGGGAAGGTCGCAAAATCGTGAGCCGCGGTTGTTACGCTGCTGCCTGCGTCGCTGCAGCGCTGTTGAGTGGCTGCTCGCTGGCGCCCAAATATAGTCCGCCGCCGCCACCGCAGGTGAGCAGCTACAAGGAAGCGGGTGACTGGATGCCCGCTACACCTGCCGATGTGCAGGGTCGCGGTCCGTGGTGGGAGGCCTTTGGCGATCCGACTCTGAGTCACCTGGAGCAGCAGCTCGCCGAATCCAACCCGGATCTGCGGGCCGCGGTGGCGAGATTCGAAGAGGCGCGGGGCGTTGCCATCCAGGCACGCTCGAACGTCTTCCCGACGCTGGACGCCGGCGTGTCTGCGAGGCGAGGCAAGAATTCGGCGAACACGGCTTTGAGCCGGGCTCTCGGCGGCGGCGTCTCTCACGTCCAGAACGACTTCGTGGCCGGGCTCAACTTGTCCTGGGAAGTCGATCTGTTTGGGCGGTTGAGGAATACCGCGGCCGCAGCAGGCGCGCAAGCCCAGGCAAGCGCCGCAGACCTCGCAGCCGTTGAGCTGTCACTGCAGTCCGAGCTGGCGACCGACTACTTCTCGCTGCGCGGCGACGATACGACCATCCAACTCCTTCAGGACACCATCAGGGTCTATGACCGGGCGTACGAGTTGACCCGCAACCGCTACCAGGAAGGCATTTCCGCTGCAACCGATGTGGATCAAGCTGACACTCTGCGTCAGAACGCCCGTTCGCAGCTTGCGGCCGTCAATCTCGAGCGTGCACAGCTGGAGCATGCAATCGCCGTTCTGCTGGGAAAGATACCCTCCGGATTCACGCTCGAGCCCGGATCACTCGCGGGTACGCCGCCCCCGTTCGACGCCGGATTGCCTTCGAAGCTGCTCGAACGTCGTCCCGACGTAGGTCGCGCGGAACGTGCCATGGCGGCTGCAAATTCCCAGATCGGCGTGGCCAAAGCCGCTTGGTTTCCAGTCTTTTCGTTGACGGGAGCGGGCGGGTTCGAGAGCGTGCTGTCTTCGAGCTGGTTCAATGCGCCCAGCCACTTCTGGTCGGTCGGGCCCAGCGCAACGGTGCCGCTACTCGATGCGGGCGCGCGGTATGGCCTGAACAAACAGGCACGTGCGCAGTATGACCAGGCGGCCGCTACGTATCGCAAGACCACTCTGACTGCGTACCAGGAAGTCGAAGACAATCTGGCCGGACTGCATCACCTGGCTGATCAACGCAAGGCCGATGAGGCCGCGGCTGCGTCTGCGCAGAGCTCGGCCTATCATGCCGACCAGCGTTATGAACAGGGCGTTGCCGACTACGTTGAAGTGACGACTACTCACACTGCCGCCTTGAACGCGCAGCGCGACACCATCAGTGTGCGAGTCGCCCAGATGAACGCCGCCGTCTCACTGGTACGTGCTACAGGCGGCGGCTGGACTCAGGATCAACTCGACCGTCCCGTGATGCCATGAGCCAGCCAGCAGCCAAGGCAGTCAAGCGAGTGTGCATGCGCGATCATATTCGCGACATCCTCGTCGGGCGGATACTGGATGGAACCTATCCGGCGGGTACCCAGCTCAAGGAGCTGTACCTGGCGCGTGAATTCGATGTCAGCCAGGCGCCGATCCGGGAGGCGTTGCGCGAGCTCGAAGGATCGGGCCTCGTCTCCTCGGAGCGCTTCCGTGGAACGCGGGTGCGCGGCGCCGATTTCGCCGAAATGCGCGAGTCGTACGAGCTGCGCATGATGTTGGAAATGCGCTCGGTGGCCCTCGCAGCCCCCTACAAGCCGGATCTGCTGGCAGACCTCGCCGGATACCTGCGCGAGATGGATACCGCCGTCAAAGCTGACGACTCGGAAGCCTATATCGACAATGCCTTGCGCTTTCACCGCCGATTGGTCGAAAGTAGCGGCAACCGGACCTTCCTGGCTGTATGGGACTCATTGTTGTGGGATATCCGCGGCCGCATTGCGCTCCGCCGGCTTGCAGAAATGGGCAAGAGCCTGAAGACGCTCGTGAGCATGCACAAGGCGCTGCTCGGGCGGCTGCGCGCCCAGGATGTGGCAGGCGCGACCGAACGCGTGCAGGCACTGCTGGCGCGCGTCTCCTCCGCCTTTGACCAGAATGGAGCGACTCGCTGACTGCAGGCGCGTGACCCGGCTGGTGGCCAGGTGGGTAATGATGCTCAGTTGCGTAACGGTGCTCGCTGCGCAATCCCTGGTGGCGGTTGCGACTCACGCTGCTCCCGTGGTTCCCGCAGCTCCCGTCACTATCGGGCCGGTAGTGATCACCATCCCTGAGGGATTCGAGGCGGCCCAGACACAGCGGCTGAAGAAAACGCTGGTCACGGCCTGGACGAAGTCCGTACGCAGCGCCGGCCTCAAGACTCTTCTGCAGATCAATGTCATCGAGTTCGGCTCACCGCCGGGCAAGCCGGCTGCACCGCAGGATGTGAGCATCTATGCGGAGAAATACCTGCATCAGTTTCTGGACGGCATCGAGCGGCGCCGTACGAACTATGTCTCATCGCCCATCGCGCACATCAAGCTAGCGGGACTGCCGGCCGCCCGCGCCACATGGAATGGCGCCGTTGGCGGGCGTGCCGCAGTTGGCGTGATGTACAGTGTCATCGTACACAACAGGTTTGCCGTGATCTTTCATACACAGGATCTGGGCAGCACGCCCACGAGCGGCATGTTCGAGGCGATGCAATCGATCGAAGCGGCCGTTATTTCTCCAACTCGGCGTCCTTGACCGTCCCGCAGCTCGCGCCCAGCCACTTTCCCTGCACCGTGCTGTTGACCGTCATCGTCTTACCATTGGAAGTCATGACGACGTTGATCTTGCCGCTCATCTGCGTGCCGCCTTTGACCTCGAAGTGCACGTCCGTGACCGTTTTGCGCTCCGGCTTGTTGCACTCATCGTGCATAGTCAGCTCGGTCGCGGAACTCGAGACTACCTTGCGCTTGCAGGAGGAGTCATCGCCATGCGGGTCGATGTCGAACCCACGTGCAATCTTCTCGGGTGTCATGCACTCCTTGTAGACCCGCGGCTTCGCCCCATTCGTCATGTGTGACTGCATGGCAGCTTCCAGCCTCGCGCGCTGCTCCGGGGTCATCTTCGCGAGCTGCTCCTCGGGGATGGGCATCTCGCCGCTGATTTTGGGATTGGTTGCGACCTCCCACAGACCCGGCTTGATATTCGGCTTGGTGAGATCCGCGGCCTGCACCCACGCGGTGACGGCCAGGCTCGTAAGAGCCACCTGCAGCAATCTCGCGGGCGTGCAACAACGCATAGGCCTCTACCTCGGATGGCGCCCGGAAGTGAGCGCGTTCCCGGGATGATATGCCTGGAGTCAGCCGCGCGGCGAGGCCCACTGCACCCGCATGCCGTCAATGCGGCGGATGCCGCCATGCCCCTGCAAGGAGGGCGGTTTGCCGGCGAGCTGCAGCTGGGGCAGCCGGTTGACCAGGGCTGCCAGTGATTCTTCGAGCTCGGCCCGTGCGAGTATCTCTCCCAGGCAGCGATGGACGCCAAGACCAAAGATCAGATGACGGCGTGGATGATCGGTCCGCCGGATGTTGAAGCGGTCGGGGTCGACGTACTGGCCCGGATCGCGCATTGCGGACAGGGTGGACAGACTCAGGATGCTGTTGCGAGGCACCAGGTAGCCGTCCATCTCGATGTCCTCGAGCGTGAACCGGGGAAACGATCCCACCACAGGCTCATAGCGCAACGACTCCGATACGGCCCCCGGAATCAAGGCCGGATCGGCGCAGACGGCATCCCACTGCTCGCGATGTTGGAGCAGAAGGGCAACTTGCACAGCGATGGCCCCGCGCGTCGTATCACTGCCGGCGATGATGATGGTGACGATCTGGCTGAGTATTTCGGCGGCGGACACGTTGCCCGCTTCCGACACCGTCATCAAAAAAGTGGCCAGGAACTCATTGTTGAGTGCTGCGCCGCGGGCGCCCAGCAGCCCATCCACGTACGTCATCAACTGCTGGGCCGAGTCCTGCATGCCCTGGATCTCAGAGGGCGCATAGGAGAAGCTCAGTGAGCGCGATACGCTGTAGACCAGCTCGGTGAAATGCGGCACATCGGCCGCGGGTATCCCCAAAATGTTCGCGATGATGCGAGCCGGTATCGCAGAGGCAAAGTCACCCAGAAAATCCAACTCGCCGGCCTGCAGGTGCTGCTCGATGATAGCCAAGGCTGCGGCGCGGATCCGCGGCCGCATCTGCTCGATGAGCTTGAACGCAAAGGCTCTCGACATGGGAGCCCGCCGCCGGCGGTGCTCGCCGCCGTTGGCGAACAACATGGAGTTGCTCCACAGCTCGACCAACGGGCCGGAGTGGATGCCGCGCGCCGCGAGTTGTTCCGTCTCGATCTGCCGCGTGCGCGGATCGAACGCGAGCGGTTCCATGTCAGCCGCGCGGATGGCGATATACCCCAGGTTCTCGCGCTTGAGCAGCGGTGTCAGATGCCGGTAACGGCGGAAAACGCCGTGCGGATCCGCATCGAGCTGAGCGATTGAGAGTGCGAGTGGTTCCGTGCCAGGGGGTCGAGTTGAGGGCTTGTTCATAGAGGCGCTGTATACGCGAGCCACGCGCGCGCCCGATTGGAATTTTCGTCCATGGTCATCCTTTCACAGCGGTGTGTCCCAGGGAGCAAATTCTACGTGCATTCCCGGGCGGGAATGCCTAATTATTACAATTGAAATACATATTCGTGCGAGGTACGTACACACCGCCGATTTCAACATTCTGGGCAGCGGCCGTGGCCGTTAGCCGACCAGGGCGATCTCAACTCGCTTGTTGTGCTTGCCTTCGCTTCTGATTTTGAGCACGCGAATGGCACCGATCTCGCCGATGTTCTTCACGTGAGTGCCACCGCAGGGTTGCAGATCGATTCCCGGTATCCGGAGTAGACGCACGCGGCCGGCGCCGCGCGGCGGCTGCACGCTCATGGTCTTTACGAGGTCCGGCCGCGCCTCGAGCTCCTCGTCGGTGATCCACACCGTTTCGGTATCCAGTCCGCGGGCGATGAGCGCGTTGGTTTCGCGTTCGATCTTGGCGGCATCCAGGAGACTCATGTCGATGTCAAAATCGAGCCGGCCCTTGTCAGGCGACATATTGCCGCCGGTCACTGGCGCGACCACGACGCAGGACATCACATGCAATGCGGTATGCAGCCTCATGAGGGCATAACGTCGTTGCCAATCGATCTCGAGATTGACCGTCTCACCGACCTCTGCAAGTCCCGTCGAAGCCGAGGCTACGTGGACCACGCTATCCACCACGTTGCCCTTGCGAGTATCCACTATGGAGATGCGCTCTCCGCTGTCACGAACGAGAGCCCCCGTGTCGCCTGGCTGTCCGCCCCCCAGGGGGTAGAAGAGGGTTCGGTCCAGTTCAAGACCCCGTTCATGCACGGCAACCACGCGCGCGGTGGCGGTCTTGAGGTACGCATCGTCGCGAAACAGCAGTTCAGTCATGGCAAAGCAGCATAAGGGAATTGCCCCTGCATGAACCATAGGCCCCATGCCCATGGTAGAAGGGCAGTCCCTGACGGAATACCATCGATGTCCAACGAACTACCTCAACCAGACTATCGACAGAGTCTCCACGATGCGGTCGTCGAGACTGCCCACGCCCTCGTTGCCGGGTCCGTGGGCGTGGTCGAAGCCGCGCGGCGTTTTATGGAACTCGCCGCGGAACTGGACGCGTTGGACGACGAGGATTTTGTCTACTTCATGGAGCTCGACTCCCGGAGCGACGGATTTCCACTAGGTATTGCCCGAGAGCAGTGGAGTGCCACTGCTCTCGAGCGTGAAGATCTCGCCAGGCGCAAGTACGAGGAGTCCGTCCACGGCGAGGCCGTTACGCATTGCCGCAGTCTGATAGCTCGCTACACGAACCCGCGCTAGGGTCCCACCATTGGAAACTCGATCGAGCTTGCACTTGCGGGCGTGTGCCATATCCGCTGCGTTGCCTTCGTGAAATCCTCCGGCTTGGCGAACATGATGTTGGGTATGTATTTCTGCGGGTTGCGGTCGTACAGCGGGAACCAGGTCGACTGGATCTGAACCATGATGCGGTGACCCGGCAGGAAGGTGTGACTCACGTTCGGCAGGCGGACCGTGTAGGCCAACACCTTGCCCGGTTGGATGGCATGAGGGTTTGCAGGATCTTCCCGGTAACGGCCGCGCAGAATGTCAGCCGAGAGCAGCTGCTGATAACCGCCGAGTTTCGGATGTTCGGGCACTTCGTCCGGCCACACGTCGACAACCTTCACGACCCAATCGGAGTCGCTGCCGCTGGTTGACGCGGACAGGTGCGCCCAGGGCTGGCCGGCGACACGCACCGGTTCTCTCAGCGGATCGGTTCGGTAGACCAACACGTCAGTGCGGGAGGCTGCGAAGCGCTGATCGTCGACCAGCCATTCGCCCCACGTGGAATCAGGCGCCCCTGTATCCAGCGTCGGCTGCAACCGATACGGGACAGGCTTGGCGGGATCGGATACAAATTCGTCGTACTGTTCCTTCGACCCCGCCGGCCGGGCCTTCGAAGGCGCTGGCGGCTCGAATCCAAGCTTCCCATCGGCAAGCAGATACAGAGGGCGCGAAGTTGCCGCACACCCGGAGGCGCATGCGCGAGGCCAACCATCATAGCGGTGCCACTTGTCGGCTCCCGTCTCGTAGACGAGTACCCGGGGTGTATCCGGTTTCGGGCCATCCTTCAGATAGTAGTCGAGGAAGGGCTGCATGATCGTCCGGCGGAACCAGGTCGCGGTGTCGCCCTCGAAGATGATCGGTCCGATGCCACGGCCCTCGCGACGGCCCTGACCATGGTTCCACGGTCCGAGAACGAGGTGGACGCGCTCACCTCGCGGATCGCTGCCGGCCAGTGCCTGGTACAGCGCGGGTCCGCCATAGATGTCTTCCTGGTCGAACAACCCTGACACGATGAGCATTGGCACTTTAGGCGGGTCTTTCGCCAGAAGTTTGTCGACCGCCTGTCCCTGCCAGAAGCTGTCATAGGCGGTGTGCGCAACCAACTCGCGCCAATACCCCATCTCATCAACCCCGCGAGCCTTCGCCAGTGCACCAGCCGAGCCCGCGCGAAGGAAAACCTCGTACGTATCGCGGGCGTCCGTCCACCAGGTCAGCTCGTTCTTCCGGGTTGCCTCCTGGTCATACACGTATTGAAGAGACCCATCCTGCCGAAAGGCGCCGTTGTGGAACCAGTCATCGCCCATCCAGCCATCGACCATTGGCGCGAACGGGACGGCGACTTTCAGCGCGGGATGCGCGCGGACGGTGGACATAACCGTCGTATAGCCTTCGTAAGACCCGCCGATCGTACCAACGCGTCCGTTCGACTCCGGTACGTTCTTGATCAACCAGTCGATGGTGTCGTACGTGTCCGTCGCGTGATCGTTATCGGTTGAGTTGAGCGGCCCCTTCAGAGGGCGGGTCATCACGTAGTCGCCCTCTGAGCCGTATTTCCCGCGCACGTCCTGGAAAACGATGATGTAGCCGGCCGCCACAGCAGTGTCATCCATTTGCGGAACGACAGACGCCAGGTGAGCGCTGTTGAAGCGCAGTACGCGCTCGGATGCGTTGTACGGTGTTCGCGTCAGCAGTATTGGCGCCTTGCTGGCTCCTTTGGGAATGAGAATGAAAGTCTTCAGCTTCACCCCATCATGCATGGGGATCATCTCTTCCCGTTTGACGTAATCAAAACTCTCGGTGTGCGTCTTGAAGGCCGGCGGCGTCTCGCTGGGCAGGCCGCCCTGCGCATCAGCAAACACGGAGCTCGAAAAAAAAGCGGCAACGGCGATTATGCAAAACACTGGGCGCACGCCCAGCCGGGTCGGCAGCAGCATCCTCGATTCCTTAAATATCCGCAGGATGCCCAATCTCACATAAACGTCACGCCTCCGCCACAGGCTGTGACTTCTCGGCGTTCACTGACGCGGGTGAACCTTGGCATGCTCGCCAAGCCTGTCGGCCTTGCCGCTGGTGAGTGCCTTGGCGAGGCCGAATAGCCGTTGAGTCTTGCTGGCCGGAGCATCCCAGTACTCGGCGTCGTCCACGGTTACTTCGAGCAGTCCCAGGTCCGGGTCGTCCAGGCCCTCGGGAAACCACGGCTCAACCCACGGGGTCCACAGCTCGCGCATCTTTTCAGGGTCGCGAAACAGGCGCGCATGGCCCGAGACGGACACGTAGTCCTGCTTGTCGAGATTGACGTAGCTGAGGTTCACCTTGCGATGTTGGTCGATCTCGCTGACCTTGCCGGAAGACATTGCGGTGAAGAACCACAACTTGCCCTCGGAATCCATTTCCAGCGTAGCCAGGGGGCGGCTGCGCAACGTGCCGTCCGGCTCCGTGGTGGCGAGCATGGCGATGCCGGCTTCAGCGATCAGATCGGCCAGCTTCTGCATGTTCGGATCCGCCTGCGGCTGTTTCTTCATCCCCTTGCTCCTCGTGCGGTGGTGAGGAAGCTTCACAGCAAGCGGCGTGCCGTTGTGGGGGTGTGAAGAGGCTGGTGTCGCGAGCCACGTCAGGCACCCGGATGCTGCGCTCGAACTCGAGGCCAAGCCGGCGCAACAGCTTGATCGAGGCATGATTGTCGGGTGCCGTGATGGCCACGATCCGGCCGAGTCCGAGCACTTCCAGCCCGTAGCGCATCACGGCGCAGGCCGCTTCGAAGGCATAGCCGTGGTTGCAAAAAGCCTGGCGCAGCGCGAAACCAACATCCACGTCTTCCAGGTAGTCGCGCTGGAGCAGGCCGCAGACCCCGATGGGCGTGGCGTCGTCCTGCAGCTCGACCAGGTACAGGCCGAAGCCGAATTTCTCGTAGCCGGTTACAGTGCCGCTGCGCAGGTAGCGCCTTGCATCCTCGAGGGTGCGGACTTCGCGGTCACCGATGTTGCGTATGAATTCAGGCTCGTTGAGCAGTTCCAGGATGAACGCAGCGTCGAGTTGGGTCAGATGCCGCAGGCGCAGGCGCGGCGTTTCGCAAACGATCATTTATCCAGGCGATCCAGGTTCATGCGGATGTGAGCGGCTTCTGCAGCCGTGCGCGCGAGGGCAATGGCCTGGTTGAAGGCAACCCGGGCCTCATCGGCGCGGCCGAGCTCTTTCAACAGGGCGCCCTTGACGCCGAAGTAATGGAAATAACCGGCCAGCGGCCGGGCCAGCGGCTCGAGCAGCTGCAGCGCCGCCGCCGGCCCGCGAACCTTCGAGACCGCAACCGCGCGATTGAGAGTAACGACGGGGGAGGGTTGCAGCACTTCGAGCACGGCGTAGATCTGATCGATCTGGCCCCAATCCGTGTCCTGGGGCCGCGCCGCGCGCGCATGCACGGCGGCGATGGCCGCCTGCAGCTGATAGGTCCCGGGGATTCCCACGCGCTGCGCTTTCTCGACCAGTACCAGGCCTTCTGCGATCAGCGCGTGATTCCACAGGTGCCGGTCCTGATCATCCAGCAGCACGATGTTGCCCGTGGCATCCAGCCGCGCAGCGGCCCGGGCATGTTGCAACAACATCAGGGCTGCCAGGCCCATGATCTCACTTTCGCTCGGAAACAGCCGCAGCAACAACCGCGCGAGCCTGATCGCCTCCTCGCACAGGGGCACGCGAACGTGTGCCTCGCCGCCGCTTGCCGAGTATCCCTCATTGAAGAGCAGATAGATCATCGCGGCGACGGTGTTGAGCCGTTCGGCGCGCTCGACGGGTCCCGGGGTTTCGAAGGCGACTGCGGACTCCTGCATCGCGCGCTTGGCCCGCGTGATCCGCTGCGCCATCGCCGCTTCGCTGACAAGGAATGCGCGCGCTATCTCCTGCACCGACAGGCCTGACACGATGCGCAGCGCCACGGCGATCTGTTGTGTTGCAGGCAGGTCGGGCTGACAGCAGACAAACAGAAGGCGCAGGACGTCATCCTGGTAGGCGGAACTGTCGAGACGCTCCACGAGGGCGGCCTCATTGTTTTCGGCATCCGGAATCACATCGTCGTCCGGCAGCGAGTCGTGCTTGTTCCGCCGGCGCAGTTCGTCGAGCGCGCTGTTGCGTCCGACGAAAATGAGCCACGCGGCAGGGTCGCGTGGCGGTCCATTCACCGGCCAGCTCTTCAACGCCCGCAGAGATGCCTCCTGAAAGGCTTCCTCGGCCACATCCAGGTCCCGGAAGTAGCGCAGAAGGGCAGCGACCGCCTGGGGCCGTGCTGCTGCCAGCGCGGGTCCAATCCAGGCGACTTCCGTCACTGCAAGCCAATTCCAGGGTAGAACGTCGCCAGAGGACGTACTTCGAGGGCACCCGTGTCGCCCACGAGATTCCGGGCAACCTGCAGTGCGTCTACCAGGGATTTGCAATCGACCAGGTAGAAGCCGAGGAGCTGTTCCTTGGTCTCGGCGAAGGGGCCGTCGAGCACGAGCGGCTCACGGCTGGCCCTGACCGTCATGGCTGTCGTCGTCGGCATCAGGCGTCCCACGGGGCCCAGGCGACCCTGGGCGGCGAGCTCGTGCGCCACGGCGTCGCATTTTGCCATGATGGCTGCCTCCTTTTCCCGGGTCCAGGCATCGATTTCGGATTCGAGGTTATAGCAGAGTATGCAGTAGAACATTGCCGTCTCCTTCGCCTGATCAAGGACGAAGGGGCGGCCCCCGTTCCGACAATCAGCCCGACAATTCAGCAGCCTTTTGCTTGGGCATACACGCGCCGAATGGCGTTGCGGTCGGCTACGGGGCGGGCGGCCAGCTTGGAGACGCCCTGAACGAAGTCCTGCACCAGACTGACATCCTGGAGGGCGTCGGCCTCGGATCCCCGGGCGACCGGCGCGAGCTGCGCTTGCGCACCCGGATTCTGCAGTTCCTCCCAGGCACTCATGACCGCATCGCCGTGCTGTATGCGCGGCGAGACAGCGGTGAGCAGTTGCTGCAGAACTGGTTTGAACTGCTGGACGTACTGCGCCGCAAGGGCGGCCTTCTGCTGTACATAAGCCAGCTCGACCTCACGGATGGCCAGCTGCGAGGGTGCACCCGCCTCGTTGTGGCACGCGGGCAGGGCGCCGCGATCGCGCAATCTGCGCTGCTCCAGTGCATGCAGGTCCGCGTTCCACTTCTGTGTAAGTGCGGCCTGGGCCGCGCGTGCCGCCTGGATGTTCTGCAGGACCACGGCCGTGCCGGGAAACACCGAGATCCTGCCCGTCAACACCTGGTCGTGCCTGGACACGGAGCCCTGGGCGCTCGTGGGACGCTCAACGGTACGAGACAGTAACAAGACCTCGGACTTGATGCCGTCCCTGACCTTCTCGAACTCCGGGCCGGGCTTCAGTCCTCCGCTGGCATCAATCCACTGCGCGTACGCTGCTTCTGCGGTCGTCGGCAGTGGTGGCAGACGCGCAAGCCAAGCTTCCGCGGGAATCACTCTCTGTGTGGCCGACACCGCCGCCGCACTGCACAGAACGGCCGCACATACCAACACCCGGGCGGAATTTGTCCTCACGCGTATGCATATGCGGAAACCACGAGCCCTATTATGCACGCAAGAAACACGCTGTGCTTCAGTGTGAACCCAAACAGCCGTGATTCGTCCGAAGCGGGCATTCCAGTGGCTGCGGCCGCCACCGAGATGCTTTGCAGGCTGATCATTTTGCCCATGACACCGCCGCTGGAATTGCCGGCCGCCATGAGGGCCGGATCCAACCCGAGATTGTTGGCAGTAACCACCTGTAGGTTGCCGAAGAGCGCGTTGGCTGATGTATCGCTGCCTGTGAGGAAGACACCGAGCCAACCCAGCAGGGCGCCGAAGAATGGAAACAGTGCACCCGTAGCGGCGAGTGCCAGGCCGAGGCTGGCGGTGGCTCCGGAGTAGTTCATGACGTACGCCAGCGCGAGCACCGAAGCAATCGTCAGAATCGAGAACGACAGATCGCGCGCCGTGCGGCCAACGCACGTCACGAACTGGCGGAATGAAACCTGCAGCACCAGCGCCGCACAAATTGTGGCGAATAGCGCCGAGGTTCCCGAAGCCGACAGGATGTTGAATGTGAACTTGGCCGGGTAGGGCGCGGCTTTCGCAACCACCGGCGGCAGCCGTTGAATGGCCCCATCGAGGCCCGGCCACGGTATTACGGTGGTGACCTTGTCCAGAATGGCTTTGAAGGGCGCGTAGCCCCACAACAGCACGAAAATGACCAGCAGGATGTAGGGCGACCACGCGCGCAGCACATGCCTGCGCTCGGCGCGGGGCGGCAGGTGCACTGCGCCGACTCCGGTATCGCGCGGCCGCCAGACAGCCAGCAGCGCGAGCAGGCTCAGGATTGCGGCCAGCGATGCGAGGATGTCCGTCAGGTACGGTCCGATGTAGGTCGAGATCAGGAACTGCGTGGCCGCAAAGGAGATGCCGCACACCGCTGCCGCCGGCAGCACCGCGCGTAATGCGCTCATGCCACCCATGACCAACATGAGATAGGCCGGTATGAACAGGGAGATCGGCGCACAGATCTTGCCCACGTCGGCACTGAGAAGGCCCAACGGCAGGTTGGTGACACCTGCCAATGTCACGAGCGGCGTGCCGATCGCACCAAACGCCACCGGCGACGTGTTGGCGATCAGGCAGATGGCTGCCGCCTGGAAGGGTGAGAATCCCAAGCCGGTCAACATAGCCGCGGCCACCGCAACCGGCGTGCCGAAGCCCGATGCACCCTCGATGAACGCTCCGAAGGCAAATGCGATGAGCAACGCCTGCAGCCTGCGGTCCTGCGTGAGATGGCCGACCGAGTTCTTGATGATTTCAAACTGACCGGTGTCAACGGTCAGGCGGTACAGGGTCAGCGCCCAGAAGACGATCCATGCAATCGGGAACAGGCCAAACGTGGCGCCGTACGCGGTGGCGCGCAGGACCAGGTTGACGGGCATGCCGTAAACAACGACCGCGACGATGATGGAGGCAATGAGTCCGAGGAGGCCCGACTTCCAAGCCGAAAGTCTGAACACGCCGAGCGCCAGCAGGAGAACGAGGATGGGCAGTGCCGCGCAGGCGGCCGATAACCCCAAACTACCGTGTATTGGCGTATAGACCTGGTCCCACATTCTCGGTCCCCCTTTTTTTCCGACACTAACGGTTTTGGGTCTTCAGAACCAGCTGTAGTTGAAACTGATACTGATGCGTTCGGCGGCCACGGGGTTGGGTGGCACCTCGTGCCGCAACCAGCTCTCGAACAGCACCAGCGCGCCCTCCTGGGCGGGAACGATTACCCAGGGCCGGTTATCGGTGCGGCTGGTCGCGATTCGCGGCGGCGCCGCCATGAAGCGATCGAGCCGCGGGTCTTCGAATTTCAGTCCCGGGGAGCCCCGGGGTGTTTTCACATAGTAGGTGCCGCTGAGAGTGGAGAGCGGATGCAGGTGCAAGCCGTGCACGACTTGCCGCGGCATGATGTTCACCCAGCAGTCGGTCATGGTCAGCTCACGCTGGGTGAGGTCGAATTGCAGCGCGGCCGCAAAGGAGCGCACATGCCTGCGCAGCCGGCGCTCCAATTCGGCAAATGTCGGTGAGACCTGGTGCATGCGGTTCACCGAGTTGTACGAGGTGTAGCCGCCGGGATAATTCTTCGCCGACCAGCGCCGGCCGCCGGCATCGTCCAGGCGCAGCTGCCGGCATTCGTGCAGCAGTCGATTGTTGAATGCCTGCCGGCCAGTCTGTTTCAGGCGCCCGCGATACACGAGCGTCGGAAAGAGCCGCTGCAACCCCATGTGCGCGCTCTCAGCGCAGCGGGACTGCCGCCGATCCGTGCGGGAACGCAGCGCTTCCCGGTTGTACCTCGCGAAGCCACCGCTGAAATGCGGGTACGGACTCATGCCCTTCCGGTGGCGCCCACGGAGCGAACTCCGCAGCAGTTGCCGGATCGTACGGGCCTTCTTTGATCTCGAGGAACGCGGCGCTGTCCGTGACGGCCAACAACGTATGCCACGTGGCCTGCGGTGTTTCAAACCCGATGTTCGGGGTGTCCGATCCAACCCCATAGCGTCCCGTCACACCCCCGTTCGCATCGAAGGTCAGTACATCGAAGTGTCCCCGAATGGCGAGGGCCAGCTCGGACTTGGTCAGGTGGCGGTGCGGCCGGAAGTAGGAATCCCGCCGGGCAGCGATCAAGAACCGCTGCACCGGGTCGGCAGGCGAGGCGTGGATATTGTGATGGGCGCGCAGGCGCGGGCTCGCGCTCGCCTTTGCGGTCAGCTCGTCCAGAAGGGCTCGGGAGAATAGTTTCATATATGGCACTGTATGGTAAACGATTGACGTCGGCTGGCGTTCTGTTACATGAACGCCTTGGCTTGCAGCAGGTCCAAGCAATGCTGCACTTGCATACGGTGACGGAGGTGTTGCCATGTCGACTTCAGTTGTTTCCCGGCTCGCCAGGCGAATGACCCCAGGAACGGCGCGCGCCGTTCCGGCTCTTGCCGCCTGCCTGCTGGTCTCATCGGCGTGGGCCGCCGAAGCCGGTTCGGCATCCACCGGTGAAGGCCAGCCCGCGGTTTGGACGGAAAAGGAACTGACTTTCGTCTACCAGGGCTTTACCACCAAGTATTCCTGCGATGGCCTGCGCGACAAGGTGCGCAGCGTACTGCTCGACCTCGGAGCCCAGAAGAAGGACCTGAAGGTGCAGCAGCTGGGTTGCAGCTCATCGATGGGCCGGCCGGACCCGTTCCCGGGTGTCAGGGTGAAAATGAAAGTCCTGCAGCCCGCCTCGGGCACTGCCGATGACAAGCAGACTCCGGTTGCGGCTCACTGGAAGCCCGTGGACCTCAAGCTGCGGGACTCGTTCACCACGGACTCGGGCGAGTGCGAGCTCGTCGAGCAGATCCGGCACAAGATCGTGCCGTTGTTCGCCGCGCGGAATGTTGATCTGAAGACCAATTGCATTCCGCACCAGGCCACGGCCACCCGGCCGACTCTCAAGCTGGAAGTGCTCGCGCCCGACGATGCTCAACATCCGGCAGGAGAGCCGCAAGCAGCCCGATGAGCGGCAGGAATGCGCACACTTCGTAGACAGCGTTGATCCCGAAGGCATCGGCCAGCTTGCCCAGGACGGCGGCGCCGATGCCTCCCATGCCGAAGGCGAAGCCAAAAAACAGCCCGGCGACGGTGCCTGTGCGCCCCGGAAGCAGTTCCTGCGCGTAGACGACGATTGCCGGAAATGCGGAGGCGAGAATCACGCCAATCGGCACGGTCAACACGCTCGTCCAGAACAGGGTCGCGTGCGGGAGCAGCAGTGAGAAGGGCAGTACGCCGAGAATTGAAGCCCAGATGATGTACTTGCGGCCGATGCGGTCGCCGAGCGGGCCGCCGATGATGGTGCCGAAGGCGACGGCCGCGAGAAACACAAACAGGTGCAACTGCGCATTCTGAACCGATACGTGGAAGCGGTTGATGAGATAGAACGTGTAGTAGCTCGAGAGGCTGGCAAGATAGAAATACTTCGAGAAGATCAGGGCCAGCAGCACGGCGATCGCGCCAGCCACTTTCTTCGAGGCGACCGGCGCCGGCGCATCCGTCACTCGCGGCCCGAGGCGCGCCATGCCGTGGGACTTGTACCAGTGCCCCACGTTGAACAACACGAACATGCCGAGCATGGCCGTGAGCGAAAACCAGGCGACGCTCGACTGGCCGTGCGGAAGGACGATAAACGCTGCTAGCAGCGGGCCCGCCGCGGATCCAACATTCCCACCCACCTGGAAGACTGACTGCGCAAGGCCATGCTGGCCGCCGGAGGCCATGCGCGCAACACGCGATGACTCCGGATGGAATACGGAGGAGCCGGTGCCGATCAGCGCAGCCGCGAGCAGCAGCAGGCCGTAACTGCCGGCAAAGGCAAGCAGCAGCAGGCCCACGAGCGTAAACGCCATTCCGGCGGCCAGGGAGTACGGGCGCGGCGAGCGGTCCGTATAGGAGCCGATGATGGGCTGCAGAAGCGAGGCGGTTATCTGGAAGGTGAAGGTCAGAATCCCGATCTGGCCAAAACTGAGCGCGTACGAGGTCTTGATCATGGGATACAGCGCCGGCAGCAGCGACTGCATCATGTCGTTCAGCAGGTGACAGAAGCTGATGGCCAGCAGGATGGTGAACGCGGTCCGGCCGGTCGTCGCCGGCTGGTTCACCGCCGGGCGGCGGGACAATGCAGCTTCATTCATCGTGACTCTCTTCCTCAGCCGCAACGGTGTGCTCGACGTTGCACTCGCGTCGAGCAGATTGCCGCATTACGACTGGGAGACCCATCTCTCAAATGGGCAATGGGCAGGCGCAGACGCGGGCTGCAGCGGCACGG
The DNA here is from genome assembly GCA_028293745.1 of Gammaproteobacteria bacterium. Taxonomy (GTDB): domain Bacteria; phylum Pseudomonadota; class Gammaproteobacteria; order Steroidobacterales; family Steroidobacteraceae; genus 13-2-20CM-66-19. The sequence goes on along the minus strand of JAQGOF010000241.1, from coordinate 34,199 downwards.
GACAGCTATCGCCCGGGCTACTCCCCTTGTGGGGAGAGCAGCCGGGTAGGACGCCATACTAGAACTTCTGTCCGAATTTGAGCCCGAATTGCATCGGCTTGATGGGATACACATGGGCATTGAGCAAGCAGTAATGCGCCGCGAGGTCGTTACATTCCGAATTCTTGCCCAGCTGTCCCCGCTTGTCGAAGGCGTTCTCGACGAAGGCTTCTATGTGCCAGTTGTTCATGCCCGTGCCTGCCGAGAAATCGAAGGTCGTGAACGCTGGGGTATCTCCCGCATAGATGCGCGTAGCCTCGAGACTGAATGTAGTGGAGCTCTGGTGAGACACCGACATCTGCACGAAACTCTTGTAGTCGCCCACATCGAAGGTATAGCGGGCGTTCCCGTTGACCTTGACTTTGGGGGTCACCGGCAGTTGTGTGCCCGGCTCCGCGTCGACGAAGTCGGGCGTGCAGCTTGATTGCGGCACTCCCAGTGGGGATGGCCGGCAGAAAACCGACGTGGTCTCGAGTCGTAGCAGACCGGTGCCCGCAGCCGACAACGTCAGATGGTCGTCCACCGCCCACTGCAGCTCCGACTCGAGGCCCTCGACCTTGGCATCTCCTGCGTTCACGATGGAGGTGATGCCGTATTGCCCCTGGACCGCCGTCTGGACAGACTTCCACTTTTCGTAGAACACCGCGCCATTGAATCGCAGCCGGCGATCCAACCAGCTCGTCTTCCAACCGAGCTCGAAATTAGCGAGCGTGTCTGCTGCATAGGACCCCGCCGTCGGCAGGCGGTTGTTGCCGCCCGGCCGGAACCCTGTGGACCACGTTCCGTATACCATCAGATCCGCGTTGATCTGATACTGCAGATTGATCCTGTGAGTCTCGCCGGTTTCGACCACCTTCTTGTCGGTGTTGGAGCAGGGCAGGTTGCCGCCCGTGTAAACCCCGGGCGTGGTCAGGATCGGATTGCCCTCCTGGAGGCACAGCGCCTCACCGCTGTGCGAGGAGTAGCCATTGTCATTGAAACCGAAAAACCCGGTCAGCGTGTTGTTGACCCAGAACTTGCGGATGCCGGCGTTGAGCTTCAGCTGGTCGGTGATGTCGAAGCTGGTTTCGCCGAACACGGCATAATCGCGGTCGGCGCGATCCATCTGCGAAAGGTAATACACGTTTTTCTGACCGGCCACTTCGTAGTACACCGGCAGGTTCGGCAGCCCGAATTCCGCGCGGATGTTGTCAGTCTGCCGCTGATAGAACAGACCGGCCGTGGCTCTGAAACGGTTTTCCGCCGGGGAAGACACGCGGAGCTCATGACTCATCTTGGTGTACTTGTCGGTGTTCTTCGTGTACTGCACCGGACGATCGATCAGGTTGCCCGAGGCGTCGATAAACCGGGTATATGCGTATGAATTCGTGATTGCCTGCGCGTCATACGCGACCGAGTACTGCGAATAGTCGACGAGATTGTCCACCTTGCGGTCGAACCAGCCGCCCGAGTACACCAGGTCCCAGTTGCTGAGCTTGCCCTCGATGGTGAGCTCGGATTGATACCAGGTATCCTTGTTGTAGGGTGTGAAGTAGTCGGCGACATTGAGATCGCCGAATTTCGGATCGAAGGCAAAGTCACCGTTGCTTTTCTGGTGCTGCGCAATCAACTGTGGCGTGATCGTCCACTGATCATTGAGATCCACCTTGAGGGCCGCACGCCCGCCGACGCTGTCAACGTCGTTCCAATGGCGCCGCACGACGTCCGCGTTGTTGATGGTCACAGGATCGTAATTCGGAAAGCCGTCAGGTCCTCCGTTCGGGCCGCCCGCAACGGGAGTTCCCGTGGGCGAGTAGCGCTGGAAAGTGTCCTGCCGGTAGACGTTGTTGATATAGCCGCCTTCGTGGTCGTAATAGCCCACCAGGCGAACCGCCGCATGCTCGCCTACGGGAATGTTGACGTAGCCTTCGACGCCGCCACCGGGCTTGCCGTGCAGCCATTTGTCCGCCTTGAGATCGTAGCCGGCGGAAAATCCTGACGGGTCCGGCTTGTTCGTGATGATGCGCATCGTGCCCGACAGAGAGCTGGCGCCATACAGCGTTCCCTGGGGTCCCGCCAGGGCTTCGACGCGCGCGATATCGTAGATATGGACATCGAGCGCGCCAGCGACGGTGGTCACGGGAATCTCATCGAGATACAAGCCGCTGGATGGCAGGAAGCCCGCGTGCAGCGGAGTAGCGCTGGAGCTGGTGGAAATTCCCCTGAAGAACAGTTCCGCCTGGCCCGGTCCGTTCGACCTGAACGTCACGCTCGGCAGCAGCTTGGCGTAGTCGTCGAGATCGTGCACCTGGAGCTGGTCGAGCTTTTCGCTGCTCAACACCTGCAGGCTGATCGGCACCTTCTGCAGGTCTTCCGCGCGCTTCTGCGCGGTCACCACGACCTCCTGGAGCCCGCCTTCCTCCGGCGTCTCCGGCGCGTCCGCGGCGCCTGCGATACCGCTCCCCAAGAGGACCGCTGATGCCAGCGGAATGCCTACCAACTTGCCGCGCAGCCGCGCGAGCTTTCTCTTTCGACTACGAGTCATGGACCCCACCTCTTGAGTTATTGTGTGCCGGCCCCCTCGAGACCGATGTATGCCACATTTGCGGCATATTTAGAACTGTGGCGCATCCGGATATGCGCTGAGCACCGCCCCCAGCGCGTCGCGCAGCGGTTGCAGCCAGGGCTCGTAGTGATGCCACTGGTCGATGCCTTCACGAAATATCGGCTGGCGCACCTGCTGTGCACTGGCGGTTCTGACCGCACGCTCATTTGCGTAGAAGCTCAAAGTGGCCGGCTCGAACGGCAGTCCACAGAAAGCCAACAGGCGGCGTACTTCACCCTCGGTATCGTCGACCATGTTTTCATAGATGACGCGGTGAATCTTGCCCCGGACGACCGCATCGAAGTGCGCCATGAGCTCGACGTAGTCGCGGTAGTAGCGGCCGATGTCCTCGAGGCCGTAGGTGAAGCGCTGCCCCCTGGCGAAATACTGTTTGAAGCCAGAAAAGCAGCAGGCCATCGGGTGGCGGCGCGCGTCGATGATCCTGGCGTTCGGCAAGGCGAGCCGGATGAGCCCAATGTGCTGGAAGTTATTGGGCATTTTATCGATGAAGAACGGTTTGTTGGTCTTGCGCTGGATGCGTGTCTGTTCGATGTAGCGCTCGCCCAGGGCGCGGCACTGGTCCGCGCTCAAGGTGGCGAGCACTTCCGGATACGCGGAGTCCTGAGGCCGGTCCGTCTTGCCACCCAGCTCTGCCGCCATCGCCATGATGTCCGGCAATTCCATCGTCCCCTCCACCAGGGAGTGGCTGGCCAGTATCTGCTCGACCAGGGTCGATCCGGCGCGCGGCAGGCCGACGATGAAAATCGGATCGGGGGCCGGCGCGCCAAATCCCTCCCGGACCGCGAAAAACTCCTGGGTGAGTAACTGCTTATTACGCCGCATGAGACCCGTCGTGGCTTCAGGGTCATAGCCGACTACGGCGCGGCGCAGCTTGTTGCCCTGCGCGTAGTGTTCGAACGACTCCGCATAGCTTCCCGAATCTTCCAGCGCCTTGCCGATGGCAAAGTGAAAATGGGCGCGATCCTCGTTGGTAATGTCGCCGCTCGTGAGGTGCGTGCGCATGGTTTGCACTTCAGCCTCGTCAAAGCGAAACGTTTTGAGGTTTGCCAGGCTGTACCACGCCTCACCCAATGTCGGGACCAACGCGATACACCTGCGATAGGCCGCAATGCTGTCCTGCTGCCGGCTCGCGGTCGCCAGCGCATGCCCATAGCTCATCCAGATTCTGGCTTGATCCGGATGTTTGGCGAGCACGTCGGCGTAGATTTCGAGTGATTCCTGGTAGTCACCGATGTTCGCCAGCACCACGGCTTTCAGGTTCCGATAGCCTGAGTTGCGCGGCTCACTGGCGGTCAGGATGTCGATCTGCTGCAGGGCTGCAATGTTCTTATTCAAGCGATACAACGCCATGGCATAGTTGTAGCGGGCGGCGTTGAATCCAGGCGCAAGCTCCAGGCACCGGGCCAGCAGGTTTTCGGCGTCTTTATAACGGCCCAGGCGGCCGGCGACTTCCGCAAACATGCGGATGGCGGCCACATCGGTCGGGAATTTCTTCAAGTGCTCGCGCAGCAGCAGCTCCGCTTGCCCAATGTGGTTCTCGCAGAGCGCGAGCGCCGCGTTCATCAGCCGCGGATCCTTCGTAGAGGCCTTTATGTGCTGCGCGTAGGCGTCGTCGGCACCCTTGAGGTCCCCCTCGATCGTCAATCGGTCACCCAGGGTGCGCCAGGCATCGGGCAGGTCGGGTTTGAGAGTGACGGCCCGGCGAAGCGCGGCGATTGCGGGCCTGCCTGTGCTGATCAATGCGAGTCCGAGCTCGTAGTGGGCGGCGGCCCAGTTGGGTTGCGTACGCGTCAGCTGCTCGAGAATCTGCAGTGCGGCATCTGTCTCTCCCGTGACGCGGCGGGCGCTGCCCAGCAACAAAGAGGCGACAGGATGGCCGGGCACGACTTTCAGGATCTCGCTGGCCTGCTCGGCGGCAAGCTTCGGGTCGCTCTGCATCAGCCGCGTTGCGTGAGCGAGCGCGACTTCAATAGTGCCCACTGGCTCCGCTGTTGCGCTCAAATTCGGTTTTCCGCAAGACCGCCCTGTACGCATATGAGACCTCGCATGGTGACGTTGTCAAATGGACCACGCGGGCGCACGAGAGCCAGCGGGTGTGGCTCCAAAGCGTTGCATAAGTACGACATGCCTGCTGTGCTACTGCGACATCAGTCCGGGGTATAAGAGCTGGCTGAAGTCAAGACAGGTCCGCGCGGGACGGTTATTCTTCCCTGCTCGCCGAGGCTTGAAGGAAACGGAGGTAGAGGACAATGAGATCGAGTAACGTCGGCCAGGTATTGCCCGCCAGCGCATTCAGCTACTCAGTGTCTTTGCGCGTCCGGCATCCGACGTTGGATCTGAGTGTGCTCACCGACAAGTTGCGGCTTGAACCGGCACACTCCTGGACGGCTGGGGAGCCCCGTCGCTCCCAGACCGGCGCGCCGCTCGGCGGCAATCACCGCGATTCGTACTGGTCCGCGCCGCTGCCGGCGCAAATGGATGGCCCCAACAGCATGCCGCTCGAGCTGTTCTTCAGCCAGCAGGTGTTGCAGCTCGGCCGCCACCGCGATTTCCTGAGCAAGCTGCAAAGTGGCGGCGGCGAGGTCTCCCTGCTGGTCGAGATAGCGCCCGTGGCCAATGCCTCGCTCACGTTTAGCAGCGCCACGGCGCGCAAGCTGGCCGATCTGAATATCGAGGTTGAATTTCAGTTCGTTGGCGACTAGCAGCCCGACAGGCCCCTAAGGCCGGCGCACCATCGTATTCAGCAGGTGCTCGAGCAGCACCACCGGGTCGGAGCAGCGCCCGGTGTGCACCTTCGAGGTTTGGATGATCGTACTGCGCGGTGCCACCAGCCAGTCGAAGCGCTCCCGGCGCGACAGTCTGCCGATCGGTCCCCCCTGGCTGCCACCGGCGCAGATCGCGGGAATGCTCGCCAGGTGCATGCGGGTGGCCTCGATGTCGATGGCCGGGTCGAGCGCCCTCAGGCGCTGCTCGTCGACCTCGATCCGCGCCTGCAGAAAATCCAGGCCCGGGCATGAGACAATTGCCCCGACGTTGACGAATTCTTCCCGCTCGACTCGCGGAACGACACGCACTATCGCGTAGTCATACGAGCTGTGATCGCGCACGGATCGCCTCCTGCACAAATGCGTGAGGTTGCGTCAACCGATGCTGCAGATATTTCGTGTATGCCTCCCGATTCTCATCGCTCGTGGCAAATACAGCATCGCTCCCGAGCCAGGCGTCTGGAATGAGCGCGACGATATCCTGCAGCACGCCGGAGGTGATGAGCCCGCTCATCCGCGCATCCGCCTCGTTCAGCTCCCCGGCGAACGGTAACAGAACATGATCTTTCACCCGCGTGAAGGGATCCGCAGCATGCTGCATGTATTGATCCCAGGAATGATGGAAATAGAGCGCCGCACCGTGATCGATGAGCTGCAGTTGGCGGTGCCACACGAGCATGTTTGCATTGCGTGGCGTGCGGTCAACGTTGGTGACGAATGCATCGAACCACACGATGTCGGAGGCGAGGCGCGGCGCCGGCTTTTCCGCGAGCGGATCGAACATCACGGCCCCTGGCAGGTAGTCGAGTGCGAGATTCAATCCCGCACTGGCCTTGATGAGCTCCTGGATTTCCGGGTCGGGCTCGGTTCGGGCGAGGTCCGGGTCGAGCTCAATGAGCACGATCTCGGGAATGGGCAGACCCGCCGCGCGGGCAATCTCTCCGGCCACGAGCTCTGCGATGAGCGCCTTCGGTCCCTGGCCCGCGCCACGGAATTTGAGCACATACATCCCGTCATCGTCGGCCTCGACGATGGCCGGCAGCGAGCCGCCCTCGTGCAACGGGGTGACATATCGAGTGGCGCCGACGATTCTCATGCTGCAATACTATCGAAATGCGTATCGACATGACCCGCAACCCCCGCATACAGCCCGTCGCACGGGCGGCTCCTACGGGCGATTCCCAGTAGTGCGCCTGGCCGCCGGCGTCATAGCCTTCGCACTGGTCTTCACCCTCGGGATCTGCCGCACTGCTGGCGCCGAAACGCTGGCTCACGGCCGCTTCAAGCATGTCGAAATCTTTCGGCCGCAAGGCGAAGTGAGGCACTTCGCGCTCCTCATGTCCGGAGACGGCGGCTGGAGCTCCAGGCTCGGCACGATTGCCGGCGCGTTGGCTTCGGAAGGTACGCTGGTCGCGGGCGTCGATACATCGGAGCTGTTCGCCGATCTGGAAAAGGACGGTGGCAGTTGCGTGTCGCCCGACGGAGACCTGGAGAACCTCAGCCATTACGTGCAGGCCTACTACAAGGTGCCGACATACTTCACCCCGATCCTGATCGGGCACTCGGCCGGAGCTACGCTCGCCTACACGAGCCTCGCCCAGGCGCCCGCGGGAATTTTTGGCGGCGCGTTGACTCTGTCGTTCTGTGTAGAGATCGACCTGCGTAAACCGCTGTGCGAGGCGCAAGGGTTGCGCTACAAACAGCTCAAGAACGGCGCCCGGCTCCTCCCGCCGCCGCAACTGCACGCGCCCTGGATTGCATTGCACGGCACCGAAGATCGTGTTTGTCCGATCCCGGAGGCTCGGTCGTTCGTCTCACAGATACAGGGTGCGCGGCTCGTCGAGCTTCCCAAGGTCACGCACAGCTACAGGAACACGAACGACTGGCTGCCCCAGTTCAAGGCTGCCTTCGAATCGATCGTGTCTACGCAAGTGGTGCAGCGTCTGCCGCAGCCGCCGGCCGACCTTGCGGATCTGCCGATAGTCGAGGTGGAAGCGATGCCGGGGACGGCCACGCCGGGCACTTCGGATTCCTTTGCCGTGTTGCTTTCCGGCGATGGAGGGTGGGCCGGCATCGACAAGCAAGTCGCAGGGTTGCTGGCCGACCGCGGCGTTCCAACTGCGGGTGTGGATTCGTTGCGCTATTTCTGGACGCCCAGGACCCCTGCTGGGCTGGCACAGGACATCGATCGCATCGTGCGCTACTACGCCTTCCATTGGAAAAAAAAGAACGCGCTGCTGGTGGGTTATTCCCAGGGCGCGGATGTATTGCCGTTCGCCGTCAACCGGCTGCCTGCGGCGACTCGCTCGCTGGTCCGCTTGACGACCCTGATCGGCATCAGCGAATCGGCTGACTTCGAGTTTCACGTTGCAAACTGGATCGGCGCCGAATCGGAGGGGCTGCCCGTCAAACCGGAAATGGACAAGCTCTCTTCGGCCGATACCTTGTGCGTGTACGGTGATGACGACGACGAGTCCATCTGTCCAAAAGTGAGCGCGCAGCACGCGCGGGTCATCAAGCTGCCCGGCGGCCACCATTTCGGCGGCAACTACGTGCCGTTGGCCCAACTCGTGATTGGGGCGAACGTACAATCCCACTGAACCGCATGAAGCGTGTGTTGAAGTGGCTGGCAGCCCTCACGGGCGCTGCCGCCATCCTGGCTGTGGGTCTGGCCGCGCACAGCTGGTACTTCCGGCCTTTCAGCATTTCCATCTTCTTCGAACGGGCGTTCATCCAGTTCATGCTGGAGGATCCTGAAGCGGTCTCCTCGCTCGGGATCTTCGAGCAGCTGGGATACAAAGGCTTTGACGGCATGTTGACGGACATCTCGCCGGCGCACGAGCAGAAGCTTGCGAAGATGGCCCGCGACGATCTGGAAACACTGCGCCAGTACGATCGTCCGTCCCTGTCACCTGCGAACCAGCTCTCGTACGACATCCTGGAGTGGTTCCTGCAGGACCTGGTGGAGGGTCAGCGCTGGCTCTTCTATGACTACCCGGTCAATCAACTGTTCGGGGTGCAGAGCTCCACACCGGACTTCATGGTGCAGATCCACCCCATTGGCGACCGGCGGGACGTGCATAACTACATTACGCGTCTCACGGCCTTCGGCCGCAAGTTCGACCAGCTCCTCGAAGGACTCCGGTTGCGCGAATCCCAGGGCATCGTACCGCCGAAATTCGTAATCGAGCGGGTGCTGGCCGAAATGCGCGCCTTCATTGCGGTGCCCGCGCGCGAGAATATTCTCTATACCAACCTGCGTACCAAGCTGGCGAGGCTGGCAGTGGTACCGGTGTCGGAGCGCTCGAAGCTCCTGGCGGATGCGCAGTCGGCCATCGAGCACAGCGTGTATCCGGCGTATGGCCACCTGATCGACTATTTCGAGCGGCTGCAGCCGCGAGTCACCGAAGACTATGGGGTGTGGAAGCTGCCGGATGGTAACAGCTACTACGATCACCTGATCCGCAGCCATACGACCCTCGCGCTCGCTGCGGAACAGGTTCACAACATCGGCCTCGAGGAAGTGGCTCGCATCGAAAAGGAGCTCGATGGCATATTGAGATCGCAAGGGCTCACGGAGGGTACTCTCGCCGAGCGGATCGCCCGGTTGAATGCCGATTCGCGCTTGCAATACCCGAATGACGACGCGGGCCGCGCTGCCTGCATTGCGGATTATCAGCGCTACATCGACGAGATCGTTCGCAGTCTCGGGGCCGACTTCGATGTGCCCCCGCGGCTCGACATCAAGGTGGAGCGAGTCCCGCAATTCAAGGAGAAAACCGCTCCCGGAGGCTATTCCGACACCGGCTCCCTCGACGGCGCGCGCCCCGGCGTATTTTATGTGAACCTGCGTGACATGCATGACGTCCGCAAGTATCAGATGCGAACCCTTGCGTATCACGAAGCTGTCCCCGGGCACCAACTTCAGGGTGTCATCGCACAACGGCTCGCCGGTGTGCCCACCTTCCGCAAGATCCTGCCGTTCTCCGCGTACGACGAAGGGTGGGCCGTTTATGCCGAGAGGTTGGGTTGGGAGATGGGATTCGAGAACGATCCGCTCGACAATCTGGGCCGGCTGCAGGCTGAGATGTTTCGCGCGGTACGCCTGGTCGTCGACACCGGCATTCATCGCAAACACTGGACGCGCCAGCAGGCGATCGACTACATGCTCGAGAAGACCGGCATGGCCCGCAGCGACGTCGTGAGCGAGGTCGAGCGCTACTTCGTCCTGCCGGGGCAGGCACTGGCTTACAAGATCGGCATGCTGCGGATACTGGAGCTGCGCGCCCGCTCCCAGGCCCAACTAGGCTCGGCGTTCGATATCCGCCAGTTTCATGCCATCGTACTGGGCAGTGGCGCCATGCCCCTCGGCATCCTGGAGAAACAGGTCGACGCCTGGATTGCGCATCGCGCCCAGCTGCACTGACCAACTTCGGACTACGAAGTATCCGGCGGGGCCGGCGCTGCGGTGCACGATCGCAGCGCGCGATGATACACGCGAGTTGCCGCGGATGCCGTAAGATCTGCACCTGTGGATACAACGTGTTGGTGATGGACGGATCCGAAGGAATGAAAACAATATTCGTCGTGTGCGCCGCGGCAGTGGCGTTGGGGTGGATGAATCCGCAGGACGCCCGGGCCGAAAATCTCTTCGGCACCGATGAGGGCAAGCTGCCGCTGACTGCCGGCTTCAGTGACCTGGAAGGCAGCGGAGGTGGCGGGCTGGTCCCGCTGGCATTCATCAGCGGCTATGGCTCGAGCACGAGCTGGGGCGCAAACGCGCATTTCACGAATATCCAACTCCGCGATCTGCACCTGTATACCTACGGAGTCGCGGCGGGCCTGTTCGACCGCGTCGAATTGTCATACACCCGCCAGCAGCTCGACGTCACGGGGACCGCGCTCGATGGGCTCGGGGTGAAGCAGGACGTCTATGGCCTCAAGGTCAAATTGTTCGGGGACGCCATCTATGGCCAGGATTCCTGGCTGCCGCAAATTGCGATAGGCGCCGAGTACAAGCACAACGATGGCATCAAGCACGCGCAGTCCGTGAAGGCCGCGGACCTGACGGGGCTCATCAATCCCATGCAGCTCGGGGCGCAGGCCGAGCATTCGACCGACATCTACCTTGTTGCCACCAAGGTATTTCTCGCCGAGAGCGTGCTGGTCAACGCCGTGGTGCGCGAGACCAAGGCCAACCAGTTCGGGCTGCTCGGCTTCGGGGGGGATCGGCACCGCGGCTACTCCACCAAGCCCGAGGGAACGATCGCCTACCTGCTGACACGCAAGCTGGCGCTGGGGGGCGAGATTCGAACCGGGCCGCACAATCTCTCTGTCGATGACCAGACGAACGCGTGGAGCATTTTCGCCGCGTGGACGCCGACGAGGAACCTGTCGCTGGTGGCCGCCTATCTGAACATAGGCAGCGTTCTCGCTCCCGTGACGGGGGTTACGAAGCACCAGGATGGTCCGTACCTGTCGGTACAGGCGGGATTCTGATGAGACTCGACAAATTGCGCGAGGCGTCCACCATGCGGTATCTGCAGGGCTTTCAGGCAGTGCTGTTGATGTTGTTGGCGATGAGCGCGCACGCCAGCCCTACGCTTTACGAGCGTATCGGGGGGCAGGCGAAGCTCAAAGCCGTTGTCGATGAGTTCACGAACCTCATACTGGAGGACGACCGGATCAATTTCACGTTCGCGGATTCGGACATGAGCAAGTTCAAGAAGCTGATTTTCGAGCAGCTCTGCGAGATCACGCAGGGGCCGTGCAAGTACACGGGGCGGGACATGCACGAGGCGCATGCGAAGCTCAATCTCGACAATGCGCAGTTCAATGCGCTTGCTGAGGACTTGTATATTGCGTTTGAGCGGGTACATGTGCCGTATCGGGTGCAGAATAAGGTGATGGCGTTGCTTGCGCCGATGCAGAGGGATGTTGTGAAGCCTGGGTTCGTTGCGCCGGGGACGCAGAAGGCGCCTGCTAATGTGAGATAAACGTCGTTGGAATAGAGGTCTCGGGGACGTCGCCTCAGCTGCAAGAAGCCTTTCCCGGGACCGCCGTAAACCGGTTGCGCAGGCTGCGCCTGCTCACAGCCCGGGGTTGCCCCTCGCGGGCCAACCCGTGCGACGCATGCGTCGCACCCCTGGAGGCTGCAAGAAAAACATCCTGTTTTTCATGCCCCCGGGAAAAGACTCTTGCAACCGATGCGCCGCCTTGTGGGTAGCTGACTGTTAGTTGGTTCGCCCTGGGGGGGCTTCGTTTGAGTACGTGCGCGTCTCTTGCGGCTCGAGGGCTGCGACTGTCGCTAGCGGCGTTGCTGATGTTGAGGCTGTGGTTTTGGTCGCGGCCGGGCGCGAGTGCGCGGTGGAGCCCGCGGTCGCAGTAGGGCCTGCGGTCGCGACACCGGTCGCCGCGGGTGTTCGCTTGGGCGGTCGTGGCACTGCGGGGGTATCTGCGGCGGCGAGCTGCGAAGTGCTCTCGGCAGGCTGGGCGGCGCTTGCTTGGAGCGTTTCGGCGGCGGCGAGTTTGGTTTTCAGCGCATCATCACCGGGTTTCAGCTGCGATGCGTGCCGGTAGGCCGCCGCTGCATCTGCCGGGTGATTTACTTGCATGAGGGCGTCGCCCTTTGCAATTAGTAGCTGCTCATCGTCGGGCTTGGATCTCAAGGCGTCATCGCAGGCTGTTACATCTGCCAGCCGTGTGCAGCGGAGTTGATTCCGCTGGAGCTTCGCACCCTCTGCGGCTTGTGTGAGACCCTCGATGTAGGTTTGCTCGGTCACCAGGCTGCGTACGTTGCGGAGCTTGCCTGACAGCTCGCTGTTGCGGGGACGTGCCTGCTGGGCGGCCTCGAGGACATCCACAGCTTCCTGGTAGCATCCTTGGTCCACCAGCGCGTCGGCCAGCCGCATTCGAGGTCCGAGCTCATTCGGATCGCGTTCCAGTGCCGCCTCTGCGTCCGTCACGGCTTCTGACTGTTTACCGCTTTGGCAGGCAGCTCGTGCCAGGGCTCGCGCGTGGGCGTCAGCTTGCGCAGCCGCGGGCGCGCTCTCGAGGGTGAGCAGAAGCGCCGCCAACGCAGCTGCCAGATGTGCTCCTGGCAGACGTGCCCCTGCCAGACCTGCGCCTGCCCTCATGAACCGCCTGCCTTCATGCGACTGCCGCCAAGAACCCAGCCTCATGAACCCCGCCGCTATGAGCTACTTGTACCCCTCGATGTTGCCGCCGCGGCCCAACTTGTCGAAGACCCACTTGCCGTTGGGAAGCCGGACGAGGTTGAACAGGTACCACTGGTCCACCGTCACGTAGGGAGGGTTCTCGTGAGCCACGATCGCCTCGAGCTCTTTTCGCAATTGCAGCAGACCGTACTCCGACGGTACCGAACCTGCAACGCCGTCCCCGTTTGAGTCGTCGCCTGACAGGTTAGCCTGCGCGAGCTTGGCAATTTCGGCCACCGAGACGGATGCGTCGTTGACCGAGGTGCTCGCCTGCACGTCCTTGCCCAACAGGGCGATCAGATCGCATCGCTGAATGACCTGCGTCGAATCGGCGGCAAATTGCGGCGCCGATTTCTGCACATTCAGGGTTGCGTCATCCGACGTGGCGGCGAACGTGACGTGATTGACTGCCATGACGATGGACTCCTTCACGCCGAAGTTGTCCAGTGAGTCGGTCGCCTGGGCTGCGAGGGCGATATTTCGCTTGATTTCGGGAAGGCTGTGGGAGCTGGCGGCTTTCGAGGTGAAGTCAATCGTTTCCTGGGCGCGCCGCTCGGCGCTCACGAGATAGCCCTCCTTGTTTGGAGTGACATGCACGCCAGTGATGGCATGGCCTATATGCACGTGGGCGACGGTCGGGGGGCGGCGGCTTACGCAACCACCAGCAAGGGGCAGAAGCAGCGCGAGCGCGAGCAAAGGATGCACCGAAGGTCTCATCATTCTGGAATCTCCCGTACGAGCCGGAATCCAACACTGTTGCTTCGGTAGGTGTCCTCGAACCGGTTGCGTGCGGATGCGCTCACCAGAGAGGGAGCGGTGAACCACGAGCCGCCACGCATGTCGCGCTGGCTACAGTCCCCGTCCAGCCACGCGGAGCCGTTACTGGGAGCGCCGTGATAGTCCGGATGCCAACAGTCCTCTACCCACTCGAAGACATTCCCGAGCATGTCGTACAGCCCGAATTCGTTGGGCTGGAATGATCCGACCGGTGACGAGTAGATGTAGCCGTCGCTGCAAGGATGGACCTTCCATCCTGGATACTGTTGCGCGGCTGTCTGGTCCGCGACGTTGGCGTCAGTGCAGGCTGCCTGGACGTTGGTGTTCCATGGGCGAGGGGCTGCCGAGCCAGCCCGGGCCGCGTACTCCCATTCCGAGTCGCTGGGAAGCCGATATCGCTGGCCCGTCTTGTGAGAAATCCACGCAGCGTACTCGCGCGCATCCCGCCACGACACACAGGCCACCGGGTGCGTCGCAGTCTGGATGTACCCGACGTTGTTCCAGTTGAGCTCGGAGCTAGCCTGCCACGTGCCGTTGTACAACTGACAGCCCGCGCTCTTGTGGTTCGTGGCATTGGCGAATTCTCTGAACTCTGCGACGGTGATCTCGTATACCCCCACACCTAACGGGTAGTTGATCTTGACTGCATGCTGTGGTTTTTCGATTGACGTGGCGTCCGCCTGGGAGTCCGCGGCACCTTGTGCGAAAACTCCGGGCGGTAGTGCCTTCATCAACGGACAGGTGGGGCAATCCCGAAAGACTTCACCCTGGTTCGGGAGCACGAGGCCCGGTGCGCGATGGGCGGCGAGCCAGCTCTCGATTCGAGCCCGGTCGAGGAAATAAGCCGCGAGCAGCAGTGCCAGCACCGCGAGCCCGACGAGCGCTGCCATGTGATCGCCTCGTATGCCGGTGCCGGCAGTGAATTCCTCCATGAAACGCTCGACGCTCGGCGTGCGTTTTTCGCGGTCGAATTCCAGACCGCGCGCAATTGCCCTGAATTGTGCGGCGGACATCGAGCCGCGGCGCAGCAGCTTCATGCCGCTGTCGCGCGCTTCGTTCGCCACCATGCGATCGAAAGGATGCCGTCCCGTCAACAGCTCATGCGCAATGCAGGCAAGCGCATAGATGTCATCCCGGGGATCAGCTTCCGCATTCTCCAACATCTCCGGACTTGCGTAGGGCGGCGTCAGGGCGCTCAGCCGCGGCCGCTCGTCGCTGTTGACACCAGCAGCACGCGGATGGCGCGTCATGAGACGCGCAATGCCAAAATCGATGATCTTGACATCGCCGTTGTCAGTCACCAACACGTTGCCGGGTTTCAGGTCGCCATGGACGATGCCGTTGCCATGCGCAAATGCCAGGCCGCTCGCGATGCACGTAAGGATGTGTTCGGCGTCCTTCGCGGGCAGGCCCTTGAGGTCGGGCGATGCCAGTTTGCGCTTGAGCGATTCGCCGCTCAGATACTCCATGGTCATGAACACCGTGCGGCCGTCACGGTCGCAGTCGATGACGCGCACGATGTTCGGGTGCGGAAGCGTCTGCAGCTTGTGCGCTTCTCTTTGCAACACAGCCAGCGATTCGGTGAAGTCGCTCAGCGGAACGGTCAGCAGCTTCACGGCGACGTGCGTTTCGCTCGCCCGCGCTTCCACTTTGCGCAGATCGATCGCCTTGTACACGGTGCTCATGCCGCCTTCGCCGATCGGCTCGATGAGCCGGAAGCGGTTGTGCAGCACCATTCCAACAGAGATGAACGCCTTGCGCCGCGGCAGCGGCGCCATCTGTGGCCGGCCGCCGGAATTATCCACGAGGACTGTGGCGGCCTCGTCGTCACGCAGTTGCAATGCAACAATCTGCGGCGCCCGCAGCCCGGCGAGCTGGGGGGCCGGGCTCTCGCGGCGGCGCAGCAGCTTGCGGACGATCTCGATGTGGATATTGCCGGGCAGGCGCTCCCGGGCCTGTTCATTGTTCAGAGCAGCGAGCAACGTACTGGAGTCGGCTTCGCCGCTCGCCAGCTGCCGCTCTATTTCTGCAAGCAGCTCATCTCTGGACAGTGTTCCATTCCGGTACGAATCCAGAGCCTGGACGAATCCTGACATGTCACTGTTTCAATGGCGATGCCCGCCGGATCGCAATGAGCGCAGCTTACCCGAAACTATCGTGGGTGGTCCTCTGCTCCCGTGGACACGGCGCTCTCCGGGCCCGGCTTGATACGGGAGTCGGCCGTGAGCTCGATCAGATCGATCTCTTCCTCAACCGCATGGAAGGCATCGTCACCGATGACCTCCCGGGCGCGCAGGTCCAGGAGCGCCTCCCGCTGGACTCTGACCGCCCGGCGCTGCAATCCGGTCATGCGCGTCTCGCTCGACGCGGCGTCCGATTCGGGGCGCTCGGCCGAACGTATCCGCGCCTCGTATTCTTTTCGGAGTACCTCAATCGAAGGATGTCCGTCCTGCTCTTCTTCCAGCACCCGCAATGCGGCGCGAGCCGTCTCGGCACGCGCAAGCCGTACCTCCCGTTCCACCGTGCCGTCATCCTTCAGACCTAACACTGCTAACAGCGGCCGCAGTGTGAGGCCCTGTACCACGAGTGTAGTCAATACGACGCAGAAGGCACAGAGAATGATCAGGTCGCGGTAGGGGAAACCCGCTTCCGGTGAGCCGTCCGGAAGCGCGAGTGCCGCAGCGAGCGTCACGATTCCCCGCATACCGGACCATGAGACAACCAATCCGGCCCCCGGCGTTATAGGTGTCTTGTCCTTCGTTTTGCGATGTGGGAAGTGCCGCAACCTCCAGCGTCTCGCATAGCCGTACAGCATGACCCAGAGCATGCGCACCGCGATTACCGTGACGCAGACCGCTCCGGCGCAGATCATGTAGGTGTGCCAATCTGAGTCACGCATGCGAGTCAGAATGGTTCGCAGTTGCAGGCCGATCAGCACGAACGCGAGCACGTTCAGGACGAACACGGCCACTTCCCACACGGCATACGAAGAAATCCGGTGGCGTGCGTCGATCCGTCCGGGCGCCACCTGGGCCACGGTCATTGCGTAGCTGACCACGGTAATGATTGCCGAGAGGCCCAGGTGATCCGCGATGATCCAGACCGCAAAGGTGCTCACGAACTGCAGGATGATGGAAATCTGGATATCGTCGACACCGCGGACGAGCCACATGTAGAGCCGTGCCTGCGCGATACCTGCGATGACACCGCCACCGCAAGTGAGCAGCAGAAGAGGCAGGATCTTCCACCCGGACGTCGCTCCAGTCATCGCAGCGCCGACCGCAAAGCGGTACACCAGCAGCGCACTTGCGTCGTTGAACAGGCTTTCACCCTCGAGGATCACG
This sequence comes from Gammaproteobacteria bacterium, assembly GCA_028293745.1. GTDB lineage: Bacteria > Pseudomonadota > Gammaproteobacteria > Steroidobacterales > Steroidobacteraceae > 13-2-20CM-66-19. Next base: position 17,452 of record JAQGOF010000241.1, on the reverse strand, counting down.
AGCAGCCGGTGGGGTGGCCTCAATCGCCGCAGCACGGCCGTTGCCGCCGAGGCATCCGGTGGGGCCACGATGGCGCCCAGTGCGATCGCCACCGGCCAGCTCATACCTGGAACGAGCTTTCGCGCGACAATCGCTACGGCAACAATGGTCAGGACGACTACTACGAGCGCCAGGCTGATGAGGGGCCTGAGGTTCGCTCGCAAGTCACGCGGGGAGGCATCGTAGGCGGCATCGAGCAGCACGGGCGCCACGAACAGCGCCAGCGCCAGTTGCGGATCGAGCATGACCTGGGGAGTTCCGGGAATCAGCGCGAGTGCTGCGCCCGCCAGCGCCAGCAGCGCCGGATACGGTACGCCCAGCCGGTTGGCCCACAGGGCCAGGATCGCACCGAGCAGCAACAAACCAATGACAAGTTCGAAGATGACCATACAGCCGTACAATAACTGACTTCGTGGCGGACCCGATGAGGCTGGATGAACGTCGTCGAATCGACCCAGGCGTACGATCGCTGGCTCGAGCAACGTCTGCGCATCGTCAAGCGCGATCTGCAGCTCAAACACCGTCGCATGGCGCAGGATCCGTTCTCCTTCCTGCGAGGATCCTTCTGTCGTTGGGCCCAGGTATGGCCGGAGCTCTGCAGCGAGCTTACGGCGGCGCCCAATGTTCTGGGCGTTGGCGATCTGCACGTTGAGAACTTTGGAACGTGGCGCGACGGTGAAGGCCGGCTGGTCTGGGGAATTAACGACTTCGACGAGGCGGCCACCGTTGCGTATACCAACGACCTCGTTCGCCTTTGCACGAGCGCCTTGATCGCGATCGGCGAGTCGCGCCTTGCCACGCCAGCGCGGCGTGCCTGCGATTCTGTCCTGGAGGGCTATACGGACTCGCTGCGAGACGGGGGAATGCCCCTGGTACTCGCAGAGCGCAATCGCTGGTTGCGCGACCTTGCGGTTGGCCGTCTGAAGGAGCAGCGCAGCTACTGGCAGAAGTTACTGGCGCTCGAGCGGGACCCTGCACGGCTGGCAGCCGCGGAGCGGCGCTTGCTGCAAAGAGCGATGCCGGAGCCTCGACTCCCGTTCCGGATTCTTCATCGCCAGGCTGGGATGGGAAGTCTCGGGCGCCAACGGTTCACTGCGCTGGCCCACTGGCGTGGTGGAACTATCGCCCGCGAGGCTAAGGCGCTGACGACGTCTGCGTTGTGGTGGTTCCGGGACGCGCGCGCCGAACCCGTGCAGTATTCGCGGATCATCAGCCGCGCCGTGCGGGTTGCCGATCCGTTTCTGCAGGTACACGAGGGTTGGGTGGTGCGGCGGTTGGCTCCCGACTGCAGCCGCATCGAACTGGTCCATCTGACCGGCGTCCAGGACGAGTGCAAACTGTTGCGTATGATGGGTTGGGAGACCGGCAATGTGCATCTGGGCAGCCCACGCGCGCGAAAGGCTATTCTGAGCGACCTTCGCAACAGACCCGAGGGTTGGCTGAGCGCGGCGGCGCGCCGCATGCGCGAGGCGACGGTCCAGGACTGGCGCGAATGGCGCAGCAGGTAAGCATGGCGATCCTCCACATTCAGCACCGAACCACATACCTGTACAAACATGCAGTCGAGTTCGGCGAGCATCGGCTGATGTCCCGCCCGCGTGACAGTCACGACCTGCGGCTGATCGACACGTCGCTGTCGATCGATCCGCCGGCGAGCTCACTCAGGTGGATACATGATGTGTTCGGCAATTCCATTGCCATTGCAACCTTCGACGAGCCGGGGGAATCATTGACCTTCGATTCTGGATTTTGGGCAGAGCACTATCCGGCGGCGCGGCGCGCGATCGTCGTCGAGTCTTACGCGTCCCAGTTTCCGTTCAGCTACTCGGTCGAGGATGCAATGGACCTCGGCCGCACCAAGGAACGGCACTACCAGGACCCGCAACACCTGGTGGACGAATGGGCGAAAGGAATCGTCGCCAGGACACCCGGAGCGCGCACGCTCGATGTGCTGACCGAAATGGCTTCCACCATCCGCAAGGAATTCAAATACGCGGCCCGGGAGGAAGTGGGCGTCCAGACACCCCTGGAAACGCTGGAGTCGCAGACGGGGAGCTGTCGTGATTTCGCTCTATTCATGATGGAAGCTGCTCGCAGTCTCGGGCTCGCAGCGCGATTCGTCTCTGGTTATCTATACGATGAGATGCTGGTCGGTGATGGTGCATTGGTAGGCGGCGGCGCGACCCACGCCTGGCTGCAAGTGTTCCTGCCCGGGGCGGGGTGGATCGAATTCGACCCGACCAATGCGCTCGTGGGTGGACACAATCTCATCCGGGTCGCGGTGGCCCGCGATCCTTCGCAGGCCGTTCCGCTGGCGGGCAGCTACAAGGGCGAGAAAGAGGACTTCGTGTCGATGTCGGTAGAGGTGACCGTCACGACGGAATAACCTCGACCTTCACACCGACCGACAGGCGGTGACTCCCGCCCCCCAGGATGATGCCTCGCAATGGCGAGACATCCCCAAAATCCCGGCCCCACGCCACGGAGATGTGGTCTGTACCGACGAACATGCCGTTCGTCGGGTCGAGCTCGAACCAGCCGAAGGGCGGCGCGTAGACGGCAACCCACGCGTGGGATGCACCCCAACCGACGAGCGCATCGGGGCTGGCCGGCACTTGGCGAATGTACCCGCTGACATAGCGTGCTGCGAGCCCGCGAGCACGCAGGCAGGCAATCATCAGATGTGAAAAGTCCTGACAGACGCCACGACGATTCTTGAGCACTTCCATCAGCGGTGTGGAGATCGTCGTTTCACCGGGCGCATAGCGAAAATCCTTGTGCAGCTTCCTCATCAGCTCTTCGGCACAGGCAAGGACCGGCCGGCCCTTGGTGAAACACTCGGCGGCGTACTCGTTGAACTGTCTCTTGATCCGGACGTACGGGGATTCGTGCCGGAAGCGGCACGCTTCGAGGCTCTCCCGCGCCGGATCCGAGTTGCGATAGTTGAGCTCGGCTGCCGCGCGCTCCCACGAAAAACTGTCTGCCGCATCCACCGCGGGGCGCGGATGGACTTCAACCTCCATGTCGGTGGCCACTTCGAGCCGGCGATGCGGGTGATCGAACTCGACGCGGGTCACGAGATTGCCGAAGGTGTCGATTTCGTTCCGCTTGCGATAGAACGCGGGAGTCACGTTGATCACGTGCTCCTGGCATTGTTGATAAGCGGTTGGTCGCGGAACGAGGTGCAGGAGCTGATGAGAATGGACGACATCGTTGCGGTACGCATACGTGGTTTCGTGGCGAATGCGGTAGCGAACGCTGCCTCTCATGTTGCCAATGCCTGCGCGTCGAGCGCTATGTGCGAAAAGTGCCGCAGGGACAACCGATCCGACAACTGGCCGGCCGCCCAGCTCAGAGCGCGGAGCCGCTCGGCCATCGACTGGCGCGCCTGAACGGCGTCGGCGCCGTCGGATTCGAGGGCCATCAGCTTCGCATCGGTGAGTTGGGGGATGGCTTCGTCCAGGCCCAGTTCGCCGGTGATCCCGAGCGAGGTCGCGAGAATCTCCAGATCACGGGCGATGGCGCGCCATTGAAACGCAAGCGCGCGCGGGTGCTCGGAATCGCGGACGAGCAAATCCAGCATCGGTCCCAGGCGCGGCGCTACGACGTACCGCGATCGATAGATCCTCGTGCTGTCGTATGCTTCGAGAAGCCATTCGACATGCGACTGCCGCGTGGCCCATTCAGAGCCCAGATGTTGTGCCAGGAGGCCGGCTGCGAACTGCAGCCGCTCGAGCCGCCGTCCCACGCGAAGCAGCCGCCAACCTTCATCCTGGGTCATGTCGTCAAATGCGAAGCCCGCAAGTGCTGCAAGGGACAGCAGCAGCTGATCCAACGCCGCCCTGGGCTCCTCGCGAGCCGCTACCGAATCCTGCAGCCGTCGCTGCATTTCGTTCACGGCGCGCCAATAACTTGCCGACAGGCGTGTGCGGACCTGCGAGGCGCACCACGCCAGTCTCCTGACATCGGCCACGACGCCCTGTGGGTTGCGGTCGTCCAAACTGAGCGCCGGGTCGCCGTCAATCGAGATGACTCCGAGATCCCGGCAGAACTTGACAGCGGCGTTCCAAACACCTTCGTCGGAACGAGCTGTGAGAGTTCCCCGCAACAGACGCGCCTTGTCTTCACAACGGACGGTATACCTGCCGAACCAGTACAGGTTCTCTACCAGGCGCGACGGGATGTCATCGTGCCTCACCTGTGCACCTGGGCTCCTCGAGGTTCCCACCGCCACGGTGTCTTCGGAGGAGTCCGGAAGCACCCAGATGTCCTTGCTTCCACCTCCGCGCTGAGTGGATACAACATCAATCGTTGCATCCGCGGCAACACGCGCGAGACCGCCCGGCATGACACGGGTGCCCGAAAGTCCTGCAACTGCGTACATGCGGATTGACACGGGCGTCGCGGCAAACCCCAGTGCTCCGTGGGGCCGCCATATGGGCGTTTGCGAAAGAGACAGATGCTCCTGGGCCACATACGCATACGGGCGCGCGCGCAGCCGCTGAATGACCCTTTTGCGTGCCTCTCCTCCGAGATTGTGGCCAAATACGGGCTCGAACCGCTGGTTGGGATACGTGGGCTTGATGACCAGCTTGTCCAGATGGGCCAACACGTAATCCAACGCCGGTTTTTCACCGCACCACCAGGTTGCTACCGACGGCAACGAGAGCTTTTCACCCAGCAGCCGCTCGGCAATGCGCGGCAGAAATCCCAGCCATGCCGCGGACTCGAGCACACCTGTCCCCAGGGCGTTCGCCATGACCACTCTGTTTGCGCGGACGGCGCCCAGCAGGCCGGGTATACCGAGTGTCGAATCGCTGCGCAGCTCGAGGGGATCGCAGAAGTCGTCATCGAGCCGCCGCAGGATGGTGTGTACACGCTTCAATCCTGCGAGCGTCTTGAGGTACACGGTGTCGTCACGGACCGTGAGATCGGTCCCTTCAGCGAGCGGCACGCCCAGTTGTCTCGAGAGGTAAGCGTGCTCGAAATAGGTTTCGTTGAATGGGCCGGGAGTGAGGATCACGGCGAGTGGGTTCTCGCCTTCGTCGCCGTGACTCAGCAACTGCTCGCGCAATTCGCTGAAAACGCCGGTCGTACGCCGCACTTCGAGCTGGCGGATGGCCTGCGGCAGCACCTGCTCGACAATCTCGCGGTTCTCCAGGGCGTAGCCCGCCCCGGAGGGGGCCTGGGTACGGTCTGCAAGCAACCACCAGCGGCCGTCGGGCGCCCGTGCAAGATCGGCAGCGTAGACGTGGAGCCAATTTCTACCGCGCGGCACGATGCCCTGACACGGCCACAGGTAGTTCGGATGTCCGAACACGAGCTCGGGAGGCACGAGCCCCTCGCAGAGCAGGCGCTGCGGACCATAGATATCGGCCAGGAGAGCATCGATCAGCCGCGCGCGTTGTGCCAGGCCAGCTTCCATCTCGCGCCATTCCTCCGCGAGCAGCAATAGTGGCACGGGGTCGAGAGCCCAGGGCCTGTCCGCTCCCTGCGGATCGGCGTAGACGTTGTAGGTCACGCCGTTTTCGACGATCAGCCGCCGTGTCCGCTCCAATCCGCGCCGGGCGACTGCCCGCGCGTCATCGCGGGTCAACTGGTCAATCAACGGCTGCCAGTGCGGCCTCACCAACCCCTTGTCATCGAGCAGCTCGTCATAGCGCCGCGCGTCCGGGACGTATGCCGCAAGCGAGCCTGGGGTGACAGTGCCTGCGGTCAGCGTCGAGGGTTTGACTTTGGGGTTGGGTTCGGTCAAGTGGCTCGCAGATCCAGCGTAAAGGGGAACTCGGGACTGGCAGCCTCGGGCGGCGCGCTGATTGTGCCCGGAGTGTGGCCCATTCTGAAGAAACGTGCGAGGCGCCTGCTTTCCGACTCGAAGGCATTCACCGGGAAGGTCGCGTAGCTGCGGCCACCCGGATGCATTACGTGATACTGACAACCACCCAGCGAGCGGTTCATCCAGGTGTCCACCAAGTCGAAGGTCAGCGGCGAGTCAACGCCCTTGGTCGGATGAAGGGAGGATGCCGGCTGCCACGCCTTGTAGCGCACACCGGCTACGAATTCACCCACCGTGCCCGTCGGGCGCAGCGGAACCCTCCGGCCGTTGCACGCGATCGCATAGCGGTCGGGCGCAAGACCTGTTGCCTTGACCTGCAGCCGCTCGACGGAGGAATCCACGAACCGCACGGCTCCCCCGGGTGCCCCTTCTTCTCCCATGACGTGCCACGGCTCGAGCGCCTGCCGCAGCTCGATTTCGACTCCCGGCGTGGCGAACTGGCCGAACTTGGGGAAGCGGAACTCGAAATGCGGCGCGAACCAGTCCTTGCGCAGCGGGAAGCCCGCCGCTCTCTGTTCCTCGATGACGTCGGCGAAATCCCGCTCGACGAAAAAGGGCAGCATGAAACGGTCGTGCAGCTCGGTTCCCCAGCGTGCCAGCCGGGGAGGTGTGTAGGGTGTGCGCCAGAAACGCGCGACGAGCGATCTCAACAGAAGTTGTTGCGTGAGACTCATCCGCTCATGGGGTGGCATTTCGAATGCGCGCAACTCCAGCAAGCCCAGCCGGCCGGTCGGCCCATCCGGCGAATACAACTTGTCGATGCAGAATTCGGCGCGGTGCGTGTTACCCGTGACATCGGTCAGCAGGTTGCGGAACACCCGGTCGGCGAGCCAGGCAGGACAGTCCTGGCCCGGCGGCGGCAGCTCCTTGAAGGCGAGCTCCAGTTCGTACAGCGAATCATTGCGCGCCTCGTCCGTTCGAGGCGCCTGGGATGTGGGGCCGATGAACAGGCCGGAGAACAGGTACGACAGGCTCGGATGGTTATGCCAATAGGCGAGCAAGCTGCGCAACAGATCCGGGCGGCGCAGAAACGGCGAATCGCCTGTGGTTGCGCCTCCCAGAACGAAGTGGTTGCCACCGCCCGTTCCGGTGTGGCGGCCATCCAGCATGAACTTCTCGCTCGTGAGCCGTGACAGCCGCGCCTGTTCGTACAAGTGAGTCGTTCGCTTGACGAGCTCGTCCCAGTTTGCCGATGGGTGGACGTTGACCTCCACCACGCCGGGATCGGGTGTGATGCGGAAGCTGTTGAGCCGCGGGTCCCGGGGTGGCTCGTAACCTTCGAGGATGATTGGCTGTGACAAGCGTGCTGCAGTGGCTTCGATGGCCGCAACCAGTTCCAGGTAGTCCTCGAGGTGGAGGGTAGGCGGCATGAACACGTACAGCGTGCCATTGCGTGCCTCGGCACACATGGCGGTGCGCGTGATCCAGCCCGCCGATTCACGCAAGTGTGGTGCACGTGTTGGATCGACAGCGGCTCGGTGTGCGGCTGCGTCCGGCGCGCCACCAGCGGGTCCTTCAGTGCCTGCCGGTGCCTCACCGCCATCGGGCGGCCAGCCGGTTGGATGGAGGTCGGCGTCTGGCGCACCCCGGCTCGTTGGACCGAGGTCGGTGGTTGACACGCCCCGAGTCGCTGGTCCGGGCGTGGCTAGAGGTGACGGCGCGGAGTCGCGCAGTTGCTGGCGAATTTCCGCGTACGAAGCGAGTTGCGGAAACGTCTGCGTTGGATCGGGCGGAAATATCTGGTTGACGTCACCGGGCACTGCCCACGGCAACGATTCGAGCGGCAAGCGAAGTCCGATCGGCGAGTCTCCGGGTACGAGGTAGCACCGCTCCTGGCGTAGGAACCACGGGCCCGTCTGCCACCGCGGGCCTGCCGGGTCCCGCGATACTGGGAAAACATAACCCGAAGGCCGATCGAGTCCGCGCTCGAAGATTTTCATCAGCCGGGTACGCTCGCCGGCGTTCTCGAGCCGCGATTCGAACGGATCCACGTTTGATGGCAGCCGCTGCTCGCGCCACATGTAGTAAAAGGCGTCTTCGTAGGCTGCAAACACGAACGTGGGCGACAGTCCGAGACGCGTTGCAACGTCCCTGAGAAAGCGTTGGGCGGTGTCGTGGCTTGCGCCAGAGCTGGATTTCTCATCTGCAAACAGTTCGGGGGTCTGCCAGATGGGTTCGCCGTCGCGGCGCCAGTAGCAGTTGAGTGACCAGCGGGGCAGCGGCTCTCCCGGGTACCACTTACCCTGACCGAAGTGGGCCAGACCGGTGGGGGCGTATTCGTCTTTCAGGCGTTTGTACAGATCGATCGACAGGCGGCGTTTATCCGGGCCCAACGCCGCCGTGTTCCATTCCTCGCCATCCGGATCGTCGATCGAGACGAATGTCGGCTCGCCACCCATGGTGAGACGGACATCCAGCGCCGCCAGGCCGGCGTCGATTTCATGCCCCAGCTTCTCCACCTGGGTCCACTGTTCCTCCGTGTAGGGTTTGGTGACGCGCGGCGCTTCCCAGACGCGCTCCACCTTCATGGTGTGCTCGAATTCGACCTCGGATTCCTCGACCAGGCCGCTGACGGGGGCGGCCGTGGAAGGTTCCGGCGTACACGCGAGAGGAATGTGGCCTTCGCCAGCCAGCAGGCCTGAGGTGGGATCGAGGCCAATCCAGCCGGCACCCGGCAAATACACCTCGCACCAGGCATGTAAATCAGTGAAGTCTGCCGTGGGACCGGACGGCCCATCGAGCGATTTGACATCGGGTGTGAGTTGGATGAGATAACCCGACACGAAGCGGGTAGCCAGTCCCAGATGGCGCAGAAGCTGCGCCAGCAGCCAACTCGAGTCGCGGCAGGATCCGGACGCGGATCCCAGGGTGGCCTCCGGGGCCTGAACGCCAGGCTCCATGCGGATCAGGTAGCGGATGTCCCGGGACAAGCGCATGTTCAGCTCGACGAGGAAGTCTGTTGTCCTGGTTTGCTCGCGCGGAATTGATTCTAGGTAGTCCGCCAGCCGCGGTGTCACGGGCAATGTTGTCAGGTACGGAGCGAGCTCGCGTTGCTCACCCGCCTCGTACTTGAACGGAAACTGTTGCGCGTAGGGCTCGAGAAAGAAATCGAACGGGTTGAATACCGCCATCTCGGCGACGAGATCGATTTCGATCCGCAGCTCGCGGGTTTTGTCAGGGAAGGTGAGCCGCGCGAGATAGTTGGCCTGTGGATCCTGCTGCCAGTTGATGAAATGTTTCTCCGGCTGCACGCTCAGGGAATATCCGAGGATGCGGGTGCGGCAATGCGGCGCGGGGCGCAACCGCACTATCTGCGGACCGAGGCTGACCAGCCGGTCGTACCGATAGTGGGTGACGTGATGGAGAGCAACGTGAATCGACAAAGAGACCTCCCGCGCGATATGGCGGCGGTTTTGCGTTCTTGGCTCACTACATTATACGGGGAGGATCCTCCCACTCTTGCGCACCAAATTGGACCGCAGCCCGCGCCGGTAGCACCATAACGTGGCAAATTCATGCCGTGTTTGAAAGTCACGCTCACGCACTGGTATGTTCAGCGCGTCGCCCCGACCCAAATGCCTCTCCAATGAGCATCGATTGGAACACCTATAGCGCTCCTGGCCAGCACGATGAGCTCGTCGGCCCGAGTGGTGGCGCCCGCGCCGCGGGCAGGGCCCTGATGCGCTATCTGTCGGAGCTGGGTGGGGAGGAAATCGGGGTACGCCAGCAGGCTGCAGAGCTTGCGATCAAGGCAATGGGTATTACGTTCACCGTGTACCACGAGCAGGAAGGCTCCATCGACCGGGCATGGCCGCTGGACATCATCCCGCGGACGATCACCCGCAAGGAATGGGCGAAGATCGAAAAGGGGCTGAAGCAGCGCGTCGCGGCCCTGAACCTCTTCATCGATGATGTCTACCACGAGCAGCGCATGGTCGCCGACGGCCTCTTTCCGAAGGAGGTCATCTCCACTTCGAAGAATTTCCGGTCCGAGTGTGTTGGTGTCAAGCCGCCAGGCGGCTGCTGGGCGCACATCTGCGGCAGCGACCTGGTGCGCGACAAGGACGGCACCGTCTACGTGCTGGAAGACAATCTGCGGGTTCCTTCCGGCGTCTCGTACATGATCGAAAACCGGCAGGTCGTGAAGCGGGTGTTTCCGGAGTTGTTCGAAAGCGCCGCCATCCTTCCGGTCGATGACTATCCCTCGCAGCTGCATGACATGCTGGTTGCATTGTCATCCCGGCACGAACGTCAGCCGGAGGTTGTGGTGCTGACGCCGGGCATCTACAACTCAGCTTATTTCGAACATGCGTTTCTGGCGAGGCAGATGGGTTGCGAGCTCGTGGAGGGGCGCGATCTCGCGGTGCACGAAGACGATTGCGTGTACATGCAGACCATTCGTGGCTGGACACGGGTGGATGTGATCTATCGGCGCATCGATGATGACTTCCTCGATCCGGAAGTATTCCGGTCGGATTCGTCGCTGGGAGTCCCAGGACTCATGCGCGCGTGGGCCAGCGGCAACGTCGCGCTCGCAAATGCACCAGGCGCGGGCGTGGCTGACGACAAACTCGTCTACACGTACGTCCCCGACATGATCAAGTACTACCTGGACGAGGCGCCCATTCTTCCCAACGTGCCGTCCTGGCGTTGTCGGGACAAGAAGGAGCTCGAACACGTTCTCGGCCACCTGGATTCATTGGTGGTGAAGCCTGTTGATGGCTCGGGCGGCTACGGGATGCTCATGGGGCCCATGTCCACACAGCGTGAGCGCAATTCGTTTGCCGCGCAGTTGAAAGCGGACCCGAGAAGCTTCATTGCGCAGCCTGTGATCACGCTGTCTACGGTTCCGACGTTTGTAGGTGACCGGATCGAGCCGCGGCACGTCGATCTGCGTCCTTTCATTCTGAGTGGGCCGCAGACGTACGTAACAACCGGGGGACTGACTCGGGTTGCGCTGCGGCAAGGCTCGCTGGTGGTCAATTCCTCTCAAGGCGGCGGTAGCAAGGACACCTGGATAGTGGATACCGAGGCGTAAAAGAGTGCTCGCAAGAGTAGTTGAGAACGTGTATTGGCTCGCGCGCTATATCGAGCGAGTGGAGAATACGGCACGCCTCGTAAGCGTCAATACCAACCTGCTGCTGGACCTGCCCAAGGGACTGGCTCCCGGATGGCAGCCGCTGATCGACATTACGGGCAGCCGCGCAATGTTCGATGCACGCGCCGCCAGTCGCGCCGACGAGCGTGACATCGTGCAGTTTCTGCTCGCGGATCCGGAGAATCCCGGCTCCATCGTGTCTTCGTTCAAGCGGGCCCGCGAGAATGCGCGCACGCTGCGCGATATTCTTCCCACCGAGGCCTGGGAGCTGCTGAACCAGTCGTTCCTCGAATTCATCGAAGAGCTCTCCACGGGGCTCAACAAGCGGACCCGTTTCAACTTCCTCAAGCGGATCGTGCAGACATCACAGACGATCATCGGTGCGCTCGAGGGAACGATGAATCGCAATGATGCGTATACGTTCCTGATGCTGGGCCGCAATGTCGAGCGCGCGGACATGACGAGCCGCATCGTCGATGTGCGGTCGGCGCAACTGCTACCCGATGACGCGCCCGAGCTCCGGCCTTTCGACACGATTCAATGGGTGAGCGTGCTCAAGTCGTTGTCCGGGTACGAGATGTATCGTCTGAGCCGGCGCACGCGTGTCAGTCGCACGGACGTTCTTGAATTCGTGTTGCGCGGCGAACAGTTCCCGCGTGCCTGCGTGTTCAGCTTGAGGCAGATCGAGCAGTGCCTGTTGGCATTGCCGCGCAGCGCCGGGGTCCTGGATGCCTTGGCCGGTGTCATCCGGTTTATGGGCGAGGCCGACATGGCAGCGCTCGATCTACCCGGACTGCATGAGCTGATCGATCGGCTGCAGCTGCACATCATTGGCGTGCACGACGGAATTGCGCAGACGTACTTTCCATCGCGCGGTGGCGCGCCGACGATGCGCCAGGTGCAATGGTCCGATGGCGTCAAGACGTTGCCGCTGTTTGCGGACGCACCTTAGGTCCCAGCCTCTGGCGGAACTGTTGTTGCAGCAGTATCAGGCTCAACGCGGCCTGGAACGTCACGGTCACTAGCGCGAGATACCACAGATGCCGCAGCTCGAAGTGGCCTTGCGATCCTAACCAGATCGCGGGTATCACGTAGGTGATGACTCTTGAGCCGGAACTGATGAGCGACGGCCAGCTGTTACCCATTGCTTGGAACATGCTGGAACAGGTGAACGCCAGGCCCGTTGCAACGAAGTTCCACGAGAGGATCTGCAGGTAGGGCGCTCCCACGGCAATGACAGCCGGGTCGTCGCTGAACAGCCTTATGAGAGAGTCGGCTTGCCACTGACACAGGAACGTGTCCGCAAGCATGAGGGCTATGCTCATCGCGGCGGCGGCCCGAAACGTCTCCTTTACACGGTCCGCGTGACCCGCGCCGAAATTCTGCCCGGCGACGGGCGCCGCCGCGAAGGCAACAGCCATTACGGGGACGAAGAGCGCCTGCATCACTCGCTGGGCAATCCCGAACCCCGCCTGGGTGGCGGGGCCGAAGCCCCGGATCGCCCAGTAGACGACGGCGACGACCACGAAGATCATCAGCATCTCGCCGCCGGCCGGCAGCCCGATATTCAGTATGCGTTTCCAGGTTGCGAAGTGGGGCGCCCATTGCCGCCGGTTGAGCGCCACGAAGTGCTCGAGCCTGGTGAAGTAGAACCACAGAAATACGACGCCAATGGCGATAGAGAGCGTGCTTGCGAAGCCCGCGCCCGCCGCTCCGAAGGGATGATGGGTGCCCCATCCGGCGATGAAGATCGGCGCAAACACGGTGTTCAGCACGACCGTGAGCACTTGCACCATCATGGTTGGCTTGACGATTCCCGTGCCGCGTAACGCGGAGCCCATCGCGACCATCGCAAACTGCAGCGCAAGTCCGGGCAGATACCAATACAGATACGCAATGCCCGCCGCCGCGGCCGCTTCATCGGCCGCCAACGAATGTACGTACGAGTTCGTCAGTCCATATCCCGCAACGAGGGTCACAACTCCCAGGATCGCCGAAAGCAGCACGGACTGATTGAAGATGAGGTTGGCCTCCGCCTGGTCCTTCCTTCCCGCCGCGTGGGATACGAGCGCCACAGTTCCCACACCCAGCATCTGCGTGAGCGCGATGATGACCATGGACACATTACCCGCCGCGCCCACGCCCGCCAGCGCCGCATCCCCCAACCCCGCGACGAAGTAGAGGTCAACGAGGAAGTACAGGGTCTGGAACAGCATTCCCAAGAAGATGGGAACGGCCATCGCAACCACTTGCCTGGGGATGGGGCCTTGAGTGAGATCCTTCACAACGTTCTCCGCCCCCCTCGGCCTCCGACTCTCGGTCCGATTCTCGGTCCGATTCTCGGTTCGACTCTCGGCTCCTAGCCAGAGACTACACGTACCGAGGAGCGCTATCAGGGCGGGTCCACCGCTCATAAATCCGGCTGCCGGCCCTGCGCTCTTGCGCAACGGGTCGGTGGACGGATTTATGAGTGGAGGGCACGACCCCGCTCCCTCCAGGCTTGGCGGGCCGGCCTACTACGTCAGATACCCGCGCCGACGGCACTCACGCGACGCGCCGACGCGTCCTTCTTATTCCGACCCCCCGTCTGGCGAGCGGGCACCCCCCTCGTCTGACGGTATAAACGCTACTTAGGTTCCTTCCCCGGATTCGGATCTTCCATCGGAAACGCTTGCGCCCCCGTAGCCGGAGCCGACCGCATCGGTGACGGCGCGTCACTCTGCACACCATTCGCCGGTTGCGAAACCGGAGCCGACGCAGTGGTCGTGTTCGCTGCCGCCTGCGCCCCCGTGCCGGAATTAATGGCAGTCATGAACCGCCGCGCCGAATCATCATTGCTCCGCACTTTCCCGGAAATGATGTCGGAAGCGAGGATATCGGGCTTCCCGTAGAACGTCTCATTCGCGTCATCGTCGATTGACAACGCCGTGCCATCGATGGCCAGTCCAGCGAACACACCACGGGTTCGCGAGTACGAGTAGACCTCTGCCTTGAAGCTCGTGTCAGTCGAAGCTGACGCCTGACGTCCGACTGGCCCAGCTGCTACTGATGCATCGGCACCCAACGTGAACTTACCACCGGTAATGCCCTCCACGCCCTTGCGCGTGGTGAACACCAGCATGATGTCAGTCGATGAGACACCCCACTGCCATCCAAAGCTGCCACCCGTCATGGTGATGAAGGTCGGGCTGGTGAAGCGGCCATCCTTGTCGCGCACCACGAGCACACCGTGTCCGCGACGTCCCCCGGCGAAGAATGCAATCTTCGTCATGTCAGGTATGACTGCGATCGCGTAAGCACGCTCGAGCAGCCTGTCTGGAATGTACTGGTCACGCGATGAGCGCAGCTCTTCGAGCACTTGGCTCGCCATGAGCAGGCGTCCCTGTTCCCGTGCCTGCGCCCAAGCTCCTGTCGCACCCGACGCGAGCACGAGTCCCGCCAAAGCTGCGAACAGTCTTATGCGGCTTCGCATACTTAAAATCCCCTTGCGTTACTGTCGTCACGTGCAGACACGTGTACGACTGATTGCTCTAGCTTAACTCAGCTTCGAGCGCAAGTGTCAAAAGCGCCGAAGGCGACTTTTGACCGTCGGACAAGACGCATACTACAACTGCTCTGCTGCGTGGAATCAGAACCAGACTGAAACGAACGCCTGGAAGATGGTTGCGTTCAGCTTGTACAGCGGCTCGTTACCGGCCGTGAACCCGGGCGCCGTGCCGGTCAGCAGCGCATTGCGGAAGTCCTTGTAGTCGATCAGCAGGTGATCGAGCCGGAAGTTCAGGCTGCTCTTGTTGATCCAGCGGTTACGCGGAATGGGGAAGTCGTACGCTGCGCCGACGCCGATGGTGAAGCTGTTGAATGCAGCCAGCTCGCGGTCCCGGGCCTCGAAGTTCTGGGCATTGGCGCGTGGGAACAGGTCGCTGTAGAAGCTGGCGGCGTTCTGGGTGTAGAAGCGGAACGTGCCGTCAAATATCCAGCTTTTCCAGGCCGGATGGGTGTAGCCGATCTCTGCCGTGTGACCACGGATGCCCCACGTGTCCGAAAAGTAACGGTATTGCGCAGTGATGGCGGCGCGGTACCACAGGTAGTACTTCGCTTCGATTGCAGCCGCATTGCTGGTCCGGGTGTTGGGGTACACCTGGTCAGCCAGCGTGAAGCCCTTGCCGGCGCCCGGACTCAGGTACCGTATTTTCCGGTACGGGCTCGCAAGGTAGCCCTGATCGGTGAGCACTTCGTAGTTGAAGCTCGCGATCAGGTTGCGCGTGAGAATCTGGCTGGCGCCTACGGCGTAGCCCCGGTGATCAGCGTCCCGGAACGGGATGTCCGGCCCGGCCAAACCGGTGTTGCCAAAGCGGGGATCGTTCACGAGGCGGCCCGTCGCGGGATCCTTCACGTCGCGGAACACCTTGTCCCAACCCCGCTTGTACGTCATGGTCACGGTGGTCAGGTCGCCAAACATGTCCTGGCTGATCGAGTAGTAGGTGGTGTTCGATTTGTAGTCGGGCTCGCTACTGTTGATGATCCCGGCGCTGTAGGTCGACTTGCCGTGCAGGTACTGGAAGCCGCCGCTGTGCTGCGTCCGCTTCTCCTTGTATGGGCTCGCCCCCGAGACCAGCACGTCGATGGACGCGCTGGTGAGGTAGTCCTGGTAGAAGTTGTAGTTCACCGCGAGGTTGTCGGTAACCTTCTTTTGAATGAGGACCGACGGGCCCTGAATGGTGATGCCACCGCCCTGATAGCGATGATAGAGGACGTCTGCGCGATCGTCCGGAAGCACCCCGGCCAGCGCCGGGGTGACACAAAGGCAAAGAGCCAGCAGCGTTCTGGTATGTCGCTGAAGCGACATACGGATGCGCTTTCGAAACACGGTCAATTGCATCCGCAGCCGCCGCCTACGCCACCCGTAGCACCCCGCGAGCCTTCACGCGACTCCATCACGTGTTCGAGGTAGACGCCCGAGACAGGATCACGGTTGAACGACATGATGGGGTCGGCGAAGTGCTCGCGCTCATAGGGTTTCACCCAGGGCTCGATGGGCGAGCACCCTCCGAGGAGAAGTCCCACGGCTACAGCGATGAGGATTGTATGAACCCGCATGACGGAGTCCTCTTTACTCTCGGACGAGACTACGGATGCTGTCCAGATACTCGTTCTCGTCGCCGGGCTTGTAGCCCCGGTGCAGCACGCGGATGTTGCCCTTGCGGTCGATGATCACCGTGCTGGGCATTCCGGAGACGTCGTAGGCCTTGCTGACCGTGCTGTCCTTGTCATAGATGACGGGGAAGCTGACGGGGGTCTGCTTCAGGAAGCCCTCTGCCGCCTTCGAGTCGGGCTCCACGTTCACGCCGATCATCGTGAAGCCCATCTTGTTGTACTTCTTGTAAATGTTCTCGAGCAGGGGCATTTCCTGCCGGCACGGCCCACACCAGCTGGCCCAGAAGTTGAGCATGACCACCTGGCCCTTGTACTGCGCGAGGCTGATCTTCGAGCCGGCGCGGGAGTCGAGGGTGAATTGCGGTGCGGGACCGCTGCTGGAGGCTGCGTTCGAGGCCGACACGGCAATGAGCAGCGCGGCAGTAGCCACAGCAGCGACAGTCGCACGAGTGAAGCCTTTTGTTGCGATACGGCCTGAAATACGATTATTCATGTCCGTCTCCGTGCGACGCATGCGTCGCACCTTTAAAAGAATACGGTCGCGCCGAGCGTCGCTTCCACGTTGTTGGTGAGCTTCGACACGCCCAGCAGGTCAGTGCGGAACACGCGATCCTGCACCTGGATGTGAATGGCGAGCCAGTCCGAGGGCAGCACCCGGTAGCCGCCGCCGAAGTTCACGGTGAAGTGGTTGTCGCCTGCGAACTTGGTGCCGCCGATGCCGCCGAGAAAATAGAAAGCGCTCGTCATGGCGCGGCCCCGACCGATGAAGGCCTCGCCTGGAAGCAGGTTGTAGCCCAGGGCGATGTCGTAGTACGTGAAGCGTCTCTCACTGCTCGTAAGGAGTTGAATATTGCCGCCGAGGGTCTCGAAGCTCGTGCGGCCCGCATAGGCACGGCCGTATTCGCCCTGGAAGAAGAAGTCCTCGGTGATGTGGTAGGCGGCGGTCAACCCATAGGCATTTTGGGTACCGAAGTCCTCGATCGAAATGAAGCCGTCCTGAACGCCGATCTCGATGTTCGAGCTCTTGATCTTCGGCACCTTGATCTTGCGCCGCTCGACTTCCGGGTCTACCACACGGGGAGGGCTGGCATCCGCATCCTGCTGAGCGGCCTGGGCGTCCTGCTGCGCGGCTTCTTCCTTGGCTTCCGCCCTTGCCTGGCGTACTTCGCTGCGGTGATGGAACCAGTTGCGCACGGATGCGCAGCCCGGAAGCGTCATCAGGACCGCAGTCAGAAGAAGAACGCGAATCCCAGTTTCCATTCGTCTACTTCCTGATTTGCGTTGCGCTTGGTGAATACGACGTGACTTTTGTACTCCGCACGCAC
>JAQGOF010000211.1 GCA_028293745.1 Gammaproteobacteria bacterium | reverse complement strand
TTCCACTGATCCCGTTGATCGTGTGACCGCTGCCGCTGATGCCGTTGGCAGCAAGGCCGCTGCCACTGATCCCGTTGACCGTGTGACCGCTGCCGCTAATGCCGTTGGTGGCGAGACCGCTGCCGCTAATCCCGTTGGTCGCCAGGCCACTGCCGCTGATGCCATTGATTGCGCGGCCGCTGCCACTGATACCGCTCGCCAGAACGAGACCGCCAACACCGGGCTGGATGCCGATTACCTGTACGGTACTTCCAACCGCGGCGGAAACGGCTCCAGACGACATCGCGGGCGTCAAGTCAACGGCTAACCCACTAACCTGCGCATGACCAACTGACGCGTCGCTCTTTTGAACGACACCGGTCAACAGTACGGTGGTTGCGCCGGCGACATATGGCCCCTGATGTCGTACGTCAGAGGCCACAACGACGCCATTAGCACCGAACTTTCCGAAAATCATCGCGGTCTCACCGACCGTCAGCTTCTCTTGTGACTTCAACAGAACTTTCTGCCCCAGAACGATGGCAGCTTGTTCTTTGGGAATAACTGCTTCCACAGGTCCAACGACCAGCAGAGATGCCTCGTCTGAGGCTTGGGCGGCGAGTGCGATGCCAACTGACGCGAGGAGGACCGATGCTCCAGCGTAGTTCAATAGCGTTTTCATTCAGTCATCCTCTGACAGCAAGCTCAGTCTTTACGACGAACCATCGCGAGAACATCGATTTCTTCGATGACCGGCGGCTGAGCACTGCTGGTAGCTTGATAGTTTTTTTCAATTTGTCTTTCCGAAGGCTCGTTCGCCGAATCTTCGAAAAAATAGAAACCAACCCCGTACTTCTTTCCAGATGCGCTTCGCTCTGCTGCTGTTACGTGCGTCAGAGCGGTATCCAGTTCCGAAAGCAGCTCTTGACCCTTTTCGTTTGCGAGGGAAATAAAGTTATCCCGACCCAACGCCGACAATGGTTCGTCCGAAATGACCGTACGCTCGAAATAAGACGGATCAGGGTCATTTCGGAGGAGGTTGTGAACGAAACTTTGAGTTACTAGCCCTAAGAACCGACCCATTCGATCGATTCGTGTTACGTCTGCGGTCTGAGGTACATAGGCGCGTGACAAGCACCGAGCAGTATTGCCGTCGATGATCTCCACCGACCTTGCGGCCACGAGTTCGTCGAGCAACGCATCCTCATCAACGCCTGGACAGGCGATGGCGACCAGCTCTTTGAATGTCCGTCGCGGCGACCCCTGCACCACCTGCAAATCCAAATCCATCGCCAACCCATACGCACCCGAGAAGTTGGAATGCGTGTGCCAGACAGTCAGCAGGGCCGTAATCTGGTCCAGGCTGACGTTGGCAAGGCTGTGGGGGGCGCCCGCGCGCAGGGCGTCGCGAAGGGCGCTGACGTCGGAGCGCGGCAGGCCGGCTACGGCGGCCAGGCGGGCGTCTGTGGTGGGGCGGCTTTGTTCCTGGAGGCGCGCTTCGAGGGCCTGTATGTAGCCACGACGCACGACGCCAGCGATTTCGCCGGCGGAGATTCCATACTCGAAGGCAACGCGCATCAACGGCCGCACGAGTGCGGCAAACACGTTGAGTACGGCTTCCTTTTCCTTGCTCGTTTTGTTCATTCTTATCAATGCTGCAGCGCGGCAGAGGAGCAGGCTGCTGCGCAGAACGCAGGCACGCGCAATTCCCTTCCCCGGAACGAGACCACTGAACCTCCCCGAAATCCCCGAAAACCGTCAGCAACGACCGACAGCAAAATATCTTATGTAAC
This sequence comes from Gammaproteobacteria bacterium, assembly GCA_028293745.1. Lineage (GTDB taxonomy): Bacteria > Pseudomonadota > Gammaproteobacteria > Steroidobacterales > Steroidobacteraceae > 13-2-20CM-66-19. Next base: position 24,814 of record JAQGOF010000211.1, on the reverse strand, counting down.
GCAAAGTAGCAGTTAATTGTGACAGTCGCCACAGTTTTGCGATGGCGCGTTGACGACGCGCTCTAACGCGAGGCGAAAGTCGCGGGCGGCGATTTAACTTATTGAATTAGAAAGCAGTTTTCGGGAGGGGGCATCTACCCGCTACGCATCAAGGAACGCGACGTTGGTCCCAGGACTTAGATTTCAGGTCCGCTCGGTGGCGTCGTAGAGACGGCGGTGTTCCAGGATGGCGAAGCGATCGGTCATACCGGCGATGTAGTCGGCGACGGCACGGGCCCTGCCTTCGGGGCCGCGCTCCTTCTCGGCGACCACTGCATTGTCGCGGTGCTCCGGTGGCATCAGGCTCACGTCACCGAAGAAAGCGTCAAACAGCGCTTTCAACACGCGACGTGCTTTCGATGTCATGCGCAACACCTTGTAGTGTCGATACAGGTGTTCGCGCAGGAACATCATCAGCTCAACATGCTCTTCGTGGCCTGTTGGGCTGAGCGCGGCGAGGGGTGTCGGTTGCGCGCGGACATCGTCCATTGACTGGGGCCGAGCCTCGTCGAGGTTCGATTGTGTCGTTTGGATGAGATCGGTGGCGATGTAGTTGATCATCCGGCGCACGACTTCGTGCACGAGCCGCCGTTCTCCGAGGCCGGGATATTGGCCAACGACGCTGTCGTACTGACGCCGAAAGAGGCGCAGATGCATCAAATCGCTGATTTCGATCAATTCGGCGCGCAGGCCGTCGTCGACGTCGTGATTGTTGTAGGCAATCTCATCTGCGAGGTTGGAGATTTGCGCCTCGAGGCCGGGTTGGCGGCGCTGTATGAATCTTTCGCCAATCTCGCCGAGCTCGCGCGCATTGCGCACCGAGCAGTGCTTCAAAATCCCCTCACGACATTCAAACGTCAGATTGAGCCCGCGAAACTCGGCGTAGCGTTCTTCGAGCTCGTCGACGACACGCAGTGACTGCAGGTTGTGCTCGAACCCGCCATAAGGTCGCATGCATTCATTGAGCGCTTCCTGGCCCGCGTGCCCGAAGGGCGTATGACCGAGGTCATGTGCAAGGCTGATGGCTTCGGTCAACGATTCGTTGAGCCGCAGGGCCAACGCCACCGTGCGCGCGATTTGCGCTACCTCGATGGAGTGTGTGATCCGTGTGCGATACAGATCCCCCTCATGATTCACGAACACTTGTGTTTTGTAGACGAGCCGGCGAAACGCGTTCGAATGGATGATGCGATCGCGATCGCGCTGAAATTCGCTGCGAAACGCGGGTTTGGGTTCCGGGTAGCGACGGCCGCGCGACTGTTCGTCGTGAGCGGCATAGGGCGCCAGGGCGTCGCTACCTCGGACTGTGTCGTTCACGCGGTCATCCGAAGTAGGCGGTCAAAGTCCGTTGCAGTGCAGGCTCGGGGTAGTCGGCGGTCACGAACGAGTCTCCGATTGCCCGCAGCAGGACCAATCGCATCCGGCCGCTTTGGACTTTCTTGTCGATCCGCATGTGCTCGAGCGCAACACCCGGTGGCACTCCGTCGATCTTCACAGGCAGGCCGACCCGCTCCAACAACCGCCGCAGCCGCTCCACCGGGGCGGCCTCGATGAATCCGCACTCGTGAGACATCGCAGCGGCCATCAACAGCCCGGCACCGATTGCCTCTCCATGCAACAACTGTGTGTAGTGCGTCGCCGATTCCACGGCATGGCCAAAAGTGTGTCCGAGATTGAGGAGCGCGCGGTCTCCGTGCTCTCGCTCGTCCCGACCCACGATTTGCGCCTTGATCTCGCAGGAGCGTTGGATCACATGGGCGAGCGCTGTGGGGTCGGCCACCAGGAGCGCGTCCATGTTCGCCTCGAGCCAGTCAAAGAACGGCGCATCGCAGATGAGCCCGTACTTGATGACCTCGGCTAGTCCGGCACGCAGCTCGCGAACCGGAAGCGTTGCGAGCGTCGAGGTGTCGGCCAGCACGGCACTCGGCTGATGGAACGCTCCAATAAGGTTCTTGCCACCGGGGTGGTTGACCCCGGTTTTGCCACCGACTGAAGAGTCCACCTGCGCCAGCAAGGTGGTCGGGAGCTGCACGTACGGCACGCCGCGCTGGTAGCACGAGGCCGCAAAACCGGCCATGTCACCCACCACGCCACCGCCTAAAGCGACCACCGCGCAGTCGCGACCGAAGCGATTGGCAACCAGGACGTCAACAACCCGGGATACGGTCGCCAGCGTCTTGTGCGCCTCGCCATCCGGGAGGATGGCTTCGATAACGCGGCTCCCGCCAAGCGCAGCGGCAAGCGACTCCATATAGAGCGGGGCAACGGTGGTGTTGCTGACGATCAGGATGTCGCGCGCAACCACATGTTGCCGAATGAGTTCCGGCTGACGCAGCAGGCCCTCTCCGATCAGGATGGGGTAGCTGCGATCACCTAGTTCGACCTTCAGGGTGTTCACAACGCTCAGCCTAGCGAGCCGGCGCGGCAGCGTCGAGTTCCCGCAGAATGTCTTCCGCGACGCTGCGAACCTTACGGTTGTCCGTGGTGACCGTGACGTCCGCAATCTCAGCGTAGAGAGGGGCCCGCAGCTCCATCAGCTCTTCGAGTTTCAAGGCCGGATCCACCCGGCTTAGCAGTGGGCGGCTGCGTCCCTGCCGGACCCGCTCTACCTGCTGAGCAATGGACGTCCTCAGATAGACGACCCGCCCTCGTTCGGCCAGCACCCGGCGATTTTCGGGCAGCAGCACTGCACCGCCACCGGTTGCCAGCACGATGTGCCTCATCGCGGTCAGTATCTCGAGGGTCTCGTGCTCGCGCTGGCGGAATCCAGCCTCGCCCTCCTTCTCGAAGATAAACGGGATGTCCACGCCGGTCCGGCGCTCGATTTCCGCATCGCTATCGTAGAACGGCAGGCCCAGCAGCCGTGCCAGCTGCTTGCCGACGGCGCTCTTGCCGGAGCCCATCGGGCCGACCAGGCACAGGTTGGTTTTGGCGAGCATGGCGCCGGAAGCATACCCAAAAACGAAGCGGCCGCACGAAGGCGGCCGCTGAGTGAGCTTACCGGGACGGAATCCGTCCGACCGTATCAGTACACATTGACCCCTTCGCGAACGATCTTCGGTGTCACGAAGATCAGCAGCTCATCCTTGTTGTTTCGCTTGGTCGTTGTCTTGAAGAGATTGCCCAGGATCGGAATATCCCCGAGGTACGGCACCTTGGTCTGATCGTCACGATGCTGTGTCTCGAGGACACCGCCCAGCACGACGGTCTGCCCGTCGTTCATCAATACCTGGGTGACGATTTCCTTCGTGTCGATGGAGGGCACGTTGACGCCGCCGGACAACACGGTAATCGTGCCGATGGTGTCCTTCTTCACGTCGAGGTCGAGAATGATCCGGTTGTCCGGTGTGATCTGCGGAGTCACTTTGAGTGACAGCACCGCTTTCTTGAACGTGATCGTGGTAGCGCCGCTGGAAGCGGACTGCTGGTAGGGAATTTCCGTACCCTGCTCGATGGTCGCTTCCTTCTGGTTCGCGGTGATGACGCGCGGCGACGAAATGACCTCAGCGCGCGTTTCGGCCTGCGCCGCCGAGAGCTCGAGATCGACGATGTAGTTGGAGCCGAGCAGGCCGAGGGCGAAGCTTCCCGCCGGACTTGCAACCGGCAGGTTGACGTTGTACCGCTGCGGAGCATTGGCACCGGTCGGGACGAGTATATTTGTGCCCCCGCTTGTCCGGTTCGCGATGGCGGAGCCGATCGCTGTATCGGTGCTGGCCGCTGTGCCGCTCGTGGTCCAGATGCCGTTGGCGCCATTGGACTGGGCTGTCGTGTAACCAATTCGCGCACCCAGATCGCGCCTGAAGTCATCGTTCACTATGACGATGCGCGCCTCGATCAGCACCTGGCGCACGGGGATGTCCAGTGTGGCCACGAGCCGGCGGATATCAGCGAGCCGGTCCGCAGTATCCTGGAGCAACAGCGTGTTGGTACGCTCGTCCACGGAGACCTGGCCGCGAGTGGACAACAGAGTGCCACCCTGGGATTTGATGAGGCCCGCCATTTCGGCGGCCTTGGCATAGTTGACCTGCAGGTATTCGGAGCGCAGCGGCGCGAGCTCCTGGATATCTTTCTTCGCGGCGAGGTCCGCCTTTTCGCGCGATGCCAGCTCTTCCTGCGGCGCGACGATGATGACGTTGTCCTGCTTGCGCTTGTCGAGGCCCTTGGTGCGCAGAACGATGTCCAGCGCCTGGTCCCACGGAACGTTCTGCAAGCGCAGGGTCACGTTGCCGGTTACCGAGTCACTGACGACGATGTTCTGACCGCTCGCATCGGCAAGCAGCTGCAGAACCGCGCGGGTCTCGATCTCCTGGAAGTTGAGTGTCAGACGCTCGCCCGTGTACTGCGGTTTCTCGTCCTGGGCGGCAGCGGCCTTGTGCTGCTTCTGAATTTCAACGACGTACTGGTCGTCAGACTGATAAGCGAGCTGTTCGTAGTCGCCGGTCGCATTGATAGCTATTCGGGTGCCGGTGCCACTGCGCGTTGCATCGAACGAGCTGATCGGCGTACCGAAGTCGCTGGCGTCGTAGCGGCGTGCCAGATTCTTGGGCAGGTCAGCATCGAAGTCGACGACGATCTGATTTCCAACCTGGCGCAGGTTGATATGAGTGTGAGGGTCTGTCAGGCGGACCATGATGCGGCCAGCGCCATCAGTGCTGCGGCGGAAGTCGATGCTGCGTATGGTGCGCTGGGAGCCAGCAGCAAGGGCGGCACGGCTCGGCACCGCAGACGCCGGGGCACCTGCGCTCGCACTGGCGTTATTAGCGCCACCCAGGCTGACGATGATGTTGTTGCCGTCGACGCGCGTATCGTAGGGCACGAGCTTATCGAGGTTCAGAACCAGGCGTGTCCGGTCCCTCGTTTCTGCGGCGAGGATGGAATCCAACCCCGACGTGTGCACGTCGATGCGGCGCGATGGAAGGGCCAGCGTAGTTCCTGGCAGATCGAACGAGATCCGTGCCGGGTTGTCGATGGTGAATGACAGCGGCTGCGGGGCCGGACCCGACATGCGCATCGTGATCTGAACCTGTTGGCCGGGCAACGGCTGCACGTCGATTGCTTCGAGTTTCGGGCCATCCTGTGCACGTGCCGGCTGGCTCGGAAGGGTCCCGAGAAGGCCTGCGATCACGAGCCACGCGGCCGCGGCCAGGATCCGACTCGTCGGGGTATGACGTTTCATTCGTGAGAGCTCCCTGAAGGACCGGTGCTAACTGACTATTCGTTGAGACCGAGCGCCGCGGGGCGCTCCATGTATCCGCCAAGACCGTCTGGAACGATTTCGGTGAGAATTATCTTGGCTGGACTGATGTCCGTGATCTTGCCGTCCGCCTGGCCCATGTAGTTGCCACCGGACACGCGGTGAACGAGGCCGTCTTTGGTCTGCACGAGGCCGTACATGTGGCCACCCAGTTTCAGCGTGCCCACCATCTTCAAAGTATCCAGCGAGAACTGTTCGAGGAACTCGCGGTTGCGCTTGGAGTCGGGGCGCAAGCCATTCATGCCGGAGCCCCCACCCGAGCCACCCGGTATGAACGGTGAACGCCTGTCAGCCGCGGCATACACGTAGGTTTCGTACGGCTTGATCTCCGGAAGTGACGGGACCTTGCCACCCGGCTCCTTGCGGGTGTCCTCGATGAAGCGCGTGAGCTCGTCATCGGCGCTCGAGCAGGCGCTGAGGCCCACCGGGACGCCCGCAAGCAACATCCACGCCCAGGCCGCGCCGAGGCGAAACTGACTGTTATATTGTCTCATGTTGATGACCAACCCCCCGTTCGGGGTCGTTTTATCCTCAGGTGCCCGGTTTCAAGTGGTGCACGGCGTCCTTCTTGGCCTGGGCGTCGCTGGCCGCAAGCTCGTCCTCGTCGAGGTAACGATACGTCTTCGCCGTGAGATCGAGTGTGAGCTGGTCGTAAGCATCCTTACTTGCCGACTTGATCTCGATGTCGTGCAGCGTAACGATCCGCGGCAGGGCGGCGATGCCACTGACGAATTCGCCGAACTGGTGATAGCTGCCCGTCAGGCTGATCTTGATGGGCAGCTCGGCATAGAAGTCCTTCTTCTGTTCCGGCTGCGGCTGGAACAGCTTCTCTTCGAGGCCAGCGGAGAGCCCCGACTGGGAGATATCCACCAGCAGGTTGGGCACTTCAGTCTTGCCCGGCAGCTGGCGCAGCAGGGCCCCGAAGGAGCGTTCGATATCCTTCAACTGCTGCTTGTACACCTCCAGGTTGACCGCCTTGGCGTGCTTGGTTTTGAACTCCTGACGCAGGGTCTGTTCCGAATCCTCCCGGCGCTGCAGCTCAGGCCGTTGCTCGTTCCAGACGAACACGTAGCCGAGCACGAGGGTCAGTACCAGGAAGCACACTCCCACGGCCCCGGCGCGCGCGGCCAGCGGCCAGCGGCCAGGGTCGCTCGGATCGAGCGAACGCAGCTCTTCGATCAGGTTCATCGTGCACCTCGGCTGGCCATGACCTTGGCGCCAGGTCTGACCTTGCCCTTGCCCGTGCTCTCATCCTGGACAACCGTGGACACCTGGTCGGCATACAAGGTGAAGTTGGAACCCGGTCCCTTGTCCTTGGTCGTCTTCACGACTTCCAGCTCCGGGTTGCGCAGCCATTCGGAGCCGTCGATGTTGCGCATGAACGAAGACACACGGGTGCTCGACTGCGCCATACCTTCGAACTTGAACTTCTTGTCGGTCTGCTTCACTCCGGTGAGATACACACCATCGGGAAGCGTCCGCACGATCTCATCGAACACGTGCACGATCTCGGGGCGCGAGCGCTGCAGCTTTTCGATGATGTCCATGCGCGCGATGAACCTCTGTTTGGAGGTCTCGAGGTCGTTGATTTCCTCGATCTGCTTGTCGAGATTTTTGATCTCCGTGCGCAACATCGCGTTGCGCGTCTCCTGGGCATCGATCATGGAGCCGAACATCAGGTAGACGGCGAATGTCACGACACCGGCCGCGAGCGCCGCTATGCCCAGCGCCACGGTGAAAGCGACTTTCCGCTCTTTGCGCTCGTCTTCGCGCCAGGGAAGCAGGTTTATGCGTGGCATGTCAGTCGAAACTCCTCAGTGCGAGGCCACAGGCCGTGAGAAGCGCCGTGGCATCGCGTTGCACGGCCTGCGCCTTGGCGCGGGAGGACAACTTCATCTGCCCGAGCGGATCGCCTTTCTCCGCCGAAATGCCCACCCGGCTGGAGATCACATCGGCGACACCGGGGATGTTGGCGCAGCCGCCGCAGATCACGATCTTCTCGGGCTGCTCGCGGCCCGAGCCGGAGGCCAGGTAGAACTGCAGGGAACGGCTCACCTGCTGTGTCATGTCGTCAATGAACGGATCGAGCACTTCCGACTGGTAGTTGCCCGGCAGACCGCCCTCTTTCTTGGCACGGCCCGCTTCCTCCATGGACAGGCCGTAGGTGCGCATGATCTCTTCGGTGAGCTGTTGCCCGCCGAAGGCGAAATCCCGGGTGTACACGACTTTCAGGTTGCGCAGGACGCTGAAGGTGGTGCTGCTGGCTCCAAAGTCGACCACCGCGATCGCGCGGTCGATGCCGCCGTCCGGCATCTGGTGTGTCATCAACTTACAGGCGTTCTCCAGCGCAAACGCCTCTACATCCACGATCTTTGCGGTCAGGCCGGCGGCTTTGACCGCGGCCTGGCGCTGCTCGACGTTCTCGGTGCGAGTGGCAACGAGCAGCACGTCGTTCGTTTCGGGATCCTTCTCCGAAGGGCCCAGTACTTCAAAGTCATAACTGACCTCGTCCATCGGGAAGGGGATGTACTGGTCGGCCTGCATTTCGACCTGGGCTTCCAGGTCGCTGGCGCGCAGCGAGCGCGGCATCTGGATCACCTTGGTGATGGCCGCATCGCCGCTGATTGCAATGGCGACTTCGCCGCTCTTGGCGCCTGCGCGCTTGACGGCGCGGCGAATGGCCTCGCCGACGGCCTCGGAATCCACGATCGCCTTCTCGTTGATGGCGTTCTGCGGCGTCGGCTCCGCCGCATAGGCCTCCACCCGGTACTGGCCGCCCGCCATCGCCAGCTCGATCAGCTTGACTGAGGAGGTGGTGATATCGAGGCCCAGCAGCGGGCGGTATTTGCGCTGGAAGAGGAACATTATTTTATTTCCTTTTCAGGTACTTAGCCCTGAAAGCGCTGACCCCACGTCAAAGCTCTGGCCACTATATAACAGCGCATTGTTAAATAGAACGTGCGGTTCATCACACAAAACTCGTGTTTGCAGGACGGCACCTCGAGAATTGCTACGGGTCTCACGTATGGAGGCCGCAGTGTGCTCGAGGGTCAACGATTTGTGCTGTGCCATGTCCAACCATCGTCCAGGAGACGCATCGGCAAATGGCTACGGGATTTGACAGAACGCCCAAGTTAACTGGCGTTCTCGACATCGCCAGGTTAACTGGCGTCATCGACGAGCTGCGAGGATCGGCCGAACCCGCTTGCAGGCGCGCTTTGTGGCATGCGCGTCAGTGGGTTAACGTTCGAGCCGGCAACCCCGCTGTCGTAGACACTTCTGTCCCGTAGACCGGAGGCTTTGCGTCCCCACCTTTCGGTGAGTTTGCCCTTGAAACGGCCGTTACTATGCATAGCGCCCGTTGCGAGCGCAAGCCAAGAGAGTTGTTTTCTGTGAAATGGAATTACTTTCGGATTATCGGGGCTGTAGCGGCCTGTGTGACATTAATCACACTTCTGGCCGGGTACGCCTTCGTCTGTAGCTTTGTGTACTTGTCACCCACGTTACCGAGCCCTCAGGCGATGCGTAGCGTTGAGTTCCAAGTGCCGTTGCGCGTGTATTCGCGTAACGGCGGGTTGATCGCGCAGATTGGCGAGCAACGGCGTATTCCCGCCACCTACGAGCAGATTCCGGATCTGGTCAAACACGCGTTCCTGGCGGCGGAGGACGACCGGTTCTTCGAACATCACGGCATCGACTACATTGGTGTGGTCCGTGCGGTGCTGGTTGACACAATATCCGGACATAAGACACAAGGCGCGAGCACCATCACGATGCAGACCGCCCGGAACGTGTTTCTCACGCTGGACAAGTCGATCCGCCGCAAGCTGCAGGAGACCTTCGTCACCTACGAAATGGAGCACGAGTTCACCAAGCAGGAGATTCTCGGACTCTATCTGAACGTCATCTTCCTGGGGCAGCGGGCTTATGGCGTGACGGCTGCCGCAGAGACGTACTTCGGGAAGTCGCTGGACGAGCTGACGGTGGCCGAGGCCGCCACGATTGCGGGACTTCCAAAGGCGCCCTCTCAATACAATCCCATCATCAACCCTCAGCTTGCGACCGGGCGGCGCAGCTACGTGTTGCGCAGGATGGTGGATGTGCGCTTCATCGATGCTGCAACTGCGGAGGCTGCCAACAAGCAGCCCATGCAAGCGCGCGCTCACGGTCCGTTGTTCGATGTTGAGGCGCCCTACATTGCCGAGATGGCCCGGCTGCAAGTCCGGCAACAATTCGGAATCGCCGCCGAGAGTGCCGGATACAAGGTGTATACGACGATTGACGGGAGGTTGCAGGCTGCGGCCAACCGTGCGGTGCGCATCGGCCTCATCGAATACGATCGGCGCCACGGCTTTCGTGGACCCGTTGGACACGTCGATGTAGCGCCCGAGGGGCGCCCGGAGCAGCTGGACGGCCTGGTCGATGAGTATTCGACGGTGGGCGTTCTGTCGCCGGCCGTTGTTGTGTCAGTCGCGGAAAAAACGGTTCGGGTGTATGTGAAAACCCGCGGTTTTGCGCAGATTGACTGGGATGGGATGTCCTGGGCGCGCAAGGCAGCTGCCGCCGGCGAGGCGCTGGGCCCCCCGCCCAAGACAGCGAGTGATGTAGTCGCGAAGGGCGATGTTGTCTACGTGGTGGCCAACAGCAACGGCGTGGCGCAGCTCGGGCAGATACCCGAGGCACAGAGTGCGCTCGTTTCGCTCGACCCCGAAGATGGCGGCGTGTCGGCGCTCGTGGGCGGGTTTGACTACTTCACGAACAAATACAACCGCGTGATCCAGGCTCGCCGCCTGCCGGGGTCGGGATTCAAGCCGTTCCTCTATTCGGCCGCTTTGGAGAATGGCTTCACGCCGGCCAGCGTGTTGCTCGATGCGCCGGTCGTGATGGAAGGCGATGGCATCGAGGCTTCCTGGCGTCCGGAGAACTCGCATGGCGACTTCAGCGGGCCCATGCGCTTGCGGGAAGCCCTGGTCAAGTCACGCAACCTGGTTTCGATCCGGCTGCTGCGGGAACTCGGCACGCCGCTTGCGATCGACTATGTAACGCGCTTCGGCTTCGACAAGCGTGCGTTGCCCCAGAATCTGACGTTGGCACTCGGCACCGTGCAGTCGACACCGATGGAGGTTGCGACGGGTTACTCAGTGTTCGCCAACGGTGGCTTTCGTGTCATGCCTTATTTTATAGACCGCATTGAGAATGGGGCCGGACAGGTGGTGTGGCAGGCAAAGCCGCGGGTGGCTTGCGAAGCATGCGAGCGCCCTGTAGATCTGGGAGACTTGGTCCTTACGAACAATGCCCAGGAGAATCTGCAGAACGCGGACACGCTGCGTGGCGGCCGCGGTCCCTTGGCGCCGGATCAGATCGCGGAGCGTGTGATCAGCCCTCAGAACGCCTACTTGATGACCGATATGATGGCCGACGTAATCAAGCGGGGAACGGCTGTCCGCGCTCGGTCACTCGGCCGCAGCGACATCGCGGGCAAGACCGGTACGACCAATGAAGCCAAGGACACGTGGTTCAACGGGTTCACGCCCAACCTCGTCGCCACGGTGTGGGTGGGATATGACCAGGAGCGGCCGCTGGGCGAGCGCGAGGAAGGCGCCAGGACCGCACTGCCGATCTGGATTCATTTCATGCGCGAAGCGTTGAAAGGTGTGCCGGACAAACGCCGCCCCATGCCTGAGGGGTTGGTTCAGCTGCGGGTATCATCGCGGACAGGGGCCCTGGTGGGTGCCGAGAACCCGGACGGCTTCATGGAAACATTCATGGCGGACCACCTGCCCGCTGGCAACGAGGGTTCGGTGGCGCAGGGCGCCGAAGGAGGGGCACAGAGCTCAGAGCCTATCTTCTGATTACCCTTAAGCTGGATGGTCCCGAGATGAGCAGACACAATCCAACGAGATCGGACAACTTGCGGCGCGCACTGGCACAGGAAGCGGCGCGGATCATGGCGGAGCACGGTATTCGGGACTTTCTGATCGCGAAACGCAAGGCGGCCGAGCGCATGGGCGTCAGGGACGTCGCAGCGGTGCTGCCCAGAAATGTCGAGATCGAAGATGCGCTCGCCGAGTACCAGCGCCTGTTTGGCGGCGAGTCGCATGTCGAGACCCTGCACGCTCAGCGCCGGGCGGCCCTGAATGCGATGTTATATCTGCACGAATTCGAGCCCCGCCTGGTGGGCGCTGTGTTGAGTGGCACGGCCACCGAGCACTCCGATGTGCAGTTGCATCTGTTCACCGACCGGGCCGAGTCGGTCACGATCAAGCTGATGGACGAGGGGATTGCGCACGAGGTGACGGAGAAGCGGGTCCGCATGAGCGCGGAGCGGGTGTTGGCTTACCCCGGTGTACGCTTCGAGCTCGACGAGCAGTCGATCGAGGCGACGGTGTTTCCGACGGATGGCATACGGCAGGCGCCCGTGAGCCCGGTGGATGGCAGGCCGATGCGGCGCGCCAGCAAGCTCGAGGTGGAGGCGTTGCTCGACAGTTGATGCGGCGAGCAGGCCCGCCCGGCGAAAATCGCGCGTTTGCTCTGGACGCAGCGGGCGCGGTTTGGCGTGACGTGCGCTGACCTCGGCTAGGCCCCACGGTGACCGCCGAGCGAACTAGCCCATGCTGGTCTAGTTGTGTCCGCGCAGATCGGGTGCTTTTTCGATGCGCTTGGTGATATCGACGTATTCGCGCGGCGTGTGGCCCGTGTATAGCTGGCGGGGACGCCCAATCCGCATCGCAGGGTCGGAAATCATCTCCTGCCAGTGCGCCACCCAACCCACGGTGCGGGCAATCGCAAACATCACGGTAAACATGGAGCGCGGAATACCGATCGCGCTGTAGATCATGCCCGAGTAGAAGTCCACGTTCGGATAGAGCTTGCGCGAGACGAAGTATTCGTCCTTGAGCGCGATCTCCTCCAGGCGCAGGGCGAGCTCGAACAGCGGGTTGTCGGAGCGGCCGAGCTTTGCGAGCACCTTGTGGCACATCTCGCGAATGATCTTGGCGCGCGGGTCGAAGTTCTTGTACACGCGGTGCCCGAAGCCCATGAGCCGGAAATGGCTGGACTTGTCCTTGGCCATCGCGAGGTGCTTCGGGATGTTATCCACCGTGCCGATCTGCTCGAGCATGGAGAGCACGGCCTCGTTCGCTCCGCCGTGAGCAGGACCCCACAGGGCCGACACGCCGGCGGAGATGGCTGCGTACGGATTCGCGCCAGTGCTGCCTGCCAGGCGCACGGTCGAAGTGCTCGCGTTCTGCTCATGGTCCGCGTGGAGGATAAACAGCAGATCGAGGGCCTCCGCCGCAATCGGATCCACCTGGTAGGGCTCGCAGGGCACTGCGAACAACATGTGCAGCAGGTTGCTGCAGTAGTCCAGACTGTTTTGCGGGTAGATGAACGGCTGGCCGAGTGAATGCTTGTGGGCCGCCGCGGCAATCGTCGGGATCTTGGCGATGATGCGGTGGGCGAAGATCTCACGGTGCCGCGGGTTATAGATGTCCATCGTGTCGTGATAGAAGGCCGACATCGATGCAATCACCGCGGACACCATCGCCATCGGATGGGCGTTGTGATGAAAGCCGTTGAAGAAGCGCAGCAACGTCTCGTTGATCATCGTGTGATGACGGATGTTGCCGGTGAATTCTTCGAGCTGTTTCTGGCTCGGCAGCTCGCCCAGCAGCAGCAGGTAGCCCACTTCCATGAACGAGCTCTTCTCGGCGAGCTGCTCGACCGGGTAGCCGCGGTACAGCAGCACGCCTGCATCGCCGTCGATGTAGGTGATCTTGCTGTCGGTGGACGCCGTCATTCCGAAGCCCGGATCGTAGGTGAAGACGCCCAGGTCCTTGTTGATCGACGAGACGTCCACGACTGCGGGCCCGATGGTGCCGCTGCGGACGGGCAGTTGAGCCTTGCGCTCCGTGGCTCGATCGACGAGCTCGAACTTTTTCTCGGTCATGCGGTAAAACCACCCACGAAAATTGAGCTTGTGAGCTCGTTGCGAGCCACACAGCTTTCGAGCAGCTGCTCAATTTCTGCGGGCCCGGTAATCGGTTCCTGATAAGCCCGCGGCGGATCGACACGGGGTTGGCCCCGAGAAATACAGTGTCCGCGCATTGAAATCAAGGTGCCAGACGGGAGAGGCGGTGGGGCCCCTGGCGGCACCCGGGGCTCTATTCGACGACTTTCAGCGCGTCGCCTGCTTTCGGTTCGCGTTTTGGATACAGGCCGTTCAGCAATTCGAACTGTTCCTTCTTGAACTTCTCGTCCGGCATGTTCTTGACGTAATCATCGACCTTCGTCGTCGCGGTCGCGGTGACGATCTTCAGCCGGTAGGGCTGCGCCAGCGGATATTCCGATGGCTTCAGATGGCGCATCGTCTGGATGCTGCTCAGGAAGATGCCGTCGTCGATCGGTGCGCCGCTGGCGCTCGAGCGGCTCGCACCACCGATGAGGAACACGCTCTTTTCACGGTAGAGCGCTGCCCAGCGCACCGGGCCTTCTCCTCCATCGAGCGGCGAGCCCGACCGCGTGATCAGCGCGTAGCCTTCCATGCCGTCGGCCGACAGTTCCGCGCCGCGCGCAAACGAGCCGCCCCTCAATTTCGCGAGCAGGTATTCGCGTGGGGACTGTTTCTCCGGTCGCTTCTCGATGGTGATCTGCATGAGCGCATCTTTCTTTTTCGTATAGACCAGCAGCCGGTCGCGCAGGTTGTGAACTATCCAACCGCGTGGGAATGCCACTGTCAGGCCCATGCCTTCGTGGTAGAAGCGGTTGTCGCGGACGATGCCTTGTTCGCGGCTCGAGCCGTACGGCAGCCCGTTGATTGTGCTCAGATACGCTTCGCGGTTGTCGATCCAGCCACCCGGTGGCTCGGTGGTGATGTGTGCGGCGCTTTGTGCAGCCTGGACCGCGCGCGCATCGGGGGCCGGGTGATCTGAGAACACGCCGTGGTAGATGTTGGGGTCGCGCTCTTCTTCCTTGGCGCGTTGCAATTCGAAGGACTCCTGGCCTCTGAGGACCTTGAAGACTGCGGCCATGGCCTCGGGACGATAGCCCGCCTTGGTGGCGTATTCGAGCCCCAGGCGGTCGGCTTCCATTTCGTTGTCGCGGCCGTAACCCTGTATCCACGCCGTTGCGCCGATGTTCGCCATTTGCGCGATGGCCTCCGATCCGCTCGCGATAGCTGCAGCGACAGCACCCACGGACATCAACACATCGCGGGTCTGCGTCCGGGCTGGATGTCGCGCAACGTCATGACCTATTTCGTGCCCAAGCACCGATGCGAGCTCGGCTTCCGAGTTGAGGTAGTTCATCAGGCCACGGTGGATGTACACATACCCGCCGCCTGGCGTGAACGCATTCACCTCATCGTCGTCGAGAACGAAGAACTTGAAGTTCCAGTTTGCGATCGGTGTCTGCGCGGCCACTTTTGCACCGACGCTCTGGACATAGTCCTGGACCGCTTGGTCTTCGTAGAGACCGTAGAACTGGATGATCTCGAGGTGTACCCGCTTGGCCTGTTCCTGCTCGCCCTTCACGGAAGTGAAGACGACGTTATGGCCCCCGGTTGCGGGGTTCGTAGCGCAGGCGGCGACGGCGAGAACGGTAGCAGCAGCGATGACCGCTACGAGGAGCTTGCGGACCATAGGCGACTCCCTTTGCGAGTCCTACGGTCCGCAACTCTAGGCGTGATTATTTGGCAGCGCTGCCCGCTGCAGCGTATTTCTTGCGGAACTTGTCGACGCGGCCGGCCGTATCGACGATCTTCTGCTTCCCGGTGTAGAACGGGTGGCAGTTCGAGCACACTTCGACCTGCAGATCGTGTCCGAGGGTCGAGCTGGTCTTGAACGAATTGCCGCACGTGCAATTGACCGTGATCTCTTTGTATTCGGGATGGCCTGAGGCTTTCATGAAAGTCACCACTGAAGGACGCCGGACCGCTCTGTATGGCGGCGCGCGATTCAGAATTAAAGGGCGCGGGAGTTTAGCGGCATGCGGCCCGCTGCTCAAGCGCCGGACGCTTCGGTCGGACGGCGAGCTGTGACGGGTGTATAGCAGCACGCCACAATGGGTCCGAGATTGCGTTTCCTTATCCACAGAACCTGTGGATAACTCTGTGGACTGCTTGGGCCGGGAAGGCGCCAAATCCCGGCCATATTGCATATTTATGACCTTGGTGAAAAAATGACCAGGGTATTTCACCCTCGTCTTTCAATAGGTTACGACTACATCATTGGGCAACATCGCCGGTTTAGCTCGTAATGTACTCATTTGCCGACTGGGGCCCTCTAGCCTGTGTATAAAGCCGGCGCGCGCGCCGAGAATCGGCCTCAAACCGCGGTTGACAATCCAAAAGCCCCGGTCGTTTGTGGGGTTTCTGCAAGGAAGCTAAGCAGCATTTCATTCAGGAATCGCAAGCCGGTTACAGTCGGAAACAGACGTGTGTCCTGGACAATCAGCAGCTTCCGATTGACCAGGGTGTCCACCTGCCCTGCGATCTGCTCCCACTCGAGACCGGTCCGTTCGACGAAGGTCCTGATCTCGACTCCATCCACCAGGCGCAGCGCATTCAACATGAATTCGAACGGCAGGTCCGCGTTGGGCACGTCTTTCCGGGTGATTGCTGCGGGAACGCCCGCGAGATAACGCCGCGGCTCGCGTGCCTGCACCGTTCTGATGATCGTTTCTGGTGCGAACGTCAACTTGCCATGCGCTCCCGCACCCACGCCGAGGTAGTCGCCAAAGGTCCAGTAGTTGAGATTGTGACGGCATTGCCGGCCGGGCTGCGAGTAACCCGACACTTCGTACTGGGCGAAACCCGCGGTTGCCAGGCGTTCGCTGCAGGCGGCCAGGATCTCTGCGGCGGCGTCATCGCTCGGCAGATCTGGCGGCGGCTCGGCGGCGAACACGGTTCCTGCCTCGAGTGTCAGTTGATAGTGAGACAGATGTGTTGGGGCGAGCGCAATCGCGGCTTCCACGTCTTTCAGCGCTTCTGCCACATCCTGACCGGGCAGGGCGTACATGAGATCGAGATTGAAGTTCTCGATGCCGGCCGTGTGCAACTCTTCAGCGGCCCGGCGGGTTTCCTCCGGTGAGTGTATCCGGCCGAGTGTTTCGAGCCGCTGTGCGTTGAAGCTCTGCGCGCCCAGTGAAACGCGGTTCACTCCAGCGGCACGGTACTCGGCGAACCTTCCCCGCTCGATGGTTCCGGGGTTTGCCTCCATCGTCACTTCAACATCTGGAGCAACTCTCAGATGTTTGCGTGTTGCATCGAGCACGCGGGCGATCGCGTTGGGGGGAAAGAGGCTGGGCGTGCCGCCACCCAGGAAGATGCTGATGATTTCGCGGCCGGCGACCTCGACGGACTGGCTTTGTATATCCCGTTCGAGGGCATCAACGTACCGATCCTCCGCAAGGTCGCCGTGCAAGGTGTATGAGTTGAAATCGCAGTACGGGCACTTCTGCACGCACCACGGGAAGTGCAAGTACAGGGACAGCGGCGGGGTGACTAACCGGGACATGGTGGGGCTGGGTTGACGAGCGGGGACATGCATCGAGACAGCTGGGGGTGGGGCCGGGGCTGGCGGGTTGGCTACTGGATTGGCGACTTGCGGCGGTTCTGCAGTTCTGTGACGAGGGCGCGCAGCGCTTGGCCTCGATGACTCAGGGAGTTCTTCTCTCCTGCGCCGAGCTCTGCGGCCGTCCGATCGAGGCCGCTTGGGACGAATATGGGGTCATATCCGAAGCCTTCCAAGCCCTTTGGCTCGCTGATCAGCGTACCTTCCCAGGTGCCGGTTGCAAGTATGGGCGCGCTGTCGGTGGCGGTCGTTACAAAGGCGATTACGCACTGGTAGCGCGCCGTGCGCTGCGACGCGGGGATTTCGCGCATTTCGTCAAGCATCTTGCGGAGGTTGGCCTGGTCGCTGGCACCCTCGCCTGCGTATCGCGCTGAGTAGATACCTGGGCGTCCGCCCAGGGCATCTACTTCGATGCCTGAATCATCCGCAAGGGCCGGGAGGTTTGTCATAGCGGCGGCGTGGCGCGCCTTCAGCAATGCATTTTCCGCAAAGGTCGTGCCGGTCTCGGGCGGAGTTTGGAGGCCCAGCGTGCTTTGCGATACCAGGTCGAAGCCGAATGGTGCGAGAAGGGATCCGAGCTCGCGGAGCTTGCCGCTGTTGCCGCTGGCGAGGACTACGCGCACGCCGACGAGAGGGATTGCGCTTGCAGCGCAAAGAGGCGCCCTATTCCGGACGCGGCCAGATTCAGCATCGCATCTAGCTCATGGCGCCGAAATGCGTGCCCTTCCGCGGTGCCCTGGATTTCGACGAAGCCACCGCCGTTGTTCATGACGACGTTCATGTCAGTTTCTGCGTTGGAGTCCTCTGCGTAGTCAAGGTCCAACACCGGGACACCACTGAATATACCTACGGAAATTGCGGCAATCTGGCCGTGGAGTGGACTGGCTGCGATGGCCCTGCGGGTCACGAGTTGGTCGCAGGCATCAGCCAGAGCCACGTATCCGCCGGTGATGGCCGCGGTCCGCGTGCCGCCGTCGGCTTGGAGCACATCGCAGTCGATTGTGACGGTGCGGTCACCCAAGGCCTTCAGGTCCGTCACTGCACGCAAAGAGCGGCCAATCAGGCGTTGGATTTCCTGGCTCCGGCCACTTTGCTTGCCCTTGGCCGCTTCGCGAGGCGACCGGGTGTGCGTAGAGCCCGGTAACATCCCATATTCCGCGGTTACCCAACCCTGTCCCTTGCCACGCAGGAACGACGGTACCGTGTCTTCAATGCTCGCGGTACAAAGGACGTGCGTATCGCCGAACTGCACCAGCACGGAGCCGCCGGCATGTTTGGTAAATCGCCGGGTAAACGTCACGGGGCGCAATTCATCGGGCGCGCGGTTGCTCGGCCTGCTCACTGTCATTACTCGCTCACCCATCGTAAAGCCGCAGCCGAAGTGTTGTCGCTCGCAGCGCCTGTTCGCACTACCGCGCGCTCGGCGAGATCTGTGAGCGTCTGGCGCAGAGGCACTCCCGGCGCGCTGAGCTCACTCGCAATTTCTGTATCTCGCACTCCAGCCCACATGCCATCAGTGCAGACGAACAACACGTCATTGGGTTCCAGCGGCCGGCGCTTGGCCAGTGTCATATCCGGCAGAATGGGATCTCCACCCAGGCAACATTCGACGAAATTGCGCATCGGGTGAACCTGCGCCTGATCGGCGGTAATCAACCCTTCGCGCAACAGTAGCTCAACGTGGCTGTGATCCCGGGTCCGCGAGACAACGGCCCCCTGCCGGAGATGGTACAAGCGACTGTCGCCTACATGCGCCCACCAGGTTGCACCTTGCTGCACAACACACACGGCGCAGGTCGCGCGGGGCCGCTGCTCGATGGAGAGGTGTGCGCCCAGCTTGACGACCTCCTCATGCGCGCGACCTAGCGTCAGGTGCAGGAAGCCCATCGGGTCGAAGAGCGGTTGCGGGGTGTGCCAGAAGGCTTCGAGGATGACCTGCTGCGTTACCTCGGCAGCCTTGGCTCCGTTCGCATGGCCTCCCATGCCGTCAACGACCACGAGCAACGCGGAATGCTCGGCCACCGCGGCCGAGACCCTGTCTTGGTTCTCTTCGCGTCCGCCCAGGAGACTGATATCGGCGTAGTCCACCCGCAAGAAGGATTCCGTACTTCTGTTAGACTTGATCTTGCTTTATATCACCCCGCAGCAAACGAGCGTAGTTTCCGCTCCGCCTTGACAACCATAGCCAGCATGACCGGGTTCGCGCGCCGCGAGGTATCGGGGCCGTGGGGTACCCTCGTCTGCGAGATCCGCAGCGTCAACCACCGGTTCCTGGAGGCGGGCTTTCGTCTGCCCGACGAGCTGCGGCAGACAGAATCCGAGCTGCGACAGCGGCTTGCGAAGGAGATCAAGCGCGGCAAGGTGGACTGCTCTATGTCATATCGGCGGCTGCAGGGCACCGATAGTGCACTTGAGGTGGACCAGCGGGCGCTTGATCGGCTGACGGCGCGTGTGCGGGACGTCGTCAGGCTGTTGCCGGAACAGCACACGGTAAATGTGCTGGACGTGCTGCGGTGGCCAGGCGTGCTCCGCGACGATTCCGATGTGGGCGAGGAGTTGCTGGTTGCCGCCCGTGGGGTGTTCGGCACTACGGTCGAGGACTTGGTGGCGGCGCGTGCGCGCGAGGGTGTTCGGCTGCGGGAGTTGCTTGAGCTGCGGTGTGGTGCTCTGGAGACATTGGTTGCGCAGGTGCGCGTTCGGCTGCCCGAGGTGCAGGTGCGGGTGCGTGCCAAGCTCAACGAGCGGCTTGCTGAATTGCAAGCGAATGTCGATCACGACCGGTTGGAGCAGGAGCTGGCGCTACTGTTGCAGCGGCTCGATGTCGATGAGGAGCTCGACCGGCTGGCTGGGCACATCGTGGAGATCCGCCGGGTGATCGGGGGTAACGAGCCTGCGGGGCGGCGGCTCGACTTCCTGATGCAGGAACTCAACCGTGAAGCCAACACGTTGTCTTCGAAGTCGCAGGATCTCGAGATGACGCGTAGTGCGGTGGATATGAAGGTGATAATTGAGCAGATGAGGGAGCAGGTGCAGAACGTCGAGTAGCGGTCTGCTGTGCATCGGCGCGTCCTCCACTGACCCGCCAGCGATTCGAATTCCCCTGACCCCCCATCATTCTCGGTATGGACGGACTTCGCATACCAAGCTTGGCACGGCAAACTAACGGCGGCAGAATCGTAAATCTGCCAGCGCTCTAACACGAGGGCATTGCCTCGATAGCCGAGCCGCCGAGGAAACCGGTTTTTGACGCGGACGACAGCGTTGACCGGCACCTCTGCAGTCCCAGTCACACATCAACGCGTCATCTCGTGGTCGAGCGCCCGAGCGTTTCCGGGGCTCTCAGGCGTTCGCGCCTTTGAAGACTTCAAATGACGGATTATCTGTACCGCAATCCGCTCTCGGTCGGTAAGTACCGGCGGAAAGCGAGCGGCGAATTGACGGACCTCGCCAGCCAGGACAGCTTCGCCCTGAGCATCTAGCGAATCAGCGATATTCGTCCAATGCGAGACCAGTGCCTTGCGAGTCTGAACAAGCTTCGTTCGGGCAGGGTCGCGAACTATCCCGGTCTTCTTCAGTTCTTGCGCAATGCCATCGACCTGCTCTCGAATCACCGTTGGTGCTCCATGCCGTCGCGCCCGATATAACCGATCTTGGGCCTTTCTCTTGTTCCGCCCGCGACCGCCCGTGATGCCGCTTAGGGGCAACTCCTTGCTCCCTCATCATGGCGGCGAAGTCCTCGCGCCATTCGCGCAGCATCCGCTTGTCGATGTGAAGCCGCTGGCCATGCTCACTCAAGCGCGCGGCTTGCTACTCCTAGAGGGCTACGTCCACTGAGACTCGGGTAACTCGCGCTTGGATCACGTTGCCGACCTGAGCCCGGGAGGGGTTGAAAAGCGCCAAGTTGATGCCATCGCTGACCGAGCTGCGGTACACCACTCCGTCAAATCCGCGTTTCTTGATGAATTCGCACAGATATTGACTGGGCGTGTAATCGATAGCCGCGGCCTGAGGAAGGACGGGTCGCGTCAGCTCTTCGCCAAGTCGCTCCAGGAATGGGAGATCGCTGCGCATCCGCACGATTTCGGTGGCATCGGAGAGAAGGAACGGCGAAACAGTCTTCTTGGGTCGTCGAAGATCGACGATCTTCAAGTCAGAAGGTGTCGTAAATTCAGCCACGCAAGCTACTTCGCCGGTGTGCGGGCGAATTTCAGACACGGCGGTCGCGAGCGTGGATCCCAAGTATAGGTATGGAATACCGGCGGGATTGGCGCGGCCGTGAGATGCAGTTCGTCTGGGAGGCGCACCCATGTCGGCGGCGCCGATCGGCGTATCCCTAACTTGAATCCGAGCCCTGTACCAAACGCTGGGCACTTCATCGGGGCTGATCTTTAAGTGGAAAAGCAGATCGCCGAGGCGGTCGAAGTCGATTTTCACCTCTGGAAAGAACCGGTTCTGATACATCAGCTCGTCGCGCAATTTCTGCCAATCGCCCAGGGCGTCCACGGCGCCCGCCGCGGCCGGTCGGAACGTTTGTCGGACGATATCGCCGTCGTCCAGAATTTCGGCCAGAAGGTCCTTCGCGCGAGGGTCGTCCATGCGCTCGTGCTCGAACAATCCCCAGTCATCGCGAAACCAATGCACGAGCAGCCTGCCCGCCGGGTCAGGGCGGTAGGCATTGATGAGGCGTTCGAAGTGAACGGCCAGTTGCTCAGGCGGCAGGAGTCCGACATTGTTGGTTGCACAGTAGGAGCAGGCGCCGGTCTCTACGGATCGAAAGATTTCTTTCCGCAGCCACTGGTCGCCAAAGCATCCTGCGCAGCACCTCATGCGAGTTACTTCGATCCGAAGTACCGGGCAAGTGTCTCGATGTGGTGGTTCATCGACAGTTTCTTGATGTATCCCAGACCGGGAAAGTGCCCCTGTTCGTACAGGGATCGGAACTCTTTGACGGCGTCGGTTTCCAATACGTGCGAATCGGGATGCTTGAGCGTCTCCATCATCTTCGCGAGCGCCTCAGCGAACTTGCCCGCTGGATCCAACGGATTGTCCCGAGTCTCGGAGATGAAGTGATAGACCTGCATCGTGTCGTCCTGGTCGGCATTGATGAAAGTCAGGTGGATCGCGACGGCGTACGCGGGACCGCCGCCTTCGATGAAGTCATCGCCGACAATCAGAAAGTCCCCGAACCCACCCATCCCTTCGTCTTCGTAGGTGGCATGCAGATCGGAAAACGGCTCGATGATTTGATAGTCCGCATTGCGCTTTCGTACAAAACCGTCGCGAAGCAGGACCCGGTGGGCGCCAGCGAAATGCTTTTGATACAGCTTGCCGCAGCGCGCCCCGTCGAAGACGTGGCGTTGCTCCTGGCTTGGTTTGCCCAGCTTTTGCGCCAGTGACTTGGCCTCCGCGAAGCCCGCGTGAATGAAGACAGGCGTATGGTCTTTGTGGGATTCGTATCCTTCCAGAACATCGGCCGTGCTCATTTCCTCCTTGAGGAGAATGCCGGCTGAAATACTCGGGTGGCTGAACTCGTCTTTGAGCAGCTGCGAGAGCAATCCTCCGTCCTCGGAGAGTTCACCGTGATGAGGGTTTACGATCACAACCGCGCTCCCGCGTGCGTCGATAACCGCCTCAAGTGCCTTGTGCAATCCGCTTAACGTCTCGCGCACAGGTTCAATAATTGGCTGGAAGCCCGCCGCAGCCATAACTGGCGCCATTTCCCGGATGGTGATCAATTCGTACTGTTTGCCGCGGAAATAGGGGTGGTACATAGCTCTAGGCCCAGGCCATTGCGTCCTTCAAGGGCGTATTCACGGCGGTGACCAACCGCGCGTGATCGAGCTTGCGAAGAGGGACGGACATCGCTGCGGTGTGAAGGGAGTCAGGAAGTTGAGCGACGAGGTCGGACAGGCGCAACAGGTTGCGAGTTTTCTTGAGTACCTGAACCATGCTTTCGTGGGCCTCCCGCGGGTTCAGCTTCCCGAACAACTGCCTGAACACAGCGCTCTGCTGAGTGTTCGGAACGACCGGGATCGAGACTCCACGTGCCTGAAGAATCAGGCGGGCCTCGCCGGTACGAATGGATTCGAAGATCGCGATCGGAGAAGTACGCTCCGGGCGATCTGCGGCCTCTCGCAGTGTCGAGATCTGGTGGCGGCTGTTGAGCTGCAGAACGCCTATTTCTTCGGGTAGCGATGTCATGACGGCATTGACATGGGTCTCTGCAGTAATGACGTATACGCGGGAAAAAACCGTCATGTACGCCGCGATCTGCCGCTGAAGTCGGGCCAGAGAATCGCGTTCGGATTTCACTTCGTAAACGGTGGCAGTGCCGTTAAGGATGGCGAGATCCGCTTTGCATCCGCCAACTCGAAATTCATTCAGCATCGAAGCGGTCTGGAGGGAGTGTCGGCCAAGCAGGATCTTCTGGACGAGCGCAGCCTTGTAGACGTACTCGTCTCGACAGCCTTGACGCTTGAGGAGCTGAAACGCGGCATCGAACAGACTGTGAACGCACTCGGAGGCGGGCAGGGATGCAAACAGCTGGGATTGTCTGGCCAACCGTGTGAAGAGCGGCGACCGCCCTCTTCTGGCCAGCTCTCGGATGACGCTGGAGGAGAAGAGTCGGGACAGGGCCGCGAGTTGCGGTGATGCAAGGTCCGTCATGCGCATCCTTCCCCTCTATCACTTCTCATCGACACGTGAACTGTATATGAAGTCAGTTTCGGTTCCCACAAGAATCCAGTGCCATCATCCAAGATGGAGACGAATCGCCGTCGCTATCACCATCAAGCCCGGTTCCATTTCGACCGCGCTGGCAAGGCAGAGCAACATATGCAGCGTCGGTTGACGCAGCCCTCGCTCCAGCAGCGAGGGCTACGTCCGATCGACGTCGGCCGCTTCCGCGAGTTGCTCCTGGGAAAGTCCAGCAGAGTCGCGAGCCGTACGCAGGACGGTGCCGAAGACCACGGCGACCTGTTGGCGGGCGGAGGCGTTCATGGTGTGCTTTCGTCGAGCGCGCCCATCGCGGCGTCGAGGATGGCTACCGCGCGCAAGATCGTGACGCGCTCGTCCTCGACGTCGATCGATACTTCATCCGCATCCCCAGGATCTAGTTATCCTGCGACCGGGAATAGTTTGTACAGCTATGGAGGTTGCGCAAAGGCACACGCAGGCATCTTTTCCAGCGCTGCCCGTTTCACATTCGCAATCGCTGGACCGAGCTCTGTCGGCACCAGCTGTTTCAAATCGTCGAGTTCGGTTGCGATATGTATTATCTCCCTCAGCTCGGGATCGTTATCAAAGATCTTCATCGTGCGCGGCGAGAAGAGATAATGCTCGGCCTCTTCGATTGAAATTGCGTTCATCTTGATCGCGTCGCAACGCCCAACAGTCATAATCAAGGCTACCTTTCTCACGTCGTGCACAGTCGTCATTGGTTACTCCACCCCGGTCTGACCTTCACATCAAACACCTTTCCAGATGGGCTCTCAAAATAGTGAATCGATACTGGCTTGCCCGAAGCGTCGTACCCGTCTTTATATACTTTGCGCCAAGCGACGCCCCCCGCCTTGAGTAGCGGCGGGATCTAGCGGCGGCGCACGCCGGGACGCTCGAGACAGCGTGATCGGCGCGACTTCACGCGAAAAGACAAGGCGTCTGGATTGGTCCGGGCGCCCGTTCGGCGACACCGGCGAGGCATGTAGCCTACAGCAGGGGACGGACTCGCATGACGAGCTCCCGCAGGAACATTTCGGGGCGGTTCATCACGACGAAGTGATGACAGCCGTCAAAGCGCACGAGCTCCTTGTGCGGGGCTACGATGCTGGCGAAATACCGTTCGGCTAATCGGAAGTTCTTGCGGCCCGGGGACAAAGTTTCCCTGAGACTTCATTAACATGCGGGCTGTTTGGTTGCGTGGTTTCTGTCTACACGGCGATCTTGTCGATCA
>JAQGOF010000181.1 GCA_028293745.1 Gammaproteobacteria bacterium | reverse complement strand
CGATCGAGGAAGGCGGCCAGCATGTCGGCCTGGGCCGAAGGGGTGACACTTTGCCCGGCGGCCACTTCAGTGTGACCCAAGCCCATGGAATCCGGTGCAAGACAACGCCGCTGCGCCGATAGCCAGTCGATCGCCCCACGCCATTGGAAGCTGCTGAGTGGAAAGCCGTGTAGAAAGAGCGCCGCGGGACCCGTGCCCCGGTCTATGTAGGCGATCCGACCGAAGGTCGTTTGCGCGAACCGCCGCTGCTTGTCGTGACGACGTGCAGCCTCGTCGTCTTCGCCCGAGGCCGTACCGCTCGAGGCCGTACCGCCAGAAGCTGCACCGCCAGTTGCCATACCGCCAAACGCCAGTCTCGTCACCGCGCCTGCAACCAACCCACCAACCGATCCCGCGAGAAACTCTCTACGACGCATGATTAGATCCCTCGACTGTTCTTAAAAGACCTGCCGCCGGGCAAAGCGTGGCAGGCGACAGTGGGTCCCGCTGTCGAAATCTTTAGTGACTCGCCTGAAAGAACAGTCAGCGCAAACGTATCGAGCGCTGGAAGTTGGCCGGCGTGCGGCCATAGGTTTGGCGGAAAGCAGCCGTGAAATGGCTGTGGCTGGAGAAGCCGAGATCCATTGCCAGACTGCTGAGATCGTCATATCGGCCGAGCAGATCCAGGGCGCGTGCCAGACGCAGACGCAACTGGTAGCGGTAGAGCGGCATTCCTTCGACCTGTTGGAATACCTGCGTGAGATAGACCGGTGAAACACCGACTTCCGCTGCGATGTCGGCGAGTGTCCAGCGCCGCGCCAGATCAGATGACAACACGAGTTTGGCGCGATCGACCAGCTTCTGCCGTCCCAGGCTGGCCCGAGCCGCGTGCGACATCCGCGCTCCCAGCGCACGGCGCACGAGAGTCACCGCCATTACTTCGGCTTCGAGAGTCTCGATGACCTGACGTACCAGGCTGTATCGCAATTGCGCCGCCAATGCCTGGGTGCCCGAGTCGATCCGCAGCCGCTGCTCTGCGAACACCAGCGGACCCGCGGCACGTAGATGTTCCCTCGGCGTCAGTTCGCGCAGCAACGGCTCACCCAACGCGAGCGAAATACAGGCATCACCACCCTCGACAGGGTGGCTGATCCGATAGCTCTCGGATTCGTTGAAAAACACTACCTGGTTGGCTTCGGCCACCGAGTCGCTGCGACCCACATGACGAACGTAGACGCCGCGATAGGGAAACACCATATGTGTCGCGGTCGAGCACTCCTCAGGGCTTCTATGCCTGCATTTTCCGCGGCAGACCATGTCCCGCAGGCTCACGGTCTTGGTTTGTAGAAGCAGTTGGACCGAGATCTCGCTATTTTCGTGTTCGTCCACCATTGCTTCAGGCTAAGGGGTCCTGGCCTTGCGGGCAATGACCTCCGAGGTCATGGTCGTATGTCGAACCCTTGGCCCGGGCGGTTTGGCCGCCGCCCGACCGGCTACTTCGCGTCGTGAAAAATGATGCCCAAGGTATGCCGGTGACCGCTGCGGACGCGGCTTACGCCGTGGCGTAGGTTCACTCGATACATGCCGCGGGTTCCTTTCACCGGACGATGATGGACAGCGAATATCACTGCGTCGCCCTGGCGGAGAGGCACTACTTCAGGTCGGGATTGCATCCGCGGGCGTTGTTCGGTGATGACGAATTCGCCGCCTGTGAAATCCTTTTCCGGTTGCGAGAGCAGAATCGCGACCTGCAGGGGGAAGACATGCTCGCCGTAGAGATCCTGGTGCAGGCAGTTGTAATCCCCCGCCTCGTACTGAAGTAGCAATGGCGTGGGCCGGGTCTGGCCTGCCTGGGCACAGCGGGCGAGAAACTCGGCGTGTTGAGTCGGATAACGCACGGCAATCCCGAGGGACTCGTTCCAACGGTTTGCGATCGGCGCCAGACGCGGGTAGAGGGTGGTCCGGAGGTGGCTTACCGGATCAGGAAGAGGATAGGAGAAATACTTGTATTCCCCGCGCCCGAAGCCGTGCCGGCCCATTACCACGCGGCTGCGGAAACGGCTGTCCTGCGGATAGAGCGCCGCCAGGAAGCGGCACTCTTCGGGTTCCAACAGGCGCTCGACCAGGGCGCTGCCCTGATTGTCGAGCTCACTCGATAGCTTGCTCCAATCGAGCGCAGCGACGCGATCGGGGTGGTGGGCCGCGTGGCGAGCGGCCTCGGCGTGACCTTCATCGTACTTCACTCGCGCATTCATCGCGCTGTCGCCCCTTCGCGAGCAAGCAGCGCTCTCTTACGCTCCACACCCCAGCGGTACCCTGACAGTGCTCCGTCATTGCGCACTACCCGATGACACGGGATTGCCACCGCGATTGCGTTCGCGGCGCATGCCTGTGCCACGGCCCGCACGGATTTCGGCGCACCAATCCGGCCGGCAATGTCGGTGTAGCTGGCCGTCGAACCGGCCGGGATATCCTGCAGAGCGAGCCAAACCCGTTGCTGAAACTCTGTGCCCCGCGTGTCGAGTGGGACATCGAGGCCAACTCGTGGCGCGTCCACAAACTTGATCACCTTCGCAACCAGGCGATCCAACTTTCCATCGGCGGCGCTCAGGCGACTCGCCGGAAATCGCTCCTGCAGATTCTGCACGAGCGGCGCCGGCTGATCACCCAACAGGATTGCGCATACACCCTTCTCACTCGCCGCGACCACAATAGCACCCAGCGAACAGCCGCTGACGGCGTACTTGATCTCAGCGTTTTCACGGATTGCGGATTTCATGATATTTCCTTCACAACAGCTTCGAGGGTGGCCATTGTCAGGATCTCGAACGTCGTCCGCATTCCGATTCTTGCGCTTCACTCACGAACATTTCCCAAGCGGAATGGCCGTGATGCGCTGAAAGAATGTCATGTTTTTTCCACCTAGCTTCACATCGAGCGTACCGCGGATCCGGTGCCCGCCCAAGTGCCAGATCGCGCTCCCAGTCGTTCCGTGTCCGCCGCTGCAGACGAGTTGGTACGACAGGGACTGCGGTAGCAGCCGCTCGTTTTCCAGCTTACAGCCCTCCAGCGCCGGGTGCTGCAGGATTGGAAATGCAGTCGTGAGCTGGGACATGGCCAGGCATTGCCGCCGCGTAGTGTTCGCGTACCGGAGGTTCTCCTCGAGGTGGGGCATGCTGGTTTCGGTTGTGAGCTCGTAAAGTTGCGGCGGGGCCTCATCTGAGCCGTGGACCGGCGCAATGACGACGACGGGCATGAGCAGCGCGATCGCGCCCAACCTTCGATTTCTGAGGGGAACGCGTAGCATCGGCAAGCCTCCGTATACAGGTACGCCCAACGTAGACTGATGGATGGCGCAACGCATTCCGATTCTTGCTCCGTTGCGACCGGAGCGGCGAGGCTCGCCTGATGCCCGAGATGTAGTTCGCTCGCAGCTCATTCCGAGCTGCACTGGCCGATATATGGCCGATATATGGCCGATACGGTGGCCTATATGCCTAGATGGAAGCCACCTTGGCCGATATATGGCCGATAAACGCTCTGCTCCGAACCGTGCTGTCACCGTGTCCTCCGGCGAAGGCCTGCATCAACGCACTTGACCGCATGGACATCCGTGTACACAGCTCCAACTTTATGGTTCGCTTCTACCGTGCCCCCTACGTCATGCGTTCGTGCGCGGTACCAGGACGCTCAAGCCTCGCTCACCGGCCGCTACGAACCGCACGCGCGCTGAGGCTATTGGGCTTCCCGACGAATTCGTCAGGGATTACAAAAACGTAGACGAGGCTCCACGCACCGACCGGAGAGCCCACCGAAGAACTGGACGACCAATACAGGCCCGCTATGGGCCCGAAGGCGGGATCGATGCACGGCGAATCCGCTGCCGTACCACACCCCGGCGCGCTACGCTCGACAATCGATATTAGTTCCGCAATGGTCGGAATCCGCCAGTCACAGTGATTGGCAAAGCAGCTTACCGGACCTGCGCTGACATCCATCCCTTGCGAGGGGCTGTAGTAATCCCCGCCATTGAGTCCGGGAACAAAAACCGTCCAAAGTGTCCCGTCAGCGAGGCTACCCGTCGAGGTCGATGTCCAACTGTACATGTTTGTATAACAGGTTACTTCACCACCACAGATGGTGGTTTGCATCTCCCACATCAGCCCTGTCAGATTGTCCGTCACTGTACCGTCACCGTTAGCCATATAGCGCGGATCGTTCCCGCCCTCGGCCTATTTGCTGGCTACCTCCGATTGGTACTTCGACTTTGCGGATCGGCGCTGTCCGCATGATAGTTGGCTCGAATCTGCGACAATTCACGATCCTTCGACCGGACTGCGCAGCGAACTGCGCTCTTCGACGCTTTCTATCGCCGTCGGCTTATCGAGGCGTCAGATGTCCTTCACAAGTGGATACCTGCGTCGCCAAAGAGTCCCCTGATCGTTGACGTGCGGACGTCCGCTTTGGCACCGCGTAGGAGCAACGCGAATGACTCAGAAGGCTCGAGATGAGCCGGAAGGCGGGATGGGTCACAGTCGCTGATCCGGCCATTCTGAGACGTGAGCCGCGATGGCCCCAACAACCGCGGTGGATGCACTCCGTGCTGCATACGTCGGTCTCCCACTTGTGTCTCACCGTGGTTCAGACGCGCGGTTCCGAGCATTTCGTACCGATATAGGAAACTACATTTCTCTACGAGCACCCGGGTTCGTGGATTTCCACGTAGAGTGGTTGGGTCTACAATGTGGACATCGACGCTCAAAATGCGACTTCGCTGTTGGTTCATGAAGATCAAGAAACGTGACCTAGTCAACCGAGCGGCGGCGAAAGCGCCATATTTCCCTGAGCGTGAGTCCGAATTTCGCGAGGTCGTCGATCTAATCCGCGGCGCGCGTCAACGCGCCTTGCAAGCCGTCAACACGAGCTTGGTCGCTCTTTACTGGGAAGTGGGCCGATACATCAGCCAGAAGCTCCAAAAGGCCATATGGGGTGAGGGGGTCGTTGACCAGCTGGCGCGTTAAATTTCCAGATGCCATTCGGATCTTCGCGGATTCGAGCGCCGCAACCTGTTCCGCATGCGGCAGTTTTACGATGCGTACAAAGACCACAAAGCTGCAGCGCCATTGGTACGACATGTCAGCTGGAGCGGCAACCTCCTCA
>JAQGOF010000108.1 GCA_028293745.1 Gammaproteobacteria bacterium | reverse complement strand
CAGGCTGAGATCGCGGCACTCATTCAGGGCATCGATACCGAATAAGAGCGCCGTTAATTTGGACGACGAGAAGAGAAGCGGCTAACGACGCGCAGCCCCGATTGCGGTTCACACATGCGCGTGTCCGTGAGGCGGCGGAAGGCCTCTTTTTGGAGCGCGCCACGAGACCCCAATCACACCGGGTACCGGCCTGCCGGTGACGCGGCAGCTGGCCACGCGAAATGTCGTGTGGCTGCACTGTCGGTGGTCGAACTCTGAGACGGCGACGTCCACCCTTGCGCGAGTCCCCTGCATTTAGTGCACGGCTCCCAGACTATTGCGCTCACCCGAGTCCAGATACTTCCAAAGAGCGCTGGCTGCAGGTGGATCACAGTAGATCGGGACGGATCTAAGCAGACTTCAGCGGAAGGGCCGAAATGTTGGGAAAATCACCAGACCCCAATGGACGTCCAGAAACGTCCAGAGGTCAGCAGAACTCGGTAGACTATAGAACGTAACTTGTTGATTTCATTGGTATTTTTTGGTCATCGGAGAGGGTGGGATTCGAACCCACGTGCCGGAATTACCCGACCATCCGATTTCGAGTCGGCGCCGTTATGACCACTTCGGTACCTCTCCATTCCCGTTTCGTGGGCCCGGTAAGGGGGCCCATTTTTCGGGGGTGGTATTCTAGCCGAACGTACTGGACGAGGTGGTGAGGTTCGCATTGAGAGCAAGGGGGGCAGCCGCAGGTACTCTCGTCGTGACCGCATTGCTGGCCGGCTGCACGCCTCAGCCCTCCGCGCTCGACGGCATTCGGGCGCGCAACGAGATCCGGGTCGTTACCCTGAACATTCCCACTTGCTTCTATTTCGGCGCGCAGGGCACCGAGGGGCTGGAGTCCAAGCTCGCCAAGCGATTTGCGGCGGAGCTGGGCGTACGACTGGTGATGTATCCCGTAGCGACCGAACGGGCGATGCAGGCGGAGCTGGCTGCGGGGCGTGCTGACATCGCGGCCGCCCAGGTGACCGCTACTCGGGAGTGGCGGCGGGTGGGAGAGGCTTCTGATCCGTACGGGCAGGTTGCGCAGCTTGTCGTCTATCGGCGGGACAAGGTTCGGCCCCGCGGCACGCTGCAGTTCGAATCGGCGAAGCTCGCCGTTCGCGCCGGTAGTCCGCAGGAGCAGACGCTCGAGAAGCTGAAGAAGACGGTCGCTCCGACACTGCAGTGGGTGGGCACGGCTCCGAACAACGCCGACCCCTTGGCCGACGTCGACTCCGGTGAGGCCGACTACGCGCTGATCGACGATCGAGAATTTTCTTTCGCTCAGCACCTGTATCCGAATGTCCTTCTCGGGTTCACGCTGCCTGAGGAGCGGCCCGTTCAGTGGATCGTGCGCCACGGCGCGCATGATCTGCTGGTGGCCACAAATCGGTTCATCCGTAAAGCCTCGGACTCCGGGCGCTTAGGGAAGCTCGAGCTTGAGGAAACCGGGGACGTGCGGCCATTCCAGTACGCGGAGTCGCGGGAATTCCAGGCTCACTTGTCAGAGCGATTACCTCGGTATCAGCAGCTGTTCGAGGCCGCCTCGGCGCAGACGGGTGTGGACTGGCGTCTGCTCGCAGCGATCGGCTACCAGGAGTCGAAGTGGAATCCGCTGGCCGAATCCGGAGATGGTGCGCTCGGTCTGATGATGCTTACGTCGGATACCGCCGGGGCTATGGGGATCGCGGATCGCAGCAACGCGGCGCAGAGCATCTCCGCTGGAGCGCGCTACTTCGCTTCGGTTCGCGAGAAGATTCCGGACCGTATCCCTGAGCCGGATCGCACGTGGCTTACGGTGGCCGCCTATAACGTGGGATTCGGGCATTTGGAGGATGCGCGGATCCTGGCGCAGACCCGAGGCAAGAACCCGGACTCGTGGCCGGACGTCAAGGACCAATTGCCCCTGCTCGGCAACGAGCGGTGGTATTCGCTGGTGAAGCGTGGGTATGCGCGCGGCTGGGAGCCGGTGCAGTTTGTAGACCGTGTGCAGCGTTTTCTGACGCTACTGGAGTGGCAGCCGGGAGATGGGATCGCAGCAGCACCGCCGACCGCGCCGACGCCATTGCCGGCTCCACCATTGCCTCCGACGCGTGCGGCGCCCCCGGGCGCATAAGTCCGACCGCGCTAATACAACTACCGCCTTACCCCTGCCCCGCGCCTCGTCGTTCCGCAAAAAACCGCTTGAGGCGGCGCGTGCATTCCTCCGCGAGCACTCCACCGAACACGTCTACTCGATGGTTAAGCCCAGGCAAGGCGAACACGTCCACAATGCTTCCTGCTGCACCAGCGTGTGGGTCCCACGCGCCGAACACGAGGCGCCGGACGCGCGCGTGCACGATGGCTGCGGCGCACATGGCGCACGGCTCCAAGGTCACATAGAGAGTCGTGTCGGTTAGGCGATAGCTGCCGATGATTTGACCGCCAGCGCGGAGGGCTTCGATTTCTGCATGTGCAGTTGGATCATTTGACGCAATGGGACGATTGGCGCCCTCCGCGATGATCTCGTCGCCGCGGACTAGCACGGCACCTACCGGCACCTCTCCGTTTGTTTCGGCAGCATCGGCCAAATCCAGCGCACGCTGCATGAAGTCAACGTCGGAGCGTGGGCGCATGGCCAAGGTCATTGGCCTGCCTCGGGCGGGGAGGTTTCGATCACCAGGTCGAAATGCACGCAACGTGGCTCGAAACGGGCAAGCAACTCACGTGCGCGTGGTGCCACGTGGGCAACCTCGTAGTCTTCACCGGCAAACTGCTTGATGGCATGCACTGATTCAAACCGGGTAATGGTGGTGAACTCTATTCCGTTTCCAACATTGCGGCGAAGAACAGATGCGCCCTTGAATCCGGGGATCGCGTACGCAGCCGGCAGAAAACTCGAACGCAAAAATTCCTCGTAGAGATCGGCGGCTTCGGTGTTAGCCGCCCAGCCGCGCCACATTCTCGCGATCATTGGTGTGCCTCCGTTGCGGCGATAAGTTTTGGAATTATATGCGGGCGGGACGTCCCGCGGGCCTGCAGCGGGCCGGAAGCCGAAGAGCTTGGGGGGGCGCGTTGCCGGTCGCGGTTCGCGTGGTGCCGCCGGTTGCAGTATAGGGCATCGTGCGCTGGCTGCCGCTGGGAGTTGGGGGGCGCGTTGCCCTGGGTCGCGGCCTTGCCCGTGCCGGTCGCGCGCCGTCGCGATCGGCGCCGCCATCGCGGGCTTACCCGCTGCGGTTCGTGGGCCCAGCGCTATTCCGCAAAGCTCATCGCATGCGGTACATAGTACCGCTGGAGGAGCTCTACCTCCTGCGGCTCCAACTTGAGGCTCATCGCAGCCACAGCGTCATCGAGGTGGCTTAGCTTTGTGGCGCCGACTATCGGGGCGGTAACACCGGGTTGTCGCATCAACCACGCCAATGCCACTTGTGCGCGTGGCAGATTTTTAGCCTCGGCAACCTCAGTCAACGCGTTGACGACTCTCTCGTCAGCTTCTTCGGTTGCGGTGTACAGGCGCGCCGCCGTTTTGTCATGCCGAACACGATCCGTCGTTGATGCCGCCATCCACTGCCGCGCGAGACGACCGCGAGCCAACGGCGACCAAGGCAGAATACCTATCCGCTCTGCCTGGCAGAGCGGCAACATTTCTCGCTCTTCTTCGCGGTTGATCAGATTGTAGTGGGGCTGCATCGATATGAAGCGCGTCCAACCGTGTTGATCGGCCAGATACAGCGCCTTACAGAATTGCCACGCGAACATTGATGAGGCGCCGATGTAGCGGGCCTTGCCTGCCTTGACGATGTCGTGCAGCGCTTCAAGAGTCTCTTCGATGGGTGTGTGATCGTCCCAGCGATGAATCTGGTACAGATCCACGTAGTCCGTGCGCAACCTGCGCAGACTTCCATCGATTCCTGCAAAGATTGCCTTGCGTGACAACCCGCGCCCGTTCGGACCGGGGCGCGTGGGATAGAAGATCTTCGTTGCAATGACGATGTCATCGCGCTGAGAGAATTCCGCGAGTGCACGTCCCAGAACCTGTTCGCTCTCCCCTCCTCCGTACATATCGGCCGTATCAAAGAAGTTGATGCCGAGATCGAGCGCGTGACGGATGAATGGCCAGCTGTCAGCCTCGCTCAAGCGCCACGCACGCTGCTCAACACCGTAGCTCATACACCCAAGAGCGATACGAGAAACCTTGAGGCCGGATCGGCCGAGATTGGTGTATTCCATTCGCGACTGCTGCGTAGTCCCGTGGTTCCTGCGCTTGCTGCCGCAATCGCGGTTCAGATGGCTTCCGCGGGACGATGCAATGCCATGGCGGCCATCACCAGGGCAATTCCGGTTATTTCGCGTGGCGAAGGAATCTGTCCAAGCACGAGTGCACCTATGATGGTGGCACTCGCCGGCAGCAGCATGAGCATCAGTGCAAAGCTCGCGCGCGGCAGGCGCGCCATGGCGAGCTGATCGCAGACGTATGGAATGACGGAGGAGCAGATTCCAACACCGATGCCGGCAAGGACGAGGACGGGATGTGCGAATGCTCGCGCCGCCTGTACGATTCCAACAGGAAGTACTGCGACGAAGGCAATCGCCATTGCCGCTCCAAGTCTTTCGATTCCGGCGCCAGCTCCAGCGCGCGCCATCCGGTGTCCGAGCACGACATACAGCACGAACAGAGCTCCGTTTGCAAATGCAAACCCCAGGCCGGCCAAGTCTGTCGACCACCTCACGTGTATCAGGATGAATACGCCAGCGATGGCTATACCGAGTGCCGCCCGGTTGCGCGGGCTTCGCATACCGTAGAGCGCAAGACCGATTGAGCCTATGAACTCGATCGCAGCGACGAGGCTGATCGGAAGACGTGCGAGCGCGAGATAGAAACAGCAGTTCATCAGCGCCAGGCATGTTCCCATACCAACGAGCAAGTGGCGCTCGTGTTTGTCCATCCGTGCAAACAAGCGCCAGGGGCGCGTGATAGGTGCGAAAACAGCAGCCGCAGACGCAATCCGGAACCACGCAACGCCGAACACGCCGACAGCCGGGAATAGAAGTACGGCGAATGACGGACCGAGGTAGTGGAAGATCGCGCTGATGAGGAACCAGGTTTGCGGAGGAACCTTGGCACTTACGGCCGTTGGTGCGGCGATGCCGCCGGCGGCGGGTGCTGCAGCCGTACCATTGACGGCGGCTCCTGGGCATGTGACTGCGATGGCGGGTGCAGCCGCGGGGGCCGCACCCGTGCGGCTGATTGTCGATTGGCATCTGTCCATGCCACGCATTTTCCAGCCGGACCCGGTAGGTAACCATGCACAATTGTCACCATTCGCAGCGAAATGCCTCTAATATGAAGGCTGATTTCTCGTTTCACCTTCCAAGCAACCTGGGCGGCGAATCGCCATGAAAAGGGTTCGATACATCGATGGGACGCTGGATGCGCTCGATACGGCCATTCTCGCGGCACTCGCCGAGGATGCACGAACGCCGATGAGAGAGCTTGCGCAGAAAGTGGGTCTTTCGGCCCCCAGTACGACCGAGCGTGTCAGGCGCCTCGAGGCTGCGGGGGTCATCGAAGGCTACACGGTGCGCGTGAATCCTGGTGCTATCGGATTACCGCTTGGCGCGATCCTGCGCATACGGCCAATGCCCGGCGAGTTGAATCGTGTCGCGGGAATATTGGCGTCCATTCCCGAGATCATTACGTGCGATCGTGTGACGGGTGATGATTGCTTCATCGCGAAGGCGCAAGTTCCGAGCGTGGCGGACCTGGAAACGCTGATAAACGGGTTGATGCCCTACGCATCTACCAACACCTGCGTGGTCGTGTCCACGCTGGTTGCGCAGCGGCTGCCTGCGAGCAGCGCGTGAATTATACTCGAGCAGCAACGAACATCTGATCAGGCAAAATGGCAGGAGAGTTTCGATGACCCGGCAATTGATCAGCTCCGGCTCGCAGTTCGAACATGACATCGGCTATTCACGCGCTGTGGTCGACGGCGAATGGATATTCGTGTCGGGCACGACCGGATTCAACTACGGCACCATGACCATTTCAGACAACCTGCTGGAGCAGACCGACCAGTGCCTGAAGAACATTCAATCAGCGTTGAAGCAGGCTGGCGCGGACTTTGCGGACGTCGTGCGCGTCATGTACATCGTGCCGGACGCCGCCCGTTTCCCGGACTGCTGGCCCGTCCTGCGCAAGTACCTTGGCGCAGTGCGCCCTGCGGCGACGATGATTTCCGCCGGGCTGTCCGATCCGCGCATGCAGATCGAAATCCAGGTGACGGCGCGCAAGCGTGTCCCATGACGCGGCTGATCTCATGACGAGGCTGATCGAGCTAACACCGGCTCGACGTTACTGACCCTTGCCGCGCACTCGGGCGATCAGCTCATCCAGTCGGGAGAGGAACAGCTTGAGCAGTGGAGAGGCATTGGCACGGTGATAGCCCACTACCAGGTCGATCGTCGGCGTATCGCCCTTGATGGGGCGGCTGGTCACGGACCACGGCAGGAAGTTCTGCACGTACAAAGGCATCAACGCGACTCCGCGCGTCGAAGCGATTAGCGAGATCGCCATCGACAGGTTGTCAACTTCGTGCGCAGGGTTGACGTTGAGGCCGGATCGCTTCAGGTAGTCGCTGATCACGACTCGCAGGGTGGGGGCCGTGTTGGACATTCCGATGAATGCCTCATCCGCCAACTCCTTTGGATCGACCGTCTCATTCGACGCGAGGCGGTGATCGCTGGGTAGCACCACGACGAGCGGCTCAGTAGTTACGGTCCTGTACCGTAGCTCAGGCATCTGAGCTTCCGCCCGAAGAAACGCCAAATCCAGGCTGCCCCGTACTAGAGCTTCGGCAAGGGCCGGGGAATACTGGCTGGATACGGTCACTTCGATGTTGGGTAGCTCATCCCGAAGGATGCGCATTGCTTCCGGCAGCCAATCCATTTCCTGTCCTGTCAGGAATCCGAGAGCGAAGGTCGTTTTCGCAGGACGCGCCGCACGGCGAGCAGCATCGCG
Source organism: Gammaproteobacteria bacterium (assembly GCA_028293745.1). Classification (GTDB taxonomy): domain Bacteria; phylum Pseudomonadota; class Gammaproteobacteria; order Steroidobacterales; family Steroidobacteraceae; genus 13-2-20CM-66-19. Next base: position 28,236 of record JAQGOF010000108.1, on the reverse strand, counting down.
GGCAGCGTCCACCTGTGCAAGCGCCAAGCGTGCGTGGTCGAGAAAGGCGCGACCCGCAGCGGTCAGCTCAATTCCTCGGACGTTCCGCGTCATGAGCTGCACCCCGACTTCGTATTCCAGATCGCGAATCTGCCGGCTGAGCGAGGGCTGCGCCGTATGCAGCCGCCGCTCCGCCGCGACCGTGAGACTGCCCTCCTCAGCCACGGCGACGAAGTACCGGAGATGTCTCAGTTCCACCCAGGCATGCCTGTGGGGTATGGCATTGAACTTACAAAGTCTTTTTACAGGCCGCAAAGCGAATCTATCGTATGCCTACACGGCAGTCTACGGAGGAGAAGATCATGAACACACTTTCTGGAAAAACCGCTTTGGTGACAGGCGCTTCCCGGGGAATCGGCCGCGCCACTGCGCTGGCCCTGGCCAAGGCCGGAGCCCAGGTCCTGATTCACTACAGCCGAGGCGCACAGGAGGCTGAATCGGTCGTAGCCGACATCCGCAGGGCTCGCGGACGCGCAGAGGCGATTGCAACCGATCTCGCGGAACCGGACGGCCCGCACAAACTGGCAAAACACGTTCGCAGCATCGTCGGTGATCGACTGGACATCCTTGTGGCCAATGCGGGCATTTCCAAGTCCGCCACCATCGAGGATGCGAAGGTTGAAGATTTCGACAGCCTGTATGCGGTCAATGTCCGGGCGCCATTCTTCCTCGTGCAGCAACTGCTGCCGATTCTCGGCCAAGGCAGCAGCGTAGTGCTCCTGTCGTCGCTGGCTGCGCACGCCTCGGTAGGCACGCTGTCAGCCTATGCGGCGACGAAGGGTGCAGTCGATACGCTCGTCAAGCACTTCGCTTCGGAGCTGGGTCCGCGTGGCATCCGAGTCAATGCAGTTGCACCAGGGGTGGTCGAAACTGACATGTCGACTTTCACCAAGACGGATCAGGGTCGAGACTACACGCTGTCGATGCAGGCTCTCAAGCGACTGGCACAAGCGGATGACATAGCCGGTGTCATCAGCTTCCTGGCATCGGACGCGGCCCGCTGGGTCACGGGCGACACGCTGCGGGTGGATGGAGGCTCGAAACTCTGAGCAAGCAAAGGCGGGCGCGGTCAGGGGCAGTGACCGCGCCTCAGGCTGGAGTATCAGGATCAGGCCCTACTGGGCGAGGAAATCCGTGACCAACTTGATGGTGGCCTGTGGATTTTCCTCCATGATCCAGTGCCCGGAGTTGGGCACGATGCCGCCTGTGACGTTGCTGGCGGTGAAACGCAGCTCATCCGCCATGCCCTTGCCGAAAGACTTCTCGGCACCAACGGCAAACACCGGCATCGTGAGCTTGCCGCCCTTGGCGAGCAACGCCTTGTTGTCAACGGCATCCTGGGTGAACGCTCCAAACTGCTCGAAGGCATCGTGAATCGCATGCGGCCGCGCGTACAGAGCGGCGTAGTGCTGCCGCGTGTCTTCGTCGATCCCCTTGGGGTCTGCTGACAGCTCGTTGTAGAAGCGATCGAGGTAGATGCGCTCGCGTCCCTGCACCAGCCGCTCCTCGTCCGGGCCCCGGAAGTTGAAGTGCCACAGCATCGGGCTGCGAATAATGTCGTCCCAATGACCTATCCCGGGTAGCGGCGCATCAATGATCACCCAGCGCGTTACCCGGGCCGGATATTGAGCAGCCAGCGCGTAGCCGACCATATTTCCAATGTCATGTGTGACCAGGTCTGCTTTCGGGACATTGAGGGCATCCATGACGCCGGCAATGTCCACTGCCTGGTTTTTCTTGGTGTAGCCGGTATCCGGGTGGTCGGACATACCCATGCCCCGCAGGTCGGGAACGATCACGGTATGGTCCTTCACAAGCGCTATTGCCAGCGGTGCCCACATGTCACCCGTATCGCCGAAGCCATGCAGCAGCACCACGGCCGGGCCCTTGCCACCGACCCGGACATAGAGGTTCGTGCCGTTCGTCGGAACCATTTGGGTGTGAAAGCTGGCCGGAAACGGCGTGATGGCTGCCACCCCCGGGGTTGACAGCAAGACCGCGACGAGGGCAGTGGCGAAATATCTGAGCATGTGAACTCCGAACAACAGAAGATCGGTTCACTCTACGCCTGCGCCAAAGCTACAGATAGAAAATAACTGCCATCTCTTTCATCAAACGCCCAACAGGTGTAAGGCAACTTCCCTATCGTGCGGCCGCTTGCGGTGCTCGAAGAGATAGATGCCCTGCCAGGTGCCCAAGGCAAGTTGACCATCGATGACGGGTATAGACAGGTGCACGCCCGTCAGTGCTGTGCGCAGATGAGCGGGCATGTCGTCAGGACCCTCGTCGTCATGCTCGTACCGGCTCGGGTCTTCCGGCGCAATGGTCGCGAAAAAAGTCTCCAGGTCCGAGCGGACTTCGCGAGCTGCATTCTCCTGGATCAGAAGCGATGCGGAAGTGTGTCGGCAAAAGAGCGTCAGAAGACCAGTGGTCACTTTTTGAAGGCCCACCCATGCGCGCACTTCTTCCGTGATCTCCTGCAACCCTTGGCGGTGGGTGCGCAGTTTGAGAATCTTCGCCACGTTGCGCATGGCTCTACCATACAGTATCGCCTATCCTTTCTCACTGGTTGGACGGTTACCAAGTTCGCTGGCAAGGTCCGCCAAATGCACCGCCCACCGAAAACCTCCAAGCTCGCCGATTGGCGCACGGGCTATGCGTTGGTGATCAGCTGTCGAACTTGCAAACACTCGCGGCGAACCGAGCCCCACTCGCTAGCCAAGCTTCTCGGTTGGGAGGTGCCGTTGATCGTAGTCACGGCGCGATTGCGCTGCTCCAATTGCCATGCGAAGGACTGCGAGATCCAGGTGGACCGCATGGTTTCACCACGGAGCGTTCCCAAGAGACTTCTTTAGGAACGCGCCTCCGGGCTTCGCGTCGTGGGTTGCGAGTGACACACGTATCACGGCAACATCGGGGAAGCGAGCGGCCAGTGCTGGCGCTCAAACCTTCATCAGTAGTGGGAGAGAATCGATGTGCGATAACGATTCAATTAACGACATAATCGAATACAAACTGCGGACGGGTGGTCTCTCCCGGCGACAATTTGGCGCTTTGACGCTTGGCGTGGGCGTGGCCTCCGCCCTGCCGCCGGTTGCAAACGCTGCTGAGACGAAGGAATCGGAAGTAGAGATCAAAACACCCGACGGTACGGCGGACGCCTACTTCGTGCACCCTGCCACCGGCAAGCATCCCGGCGTGCTCATCTGGCCGGACCTCTTCGGCCTTCGTCCAACGTTCAAGCAGATGGGGAAGCGTTTGGCGGAATCCGGCTACGCGGTCCTCGTGGTAAATCCGTTCTACCGCACGAAGAAAGCTCCAACGGCCCCGGACCATGCGGATTTCAACGACCCGGCCACGCGGCAGATGCTGATGAGTCTGCATGACTCTTTGACCCCAACGACGGCGAAGACGGATGCGAAGGCGTTCATTCCGTATTTGGACAGCCAGGCGGCTGTAGACAAGAAACGCAAAATCGGTACGACCGGTTATTGCATGGGTGGCCCGCTCGTATTCGAGACCGCTGCTGCATTACCTGGTCGCGTTGGCGCAGGCGCCACCTTCCATGGCGGTGGCCTGGTGACGGACAAGCCTGACAGTCCGCACCTGTTGATCCCGAAGATGAAAGCCAGTTATCTGATCGCGATTGCGGAGAACGACGATCAGAAGCAGCCCGATGCGAAGAATGTGTTGCGTGATTCCTTCGCGAAGGCGAAGTTGCCTGCGCAGATCGAAGTCTACAAGGGGACGATGCACGGCTGGTGTCCGCCGGATTCTCAGGTTTATAACCAGGAGCAGGCGGAGAAGGCCTGGGGGCGGATGTTGGTGTTGTTCAAGACGGCGTTGGCGTAACGCTGGGGACAGGCCGACCCGTTGCGCAAGGGCGCAAGGCGGGCGGCCGCCCATCTCCATGAGCGGTGGACCCTGGCTGGATGGCGCCTGCCGCCATCCATTGCCCCGGCGCGGATTGGCACCCTGCGGTCGCGGCGAGGCTAGAGGCTTCTGCCGTCGACCTTTTTTACTTTGAGTGTGTCTATCTCCACGCCATCCACGCAGCGGACATTGATGGCGGCCAGTTTCGCGCCGGTCTTCGGGTTCGTCCCGAGTGCGAATGACTGGATGCCGCACGTCGAGCAGAACTGGTGCTGAATCGTGTGTCGGTTGAATTCGAACTTCGTCAGGTCGCTGTCAGCGGACAGCAGCTTGAATTGAGTTGCCGGCGCAAACGCCAGCAATGACCCCAGCCGTCCACACCGCGAGCAGTTGCACGCAATGACCTCCCCGATGTCCATTTGGACTTCGTAGCGCACTTTGCCGCACTGACAACCCCCGGAATATGTCTGCGCCATGGCTTGCGACCTCCGCATTGATACACGAGCTCGATCCGCGAAGTGTGCCCCAGCTTTTGCAATGGGGCTACTGGTCCACCGCAAAAGACATGGCCTACACCGTGGTAGCATCCGCAGATGCCGACCTATGCAGCCTTTCTCCGCGGTGTCAGTCCGCTGAACGCGAAAATGTCGGAACTCAGGAAGTGCTTCGAAGCGGAGGGTTGCACCAATGTGAAAACTGTCCTCGGAAGCGGGAATGTCGTTTTCAAGGCACGTTCCAAGTCACAGCCAGCGCTCGAACGGCAGCTCGAGGCGGCGATGGAAAAGGACCTCGGCCGGGTGTTTGCCACTACCCTGCGGCCCATCGATGAGCTTGCCTCGCTCGTGGCCTCGGACCCCTACAAAGCGTTCAGGCTTGCGCCGAACTTCAAGCGTATCGTCACGCTGCTGCACGCAAAGCCCAAGACACGGATCAAACTGCCGATCGAGCTGGATGGCGCTCGTATTCTGTGCGTCAAGGGAACCGAGATTTTCAGCGCGTACGTCCCGAGCCCAAAGGGGCCTGTCTTCATGAGCTTGATTGAGAAGACGTTTGGAAAAGATCTGACTACTCGCACTTGGGACACGATTGCAAAGGTGGTGAAAGCCGGCGGAGGTTAGCCGCATCATGGGCTGCTCAGTCACTCCGGGTTGCAGTTGTGCCCGAATCCTGAACGACACGACCGCTCTTCACGTAAGCAGTCAGGTCGGAGGCAAGGTGATCGAACAGCAGTCGGATACGCCGTGTGCATCGCGACAGCAAGGCAGCCGGCCGGCAACTTCTGCCGACATTCGCAGGTCGCAATATCGATCCCTGTCCAATAGACGGGCAGCGGACGCGAGCACGGGCTTGACGGCTTCGACTGCCGCCGGATGGCCAGCCACTGCAAAACGGTGGTCAACGGAGTACTGTTTTGAATGTTGGCAGCGCCGCCGCGGCCCACTCCGGCTTGCAGCGTCGCGCAAAGCGGGAGCAAGTCATGAAGAATCACATCGTCACAGGCGGTGGTGGCATTCGACTTCACCTCGTCGAGACAGGCAACCCAAGTGGACCGCCAATCGTATTCATTCATGGCTTTTCGCAGTGTTGGCTCGCCTGGACCCGACAGATGACCTCCGATTTGGCCAACACCTGCCGAATCCTCGCGCTGGATTTGCGCGGCCACGGGCTTTCAGACAAGCCGATCGATGGCTACACAGATTCGAAACTGTGGGCGGATGATGTCCACGCGATTATAGAGGTACTCGAGCTCGATCATCCGATCCTCTGCGGATGGTCCTATGGCCCCCTCGTAATTCTCGACTACATTCGACACTACGGTGAGCGCGCCATCCGCGGCGTCAACTTCGTCGGCGGCGTCACCAAGCTGGGCAGCGACGCGGCGACGTCGGTCCTGACCGATGAGTTTCTAAGCCAGATACCGGCCTTCTTTTCTACGGACGCACAAGAGAGCGTACATGCTCTCGACTCGTTGGTGCGGATGTTCTTTGCTCATGAAGTCAGCGCTGCAGACCACTATTTGATGTTGGGGTATAGCGCCTGGGTTCCGCCATATGTACGGCGGGCCCTATTCTCCCGCTCCTTTGACAATGACGACCTCCTGCCCAAGCTTCGAAAGCCTGTGCTGATTACACATGGCGTCCATGATGCAATCGTCAAACCAACCGTCATTGAGCAACAGATGGCCTGCATCACTCACGCCAGAGTCCAAATGATCGCGAACGCCGGGCACGCGTGTTTCTGGGACGAGGCAGCAGCCTATAACCACTGCTTGCAGGAGTTCATTGACACTCTGTAGCGCTAATAACGATCGTGGTAGCGAACCCAGGACTGTGGATCACCCGGATCCTCGTCCCGCCCCTTGGGAACCAACCGGCCACGAAGCTTTGGTGCAGCGCAGCGCATCGTAGGCAACCATGGAGCGCGGCGGATCAGGCACCCTCCCGGGTACCGTCGGATTGCGTTCCCCGAATGAGACGCGCATGCTTCGATTTGCGCTGCTCGCGGCGCAAATAAGAAGCGCGACCTCACCGGGAGGCGCCGTACAACTCCATGTTCCTCGGGGGATAAATGCAAATTCTATTCAAAACTCTGTTGGTCGGAGCGATCCTTACAATCGCAACGAGCACGGCGCTTGCGGCTGACCCTGTAGTCGGGACTTGGAAATTGAATCTCGCGAAGTCGACGTTCTCTCCCGGTCCGGCGCCGAAGAGCCAGACCCGCACTTACGCCGAATCCGCAAACGGTATGACACTAACGGTCAAGACGACCGCGGCGGACGGTAAGGAAACCACAACGACACTGACCTTCAAGGAAGACGGCAAACCCTATCCAGTCACCGGTAACCCGGACTTTGATAAGGTGTCCGTCACGCGGGTGGACGCGTTGACCGTGCACAGCATCCAAACGAAAGCAGGCGCAGCCGTCGGTGCCGCAGTCCGCACTGTGTCGAAAGACGGCAAGACGCTGACTTTCGCGCAGAAAGGCAACCATGCAACAGGTGGGAAGTACGACGACGTATCGGTCTACGACAAGGCCTAGGCGCCAGACCCGCGAGCAAAGCCGCAGCACTGCGGTCGCCACAGTCGGGCTTTGAGCTGACCGCGGTAACGCCCATGTCCGCCATGGTCAGTGTAATCGAAATCAAACCGATCCCGGCGGCGTGAAAACAACTGCAGCGCCGAATGATGACGGAGCATCCGCCGTTTTCTAACGTCGCCATCGTTGCGGACAACGATCGCATGTATCACCGAATCGGCCGCATCGGCAGACCTGATGATCCAACGCCTCGCATCAGCGCCGCCGCCCGGATTGGGTACAGGGACGCAGTCTGGTCCATCACTGAGAACGGCGACGTGCGCGGGCGATATGACCGTGACCGCGTGCGGCTGTCGGTGCTGTGGAAAGCCGAAGCCGTCTTTGTGGACTCCCGGTCCACCAGGCGCGGTGAGCTGTCGACCGAGCATATCGTTGAGATTTTTCAGCGCGATTTACTGGTCCGGGCACCAGACCTTGCCATGCCTCCCAATCCGCTGCGCGATGATGCATGGATCGCTTCGATCTACAAAATATACACCGCGTCTTCGCGGGCCAGTGCACCCAGTGTCGGATAGCTACGTAGTCGCGCAAAGCATTCGCCCCGCACGGGTCACCGTATCACTCTGCTTTTTGGCGGCGATGTGTGAAGGCTTCGATGTGCAGGCAGCAGGTGTTGCAGCAGCGGGTGTGCGCGCCGAATTCGGACCGTCGCCGTTCTGGTTGGGCTTGCTCTTTGCCGCGAGCGGCGCGGGGCTCCTGCTCGGGGCCGTCGCCGGCGGCCGACTGGCAGATCGTATCGGCCGCAGGCCTGTGCTTGTCGGTTCACTTGCAGCTTTCGGACTAGCTTCGCTTCTCACAACACTCGCCGGAAACATGCAGGCGCTGTGTGCCATGCGATTCGTAACCGGGTTGGGACTGGGCGGCGCAATGCCGAATCTCATCGCGCTGACGGCGGATATCGCGGCAGCACGCTCGCGCAACGGTAGCATCGCAGCTACTTATGTTGGTATGCCCCTCGGTGCCGCGGTTGCTGGTTTGATCGCGAGCGGTATTCCGCTGGAGGCATGGCGCGTCATTTTCCTTTGTGGCGGCATTGCTCCGTTGGTGGTTGCGCCCCTCCTGGCTGTCTTTCTTGCGCCGGTGTCAGAGCCGCCTCTGGGTTCGGTCGCGAAAACGCAGACTCCTCAACACCCGCTCCACGCGATGTTCGGTGCCGGACACGCACGGACCACGTTGCTGGTCTGGCTCGGCTTTCTGATGATCGTCCTGACTCTGCACCTGTTACTCAACTGGTTGCCGTTGCTCCTGATGGGCAAAGGACTGAGCAAGAGCTCAGCGGGCCTCGCGCAGGCGGCTTTTAACGTCGGTGGGTCGATGGTCGCGCTGTACGTGGGCACACTCCTCGACTCGAGGCGCAGACGCGCCGCGATTGCTGTCAGCGCCATTGTCTTACCTGCGGTCCTGATCGCCATGGCGTGCATGGGCGGATTTCCACCTGCGTTGATCGCGCTGACGCCACTACTTGGCGGCGCTGTCCTTGCTCAGCAAGTCATCCTATTTGCCGTCGCGAGCGCCGCTTACCCCAGTACGATACGCGGGACCGCGCTGGGCGCTGCGATTGCGGTCGGTAGAGCCGGATCACTGATCGGGCCATTATTTGCTGCGTGGCTCATCGCAGGCGGTAAGAGCTCCTCGCAGGTGCTGATTGGTATTCTGCCAATCGTTCTGATAGCTGGACTGAGCGTGATTCTGCTCGGATGGCAGAAGAGCATTCGTGCTGCTTGATCGGGAAATTGACCTATTCGGACTCGTGGGGGAATAACGATGCTTCGACGAGGGTACCCATTGCTCGCATTCACTTCTTTGCTGCTGGCACTCTCCTGCATGCAGTCGCCGGCGCAGGACGTTATCGCTGCGGGCGGCAAGTGCAAACCGGTGAGCCAGCGGACCCAAGAAGTGGGATGCTGGATCATGGCCGACGATCCGGTAGGGCAACTGGTGAAATCACCTGTGTTCTGGCATCTAGATGCCTACTCCACACGCGCCGCGGCAGAAGCCGACAGAGAGCCCGGCGGCACGATTCTCGAGTCCCTCGGCAAGGTATGGTTGATGACCATCCAAGATGGCAAGTGGAGGTCCGCTCACGGAGAGCGCATCGCCGAAATTGGCCCGCTCCCCATCGTCGCGGGCGAGAAATACTCGGCACAATACATGGAGGCGGTCTTCACGCCCGGCATGGTTGCGGATGCGCATATTCATTCCGGTCCCGAGGCTTGGTACACGGTGGCGGGCGAAACTTGCCTGGAAACGTCCGATGGTCGCGTACAAGTGGGCCGCGCCCGTGGCCCTGCAGTAATCGTTCCCGAGAGTTTGAAGATGCATCTCACCGCGACAGGGAACCAACAGCGCCGCGCCGTGGTGCTGATCCTTCACCAATCATCCAAGCCGGCAATCACCATGATCAGTGATTGGATTCCAAAAGGCTTGTGCAAGAAGGTAAACCTCTAGCGTTCGCGTCATCGCTACACTTCGCCCATGACTTCGTTTGTGGCCTGTCTCTATTGCCTCGGCCTGTATGCCGAGACTATTCGCGCTTTTTGGCGGGCGAATGGTGGCGTCTCATAACTCCGCTGTTCGTGCAGGACGGAGGAGTGACCGGAAGTCTGTTCAACCTGGTCAGCTTGTTTCTCGTTGGGTGTGTTGCTGAGCGACACTGGGGTAGCCAACGATGGCTCATCATCTTCTTTGTGGGCGGTATCAGGCGCGAAACACGGGCCCGTCCGGATGCGCCGGATTAGGAGTCACAAGCTGCAGCTTCGGATCCACGACGAGATCCATGGCCTCGAGCGGAAGGACCCCCATCAGGCATTCGTCTCCCAGTACAGCGGCCTCGGTCAGATACGTACGGTCGTGGAACCTGATCTCGAGGGGTTGGATTCGAGGGACACGCACTCGTCGGGTATCCGCAACGGTGAGGCAGTAAGTGGAAGTCTCTTCGAGATCAAAGCCCAACTCCCGGGCTATGTCGGCCGTGACGATCATGTGCGTCGCGCCTGTATCCACCATAGCGCGGACGGCGACACTCTTCTTGAGATACGGATTGGTCAGCGTGATATCCGCGTAGACGATTCCCACAGGCGTTCCTTGCTCAGCCGTTGTTCCTGTAACGATCATGAACCCTCCGGCAACTGACGAATAGACCGATTGGCTGCGTATTCGCGCAGAAACGCAAAGCATCGAGTCCGCAGTCGCTTCCCTACAACGGCGGAAACGTCGAATCTCAAATAATATTGGCCTGAGAAAAGAGAGTGCGGACTATGGATAAGATTGTTTCGCCCGACGTTGCAGTTAGTGCCCCGCTTAAGCGGTGGTCGCGCGCGCATGCCGTCGCATCGAGCGCAGCTGAATCAGCGGCTCCGCGAGCAACAGCGGCATTGCCCAGCAAGCCCATGCCATGAGTGTATCGACGTCATCAGCCAGCGGATCCTCTGGCACGTGGATCCAGCGGCGCAGCCAGTCAGATAAGAGCCTGTAGGTCACGAACGCAAAGGTCACTATGTAGCTACGCAGCATCCATTCGCGATGTTGCTCGATGCGGCGCGTTCGAATCGCGTACAGCGCCATACCGGTGGTGACCACCCACGCCACGTCGAGCATGAACAGGCCAGCGCTATAGGGCAAGTGACCGGGAATCGTGAGAGCGAGATAAAAGCCGGCGAGACTGCCGATTAGCACGGCGGCACCATAGATTTTGCCGAGCACGCGGTGGAGCGTGTTGACACGGTTGCTCAATCCTAGCCAGATCTGAGCCAGCCCTACCGTGATCGCGACGATCCCGCCCACAAGGTGCGGAACGAGCCCCGTCCGACGGCGCCAAAAGTAATCGCTGTAGGAGCCCAGCGAGTAGTCAGTGAGGTAGTGAAGTCTGCTATTGACGAACCACAGCGGGGCTGCCGCCAGCACGGCCAACACGATAATCAGTTGCAGGCGAAAGTTGCGTGCGCGGACGGCTGGAGCGGCGGCGTTCATGGCAGACCCTTCTCATTCTTTTCGATTGCGAGACGGTCGCGGAGGATTTGACCTCAATTCTGGTGCCGGCGTCAATCGACGGACCTTGTTGCCAGGACCCTGTATTGCCCACGGCTTTGACGCAGGCGGCAGCGACCTGCTCATGGCTGTCCGACGTCGAGAGGATGGTGCCCACACTCCAAGCGCTTATCCGCTCATGCGCTTTCCCCCGGACGTCAGCTGGCGTCCGCCATGTCGGTGAGGAAACACTAGTTGATATCTTGCTCGGCTTCCTCGTCCCAACTCGCAACGGCGAGCTGATGCGGTGGTGCCTCGGAAAGGGCCTGCGGATCACCCAGACAATGACTCTCATGGCAAGGGGCCTCTACAACCAGCCCGTCGGCGCGTGGCTGCCGTCCGTGCGCTACTAGGTAGCGCCTCCAACTTCTTGGTAAGCTCGTTCCAAACAGGGTCGGACGCGCGTTGGTTCGCCAGCATTCCATCTTCGTGGATGGAGCACCAACCGCTCGTCAGAATGGCAGATACTTCATCAGCCGTGCGGGGTCTCGATATTGCATGCTCCTCTGGATGTCCTGTGCAAGCAGATTCGCTTCGTCCAGGTCTTGCGACCCTAAGCTGGCGGCCAACTCGTCAATAGCCGTGTAGCGCTCCGTGCAGCCGAGTTCGATACCCGCGCTGCAGGTGCCCAAGGGCAGCACATCATTGGTGGGCCCACAGTTAGCGCCACTGCGGCACGCCGCCAAGACCCATGCCGCAGCCATAATTGGGACGGACTCGGTCGCCTTGGCGGCTGTGGCTTGCGACCAGCCGAAGAGCAGCATGGCGTCGGTATTCCCCGTGGAGAGTGCCGCTGCGATCACCTGGGGCGTGTGTTGATCCGGCGAGTCCAAGGCGGCCGCCACCAGGGCAACGGGGTACCGGCTGTCGACTGCGCGAGACCGCCAATAATCGGCCGGATAACCTCCCGGGCGCTCGGGCAGATCCTTCAACGGATTTGCGCTGCGGAATTTGCCGCAGTTTAGAAGCTCCTGGCGTTCGAGCTCGAGGAACGCGGGGAAATTGGCCAGGTGCGACACGGCCTGGTCGGCGCTGTCGGCATCCCGGTAGAGCGCATTCGTTTCTTCACATCGGGTCAGCGCACGGCCGATGTAATACTGCGCAGCGCCATCACCCTCGTATGCTGCCCGTGCGGCGACCGTCACGAATTCAAAATAGTTTGATCCCACGGCATGAAACTGCGCCACCCAGTCTTTCTTGTTGGCTTGCGCGTTGGCAAGTGCACGTCCCGTATCGGTGTGGTGAGCCTGGGTGACGCGATCACCGGCGGAGCTGAGAAGCGGCCAGTCCACCGTGGCCGATGGCTTGCTGATCGCAGCAGGCGCAGTGTCCGGTTGGACGCGCAGCCATGCCCAACCGGAAATCGCCAACACCGCGACAGCAAGTGACCATCGACCGAGGTTCTTCATGCGGACATCAATCTAGAGTTTCCGCAGGTAAGCGAGTAACGCCGCTATTTCTTCAGGTGCCGGCGGGCGGTCAGCGTGCACCCCATCCGTGGAGATAGCCGGTGGGAGCTTGCCGTTGATCGGCACATTAGCCTGCACCCGCTTGAAAAACGCGGTGTAGTGAGTCAGGACTTCTTCAAGAGTGGCGGCGCTGTTGTTGTGGAAATAGGGCGCGGTTTTGCCGATGCCGCGAAGGCTGGGTACGTCAAACTTGTTCCAGTCATCGCTGGCGGGCGGCCCGACACCTACAAATCCGGTCAGCAGCGCGCGACCTGGATCGGAACTGGTGCGCCGGATGGTGTTAGTCCCGTCGGGCAACGTAAGCCCATTGGGCAACGTGATCAAATACGTACGCACGTTGCGGGCCAGGCTCTGGGGACAGGTCTTGAACTCAAATCGCGGTGGCGAATGGCCGGTGTCGACTGGACGGGGGCACTGTGTGCTGATGTCGTGGTACCGGACCGCGGGCGCTTGCGGAGTCGACTGCCCCGGTCCACCATGACACTGGCCGCAGGCTCGGGTGAAGATCACCTTGCCTGCCTGCTCGACCCCATTCAGGGGCGGATCCGCATCGGGCAACGGCGTGACGCCGGCGCTAACGGCATTGGACAAGGCGCGTACGCCGGGCGAGGAGAACAGCACGTTTTGAAACGCGCTGAGGTCATCCAACATGCCATGCGGCGGCGCAACATGGATCTCGGCGTGAACGGTCAACGCCGCGAGGGCTTGCTCCTGCAGCGTGGCAAAGCGCCCATCCAGCTGATACCCGCCGGAGGTGTTGGGACCACGCGCCCAAGGGTTGATGCCGTCCGGTCCCGTGAGTTTTACGTTATTGATCGTTGGCACCATTCGCCAGACGTCCACCGACGTCTCGCTCGACGGCAGATTGGTCACCGGGTCGATCAGACGCATGTTTGATGGCAGCGGAAAAGTGATGCGGATCAGGGCGTTCTCGCGTAAGTTACTGAAATCGCTAGCGCTATCGCCATTGATGCGATAGTCGTTAGCGTCAATGGGGCGGAAGAGCGGATCGTCCGCATGCTCGTTTCTCAACCGCCGCGTTTGCAGAGCTTGAAAGCGCGCTTCGACATTAGCGGGGGACAACTGAAAACTGTCACTCGGCATGTGGCAGTCGGCGCAGGCCCGGCCATTGCCTTTGAGGCCGTGCAGCCGCCGGTCGACAAAATCAAACAGGCCGCGGAACACGGCAATGCAACGTTCACCGTCGCAATCGTCGTCTACTACCGATTTGAACGTATCGTCACCTGGCTCCCGATCCTCGGCTGCGGCGATCGGGCTCGAGCCGGCGGCCACGAGGATCAGCGCGCCCATCAACAATGAGACCTTTGAGACTGTCATGATCGCTCCTGCTTGAAGTTCCGGTTTGGCCCGAGCGACGCATTGCCCGGCATTCGGGCGTGACTCTTGGCTCGCACTGCGCGAAAGTCCTTGGCGGACTGCTGAAAAACACTGATGTTTTCTGAATAGCCGTATGGATCCCGATAAACGCATCGTTTACGAGTTCGGCGAGTTCATTCTCGAGAGCGGCCAGCGGCGACTCTTGCGGCGGGACAGCGGCGAGCCGATTGCGCTGGCGGCAAAGGCTTTCGACACGCTGCTCCATTTGATCCAGCATCGTGGCGAGACGCTCGACAAGGACACGCTGCTGGGTGCGATCTGGCCCGGCGTGATCGTCGAGGAAAATAGTCTGACCCAGAATATTTCGACCTTGCGGCAGGCTCTCGGGGAGACGCGGGCAGAGAATCGGTACATTGCGACCGTGCCGCGTAAGGGTTATCGGTTCGTGGGCGAGGTCACCGAACGCACCGCGCCCGGGGAAAAACGCGTTACCGCGACGCCGGCCGGACCAGTTGCGGCGGACTCAAAGCGATCTCTGCGTCCCGTGCGGATGCTTGCGGCGGCGTTGGTGGCGTTAGTCGCGGTCGCAACTTTCCTTGTCCAGCAAGGCCGGGGCGGACATTCCGCACCGCATGCAATTCAGACGGTCGTGGTGCTGCCGTTCAAGCCGCTGCTCCCTACGGAGCGCGACGAATCCCTCCAGCTCGCCATGACCGAATCGATGATCGCGAGCCTCGGTGCTCGTGGCGGGTTGACGATTCTCCCCTTGAGCTCGGCTCGCCGCTACGGCTCAATCGAGCAAAATCCGCTTGTGGCCGGGCGCGCGCTGCACGCAGAAGCGGTGCTCGAGGGGTCCTTACAACACCATGGCGACCGCCTGCGCGTGTCCGTGCGGTTGCTGCGTGTGGCGGACGGCCGGCAGCTGTGGGCCCATCAGTTCGATGGAAATGTCACGGGCATCTTCGGAGTCCAGGAACAGATATCCGCTCAAGTGGCCGGGATTCTCTCGGCGCGATTCGGCGCTGCGGACGGGGCGTCGCCTACGTTGGGCGGCACAAAGGATTCTACGGCCTACCTTCTCTACGCCAACGGCCGTTACGCCTTGGCTCGATCCACTGAGCCCAGCCTCGTATTGGCGATCGGTTATTTTGAGAAGGCGATCGAGCGCGATCCGCAATTCGCGCTGGCGCATGTGGGTCTGGCCGATTGCTACATGATCTTGGGTGTTTTTGGCATGCGGGCGCCCGCTGAAACATTGCCGCGCGCACGCGATGCGGTGTTGAAGGCACTACACATTGAGCCGCGGCTTGCGAGCGCGTACGGGACGCTCGGACATATCAAAATGCAGTATGACCGCGATTGGGACGGCGCCGAGGCGGACTTCGCCCGCGCCATTGCGCTCGATCCTTCGCTCTCTGAGCCGCATCTGTATTGGGGCGTGTTGCTCGGCATGCGCGGCGAACTCGATCGCGGCCTCCAAGAGCTGAAACAGGCGGAGCAACTCGAGCCGTTGCTGACAATAGCGAAGACGCGGGCCGCCTCCTTGTTGTATTTTGCGCATCGCTACGACGAGGCAATTGCGCAGATCACTGAGAGTCTTGCACTTGATGACCGTCCGGGCATTGCACACGCTCTGCTCGGACGGGTCTATCTGCGCACGGGCCGTTACGACCTCGCGTTGGCGGAATTTGCGCAAGTCCGCGGGCCTACTCCTGGCAGCTTTGGGGACGTGGGGCAAGCGCTCGCCTTGTCCGGGCGTCGAGCAGAAGCTCTGGCCGAACTCGATCGGGTATTAAAGCTGTCAACTCAGCGCTACGTATCCGCTGGAGATATCGCCTCCATGTATGCAAGCCTCGGCGATACTGAAAATGCGCTGGAGTGGTTGGATCGCGCGTTGCAGCAGCGTGCGTCGACGCTCGGCTTCTTGGCGCAGAACCCCGCCTTCGACGGGCTCCACGGCGACCCACGTTTTGCGGCGATTGTCGATCGGGTGGGTCTTTGGAAACGGCCGCTGGCGAAGTAACGGCCGGATCTCCCGGATCCGGGCGCGCGCGCCTCCGCTTGGCCGCGCGATATGGCGCTAAAGTCATGTTCTTCCCTCTCGCCGTCATCTGCGGCTCGACCCTCGCGCCTGGTGCACGAGTGAACGCAGAAGCCATCAGCAATCCTACGGCGGAGCTTGAGGTCATTGTCGTGACAGCACGCAAACGCGAGGAAAGATCTCAGGACGTGCCGATTTCGATCATCGCCTTGAGCGGCAAACAGCTGGAGCGCAGTCATTCCTACCTTCCGACCGAGCTCGCGCAATCCATTCCAAACATGCAGTTGCAATCCGTTAATCCGCGTCAAACCGCCTTCTCGATACGCGGCTTAGGGAGTAACCCGGCGAGCGAAGGACTCGAGACCAGCGTCGGCCTATACCTCGATGGCGTCTACATCTCTCGCCCCGGCATGCTTACCTCCGACCTGTACGACATCGAGCAGATAACCGTGCTGCGCGGTCCGCAGGGCACTCTGTTCGGTAGAAACACGACGGCCGGTGCGCTCAGCATCAGCACTCGCAAGCCCGAGCGGACGTTCAATTCCGATGTCGAGCTTTCCGCCGGTAGTCTGGGTTTGACTCAGACGCGCGGCAGCGTCACCGGGCCCTTGGGCTCGAGGCTTTCCGGCCGCCTGTCCGCTTTCTATACCGGTCGCGACGGCAGCGTCAAGAACATCGGGACGGGCTCGGCCCTCAACAATCAAAACAAGGTCGGTGCGCGTGCTCAGATCTATTTTCAGCCCGGCGATACACTCAATCTGCGTCTTATCGCGGACTTCAGTCATCAGCAGGAGAATTCAGGCGCGCAGGTGTTGGTCGATCCCGGCCTGACCCTTGCGGATGGCAGCACGCGGCCCAACAACATTCTGGTACGTACCGCGCGCTTTGCCTACACACCCATTTTCAACCCCTTCGCACGCCAAGTGAACCTGGATCACCGGCAGGCGGTCGAGACGACTGGTGTGGGAATATCCCTGGAAGCCAATTGGAACTTCGCCGGATACACGCTCACATCCATTTCGGCCTGGCGTCGTTGGGAATTTTTCCCCAGCAATGACATGGACTATCTACCGCTCGATCTCCAGCGCACCGGTGGCAGTAACATCTGGAACCGGCAGCTGTCCCAGGAAATTCGCATCGCCTCGCCCCTCCATCGCAGCGTCGATTTCATCGCCGGGGTCTTTCTTTACGGCCAGCGACTCGAGACGGGCAGCATCCCCGGAGCGACCTATGGTCTCGATGCGGCCAAATTCTATTCCCAACCCACACTGATACTACCGGCATATGCTCTTGCGGGTCTCACGAGTTATACCCATGCGAACGCGGATACCGATAGCGACGCGGTGTTTGGCCAGATCGCATGGCATGTGGGCGACAAATGGGATCTTACCGGTGGAGCGCGCAGCAACTGGGATCACAAAGTGGCCGTGGTCAGTCGCAGGCGCAGCGGCGGCTCGGTACTCAACGTACGGCGCGACACTACGGCTGCAATTCTAATGGCAGAGGTTTGCGCAGTTTCGCGCAAGGAGCTATAAATGCCGAAGTGGAGCGGCGTGCCACCTCACCTGTGAAGGGTTGGCAGTCCGAGTTCTCGAGGGGAAGGAACGGCCCATGCACGTCGCAGTCTGTCCGGCCATTTGTGTTGGAACGGGAGTGTTGTCGCAAGCTCTGGCGACCGACCCGACCTCGGTAACCCCCCAAAGCCTAGCCGCGGCGCAATCCGTGGCGTCCGCGACACCAACGCCTGCGCCGCCTCCGGCTGCCGTGGTTGCGTCACCCGCAACTCCCGTCGCCGCGACCCCGGCTGGTGCCACAGTTACACCATCGGTTCCGGTTGTGAAGTCCGATGATGCCCCATTTACGCGTGACGAGCAGTTGCTGCTTGCGCGAGGATTTCATGTGGTGGAGGACAACGGCCAGTTTCGGACCGACCACGGAGACAAGATTTTCTGCCACCGGGAGATGTCCGCGGGCTCGCGCATTGCTTCAGAGCAAATTTGTGGCACTGCCAAGCAGATCAACGACATGTCCAGAGAGACTCAGAGCGGGATCCGGGCAGGCGACGCTACGATATTCCAGAGCGCAGTCCGCAAGCCGCGTGCCGGTAGCACCCCAAAAGGAACCGATAGAGATGTGTGTGGCCATGGGAACTCTCAAATTGCGATCGCCAGCTGCACGCGCATCATCAACGATAGCCGGACACCGGCCCATCTGCGTGACCTCGCATTGCGAAATCGCGGGTGGATGTTTCAATCCAATGGTGATCTCGATCGAGCCATTGAGGACTACACCGCGGTCCTGAAACAGAGCCCCGGAGAGACGAGGCCGAACGCAAGGACGTACGTGAACAGAGGGCTCGCGTACGCCAACAAAGGCGACGACACCCGCGCCCTGGCGGACTACGATCAGGCTGTCACGCTCGACCCGACTCTGGGTTCGGCCTAACTCAACCGCGCTGCAATCTACATAAAGCGCGATGAAGAGGATCGCGCCCTAGCTGACCTCGATGAGGTCCTCCGGTTGAATCCCAACGACGCTACGTCGTACGTCAACCGAGGCGAAATCCATCTTCACCGCCGCGACCCGGATCGCGCCATTGGCGATTTTTCGAAGGCCATAGAGCTGAGTCCACTCGATGCCGCGACTTGGCGCGATCGCGGGCTTGCCTACCGCGCCAGGGGCGATAAGGTCAGGGCCCAGGCGGATGCCGAACAGTCGATCCGACTAGACCCGAAGATGGCCGCCGCCCACCGCGATCTTGCCGTGATCTTGCAGGCGACCGGCGATACCGAGAGTGCAACAGCGGAGCTCTCCAAAGCCATTCAGCTTCAACCGGGCGATGCCAAGGCGCTCGTGGCCCGAGGCGATCGCTATCTCGCGAGCGGTAACCATGACCAGGCGGACTTCGAGCAGGTGGTTCAGCTAAAGCCCAATGCCACGGAGGCTCTGCGGCATATTGGCTTTCTGAAGCAAACCAAGGGTGATTCCCGGGGCGCGGCCGCGGAGTACGGCCGGGTCATCGCGCTCGCTCCCAAGGACGCGGAGGCGCGACGAGGGCGTGGTTACGCAGAGCTTTCTCAAGGACACTTCGATGCGGCGATTTCTGACCTGACTGAGGCAATCACGCTCAATCCAAAAGATGCCATGGCTTACCGATTCCGAAGTCTGGCGTACCCGGCCAAACACGACGCTCAACGCGCTGCGAGCGACGATCAGACATCGCTCAGCCTGGACCCGAAGCGGCGATGAAGTTGAGCGAATCCACACAGGAAATGGTCTAACTTGCCTTCTCTAGATCGCTTTGTCGTTCGCCTTTACAATCTTCTCCTTCAGAAAGACGTTCGAGCGTTCGTACATCCTGACTGCTTCATCAATCTCCGGCTTCTTGAACGCCGAGAGATGTTGTGACTTCCGATCGAGATAGTACGTCATCGCGATCGCCCTCTTACGGTCCCCAGGGTCATGCGTGAGCGTTGCTTCAAGTGCATAGCTCCACGACTGCCACGGCTCGGATGTCTGACGCTTCTTGGCCCAGTGAAGAGCGATAGCGCGAATCCTTGGGTTGCCGGTCACTGAAAAGAGTAGTTCGCAAATGTCCCCGTAGGTGTATTCGGTCAGCAAGGGCCTGTCCTCCGTATTCGGCCGGCGATAGCGCGCCAATTCGAGCGCTCGCACGGCTTCATCCATCTTGCCTGCAACGCCCATCAAAAGCGGTTCGTATGAGGCCCTGCCCTTCGACTCCTCCGGAGCTTGCCGCGAGCCGCCGCTCAACCTTCGCGCGCTCCGAGGCGTAGTACGGGTAACCCTTGTAAACCGATTCGATGCTGTTGGCGAAATCAAGCGCGGGTTCCGGTGTACCCTGAATATCAGACAGAAACCTCAGGCGACGGATGAGATTGTCGTGACCCGCTGCAGTCAGAAGCTCCATGTAGTCGAGTTCGTCGAATCGGTCTGGTGAGGACTGGCAACACACTTGGCTCGCGTGGGCTTCGACGTACTTGCGGCTGTGGTTGAACACTGAAAGATGGACCACATTCGCCCGTGCATCGCTCAGCGCTACGGCGCCGCGGGCAATCTGCTCGAGACTGTATTCCTTCAGCGGGAACTCCCGGTCAAGGAGTAGTTTCAGGGTTGCATTGTCGAATTGCGACCAGAAATCTGCGTCGGTAAAGGCCCGCGCTGCAAGGAAAGGCCAGATCTGGCCGGGAAGATTGAGTGCCTTTACTTCGCCGAGGGATTGCGCAGTGTCGGCAACTCCATAACTCCGGGCGATATTGTTTTCGTCCAATTTCTCCAGTAATCGCTTGAAGCGATTCTTTTCCCGTGACGCGAGCGCGCGTACGTCTGGGAGGTTGCCATTCAGGACTGCCAGCAGTTCCTTCTCTTCGTCGGCCTTGGGCGTGTCGAGAACCTTGATTGCAGCGGGGCGGAGTCCGATCACCATGTAGGCCCGCGCTCGAAGCACGGGGTATTCCGGCGACTCCTTCGACATTCGTGCCAGAGCGAGAAGTGCCTTTTCGGCGAAACGCTCTTTCGTTCTCTCGATATACGCGGGCGTCAGGGCGCTAAAGAGCAGGAATGTATATGCGTCCCGCGCCGGGCTATCCTGCGCTGTGACCAAATTCGCGGGTGTTGCCGGCAAATTGTCAACGTCCAGCGTGCTTTCCGTCTTGGCTGTAGTGGTCGTCGCGGGATCGAGCCCGAGCGTTGTCGAAATTTCGGGCAACAAGGACTCGTATGCCTCAATCGGCGGGTGCTCGGCGTCGATTGCCACGTTTTCGAAATTTTTTGTCGTTATTGGGGTCGTCCAGCTCGAGGTGTTGCTGGCTGTAGCAAGCCTGTCCTGAACCCTTATGGTGATGGAGATCTTGCCCGAGCGATTGTGCCCGACATACCCCCAGACGATTCTTCTGACGCCAGTCACGTTCGCGACCCTGTAGATGTCCTCTTCAACCAAGCGACGCTGTCCTTCACCCAGAGCCTTGGCCACAAGATATGGGTCGGCAACCTTTGTTTGCGGCGTACGCGCAATTGCAGCTGCGAGCTCCGCGGCCATCAGGGAGCGTGTTGCCCGATCAACTGCCCAATCCTGCACCTGAAACGGTGTCACCAGAACGTCAAACGGACCGGCGGTCAGGATCTTTTCATAGAACGCTTTCTCATTGGTCAGCCAGTTGGAGGGCGGCCGTGGGTAGGTGCGTGGCATAGCAGAGGTCATTTGGCGGTCGGCGCGCGGATACTGTGCGACCGACCCGGCTATGTTGCTCGCGGCCGAGGCTTTCGCGGCTGGATCTTCGCTACCGACCACCTGTGGCGCCTGCAGCGCGACGGGTTGTCGGGGTTCCTGATAGCGCTGATATCCCAAGATCGCGACCGAAGCAGCAAGCACTCCGATCAGCACTGCGCGAGACCGTTTCAATTTGCGTTCCCTCTAGAACAAGCGCGCCTGGGCACCGAAACGGGTGCCGAGCGAGTTCCTCCTAAAATCGCCCTTTTGCCGCCGAAGCTGATTCGCGGCGCGCTGGGTGGCTTAGGATAGCCGGTACGCGTAGCGCTACAAGCCGCGGATCCAACCCGATGGCGAAACCGTGATTCGCCGCACAGAGCTCGTAGGCGCGACCGCCGCTGACAACGCCAGCACCGCCGATAACATCCCGCTTGCTTGGTGTCCGACCGCAGCCGTGACGGCGAGACTCGCTATGCTTGGCGCATTGGGGTGGAGCACTGAATTGCCGCTAGCAATGACAGAGACTGGCAGGACCGAGAGATAGGCGATGTTTGCCGCAAGGTAACACGCGGTCGCGATTGTCATGCCCCACGTTAGCGCCCAAGGTACGCTCGCGACTCCGACTGTAAGACGCATCCACCCGAACAGAAACGCCGCAGGTTCGCCGCAGGCGCAAGTTTGGCAATGGCGTTCAGAGCGCGGGATGCAAACGATTCAGTAAGGGCAACATTCCACTGAACATCGGTTCCGATGCTCACTCCAAGCTCTTTTGGACTTATCCACAGGGCCAGAACGTGGCCGGATCGAAACGGCTGTCCAAGGACCGCGTATAGCGCATCTCAAGAGGCGAGCGCCGCTTCCGGGCGCAGCTCACCCGCAAGCTCGATGATGATATCCGCGGGAAGGCCGGCACGCCTGGCGGCTTCCCTGATGGCGTCACCGCTTTCCGCCTCATAGAGACAATAGGTTTTTCGTTTGTCCGCGGACAAAAACGAATGCAACCATTTGACGCCGACTATGTTGTTTATATCGACGACGGCTTGCAGATCTTTTTCCGAAAGGTTCAACGCCGCAGCGAAATTTCTTTCTATCATGAATAGAGCCATGATCTTCTCCGGGTGTGTTGGGTGGCATCTCCAGGTAAGTTAGAACGCAGCGTGATCCGATTGAGCGCCTTGAAGTCCATGCCGAACGGCATACGCTGCAGCTTCGGTACGATTGGCGCAGTGTGTCTTGTTCAAGATATTCCGGACGTGGGTCGCAACAGTATTGAGACTGATCGCCAGCACCAGCGACACATCCTTGTTCGTCCGGCCAATGGCAAGCAGGCGCAGAATCTCGACCTCGCGAGCCGTGAGGTCGTCAGGAAAGGTGACGCCCCGCTGTCTACCATGCAACAGCGCATCGATATCCACAACCAAACGCGCCATTCCAAGTCGCCGCGCGAGCTGCTCGGCCTCGAGCAGCTGCTGATGTCCGAGGCGCCGGTCTGCGTCTGTCTGTCGTGATACCAGGAAAGCGCCGTACCGGAACAGCGTCCGAGCAACGGAAGGCCACGCGCGCATTGCGCGACTAACCGCTAAAGCCTGCCCGAAGTGCTCGCGGGCAAGATCCGGCCAATTCGCGGTACAAGCCAGCATTGCGAGGTAAAGCTCGGTAGGGCCGAAGCACACGGCTGTCGGATGATTGGCGGTTTGTCGTCTATAGGGGAGCAATAGCTGATAAAGCGACGTGGCACGATGAGCATCCGCCAATGCGCAACAGGTTTCCGCACAAAACACCAGACAGGTCACATACATATCGTCGTGGCGTATGGCGCAACAATTCTGCTCGACGAGGCGCTCAAAAATGCGGCGTGCCTCATCCAGCAAACCTATCTCGGCGCAAATGAGCATCAGCCCGGGCTCCCACATGCGCCTCGTCGGGTTCGCGGCGATCTTCTTGATCTGCGGTGCCAGTGCGTGCAAGCGCCCGAGGTCGCGATTCAGTGTGAACATCTGCGCCCCGTAGACACCGTCTGCATCGTCGCGCCGGGTCTTCTTACCAATCTCCAGCAACGCCTCGATCCGAGGTTCCAAATCGGCCCAGCTACCGCGCAACAGCGCCAGGGTCACGCGATAGGCGCGTGTCTGATATTGATGTAGCCCGAAACGGGCGGTGCTGAGGCTGCCATAGTGCTCCAGAAGAACTTCCAGTTCCTCGAGTTCCCCTGATTCGAAGTAGTTCAGGACCTGCCAATGACAGGCTTCGGCCAACAGGTTGGCGCTGGCTGTAGAGCGGGCTACTGCAATGTATTCGTGCCCAAGTCGGAGCCGGCGGTGCAAGCTCTCGGGATTACCGCGCAGTGCCAGAACCGCGAGTTGGTAACACGCGCAGCGAGCCGTGGCGCCGCAACTGCGACTGGCCATATCAAGAGCTTCGTCAACCAGGAGTTGAATCTGCGCTGGATCCGCCGTAGTTCTCCGGGCGAACGCCAGCGTTGCCAATGCCTTCGCGCGGGCGGTCGAATCGGCCTTGGGCAGAAGCTCCAGTGCGCGGTCGAGTAATGGAACAATGTGCTGTTGCGCAACATGCGATGAGGCCATCGCCAGACGCATCAGGACATCGACAAGTAGTTCGGCGCTTCCCAATACGCGAGTCCGATTGACGGCTTCGAGCAGTACTTCAATGGAATGCTGCACTTGTCCCAGTAGCAACAGCGCCGAGCCTTTCAGCATGTAGGCCCGAGTAAGACGCTCATCGTGCATCAGGCCGCCGCCCTCCAGCGTCTCTATCACATGGTCGTAGTGCAGAATCGCCTCTTCGTAGGCGTGCATTTGCTCCGCACTATCGGCGGCCCGCAGCGCGTAAACAACAGCTTTGTCCGTGTTCCCTAGGGCAGCCGCTTCGTGGAAGTGGTGTGCAATTCGGGTGAGCGCGGGCTCCAGATGCGCGCAATGAACGCGGACGAGAGCATCGCCGGCGCGGCCGTGCATGCGTAGGCGATCGACAACGGGCAACTCTTCGTAGATCGTCTCCCGGATCAACGCATGGGTAAATTCGTAGCTGCCTGAGGCGTCACTGTTCGATTGAACGATACCGGCCTGTACGGCCTGTTCGAGGACGGTCAGTACGCGTTGCACGTCCTCGTCCATGGCGACGGCAATTTCGCGGGCCGTGAATTCACGGCCGTGGACAGCCGCGACACAGAGCAGTTTATTGCACCGATCAGACAGGCGACTCAGCCGTCGCCCGATAGTCTCGTGTACGCCAGCGGGAATTCTTCCTGGCATCGTTGCAATTGCGGCTCCGGTGCCTTCCTCGATTAGGACCTTGATCAACTCGATGGCGAATAAGGGGTTCCCATCCGTCTGTTGATAAATTATCGCGATCGCAGAGTCAGACAAGCTGACGTCGCACATTCGCTCGGCGACCTCGCCGATGGCAATCTGAGACAGCCCGGCAAGATGAACGCGCTGAACATCGGAATCGCGACTCAGGCCGCCGAGTGTGCTCAGCAATGGTTTCGTTCTTGAGCCGTCGGTGTCCCGATGCGTGCCGACGATGAGCAGTCGGCTGTGCAGCAACTCTTGGCTCAGGAACTCGAGGAGCGACAGGGAAGGCGCGTCGGCCCAGTGCAGGTCGTCGAGCACCAGGGTAATAGGCACCTGCTGCGTGGCCTGGTGGAAGAACTGCCCTATGGCGTCAAAGGTGCGAAATCGCGCCGTGCTGGCATCTGCTATGGAGCTGGGCGTCTGTGGGGCGTGCTGCGATGCATCGACGAGTTCCGGCACGAGGGCGGCGATATCTTTCGCCGCTGCGCCCATGTTGAGACGCACCTCGTCAAGCGATGAGGCGTCGACATAGGCTCGAAGGATTTGCACCCACGGCCAGTACGGGGGCGCCCCGGCTTCCTCACGGCAACGCCCCCAAAGCACCAGAGCGCCCTGATCCTCTGCCACGTCGGCGAGTGCCTCTGCACAACGAGTCTTGCCGATTCCGGGCTCACCGGATATCAACACCAGCTGACGTAGGCCCGCCAGCATGCGGTCGAAGGCCGCCCGAAACACATCAAGTTCGCGCGCCCGACCGACGATAGGCCGGCGCTGATTGCCACCATCGGTTGGCAGATCGCTCATGCAACCCTGATTCCTGCATGATTCACGATGCGGCAACGCACCAGAATGGGTGAGACTGCGCGGCACGCTCTATGCCGAGAACGTCCAGTACCCGCATCGAGAGCGTCGCGGCGGGTGCTGCCCATGCCAGTGGGAATGGGCGTCAGCTCAATCGCCCGGTTGTTTGTCGCAGGTAACATGGGTGTTCCAGTCGGCGAAGCTCCCGACCGGGTTCTGCTCCCATCCCCAAACATGCAATTCGTAAAACGCCGGTAGCCCATAACGGTTCGGCGCCTCGACTAAGTTCAACAGATGCCCCTCCAACGCCGGCGGTCCCGCAGCCGGGTGCCGACTTCCCCAAGCGCTGGCAAGTACGATGAACTCGACGCCGACGAGGCGCAAGCCGCCGCCCAACAGTGGCTCGTAGATCAACGCTTCCGGCTCGTCTGCGCTCAGTACGCCGCCAGCGATCCGGGCGGGCAGAACGAAATGCACGCCCATCGCCCCCCAATTGGGGCCGCTGACGCATGGGGTGCCCTGCACAAAACCCTCGGAGATCGCGACGTTGATGTCCTTGAATCGCTCCGTCGCTCTGCGCACTTTGTCGATCAGCGGCGAGCGCTCATTCTTCGACTGCGAGGCGGTCTGCTGACCCTGGCCAGGATCCGAAGGCTGTCCCCCCGTGGCGAGGAGGGGTATTGCCAGCGGCAGCAAGGCAAAAGTCAGGCGGCGAAAGATGTTCATCGAAGTTCCCCTGACGATCCGTGATGGAGTGTTCTCCGTCTCAAGGTATCAGCGCTGCCGAATCGCAACCATCACCAGAATTGATGAGAGCAGGCCGCCGCCGCTCTGACGATCTAATCATTTCCAATGACGCGGGCTCGCCAGCAGCTCGGTCAATTCGGTACTCAATTCTCGCGATACCAAGACGCGCCGCACGTGGCTCACAGTGTAGCCGCCGACAATGTAACAGCGCGCCCCAATGACACGCCCTTCTGGAGACCAACATGAACGCGAATGACCCTATCCGGAACACCAAGCCATGCGTCTGCATCGCAGCTGTGGCGGCCTGCGCCGTGCTCTCTGGTCCCGCCCAGGCCAACGATCACCCCTTCACGATCAGACTCCCTGTCAGCACCGCAGGCCTCGATCTCAGCCAGCCAGCCGGGGCGGGCGAGCTGTATGGTCGGCTGAAAGAAGCTGCCCGCACCGTCTGCGGCAGCGGCGATCGAGTAGGTCTGGAACCCGTTACCGACTTCAAGATCTGCTACGAGAAGGCGCTCGGTAACGCTATCCGGTCGGTCAATCGACCGCAGTTGACGATCGCCTATCTGAGAACGCATACGCTGCAGGATGCGGCGAGTCAGGGTATCGACGTCCCAACGCTTGTAGCGGCGAAGTGACGTCGTCAGCTGACCCAAACAAACAACCAAATATCACTTCTTGAGGAGCTGGAAATGAACACAACCATGGTCACCACTGCTCGAGCGATGACGGTCTGTATCGCAGCGGCTCTGGGTTGCAACGCAGCCGAAACATTCGCCGGCAGCCTTTCGTACGACGAGACAGTGGCAGGTACGTCGCTCAAATATGTCGTGCAATTCTCAGATCTCGATCTTTCGCGAATTGAAGGCGCTACCGCGTTATATGGCCGGCTGCGTTACGCGGCGCGTATGGTCTGCGAACCCATCCAGTCGCAACAGCTCGGGCTTGCCGAAAAGTACCGAGCCTGCGTGGACAAGGCCATCGCAGATGCCGTTGCCAGCGTCAACCGCCCGCTACTGTCGCAATATCTCCAGTTGCACACCAAGGGTGATAGAGCCGGCCTGCTGCAGCTCGCAAAAGCCCATTGACGATGAATAACCAACCGACATGCCGCGCAGGCATACAACCTGCGTGGCAGCATGCGAAATTGGGTTCGGCCAGGACGATCACAACTTCACTTCAAAATCCGCGGTCCCGCGTTGGATCTGCTCTACAGGGTGGTCAAAAGAAATCATGGGACTTTTCCATCATCAAATCCCCGGTTCGGCGTGACGTGTCCCATTCGGGCCGCATTCATGACATGACGCGGCCGCCGGTCACATCCAGGGTCGCGCCGGTGATCCACGAAGAAGCTGAGGACAGGAGAAAGAGCGTCGCGGCGGCAACATCCCGTGGATGACCCAGTCGGCCCAGTGGGAAGGCGGCACGCATCTGTTGCTCTTGTTCGTTTGAGATTGCCTGCCGAGTTCGCTCCGTCAGAATCGCCGACGGCGAAACACAGTTGACACGGACGTCGTACTTGCCTGCCTCGTGCGCCAGGTGACGCGTGAGCATGATCACACCGGCCTTGGCAGCGCCGTAGCCGGCAGGAGCCCCCGCAGCCACCCTGCCGCCCGCCGACGCCATGTTCACGATGCATCCGGAACAGCGCGCGATCATTGCGGGCAGAAAGCATTTGAGAGTCAAGAACGTGGACGTCAGGTTGTTGTCGATGCTCGAGCGCCAGTCCTCTTCCGTGATCTGCTGGAACGGCATCGGCCTTGCGGTGCCACCGCCGGCAAACGCCACTACAAAGTCCGGCGCGCCAAGCTCCGCATGGACGCGGTCCCGCATTGCTTCGACCGAAGACAGCTGGGAGCAATCCGCGGGCGCAGCAATGGCTTCACCGTGGATCGCGCGGATGGCCTGCATGGTCGCTTCAATCGCCGCTTCATCACGGCCGTTGATCGCGACCTTGACGCCGTTTCTCGCCAGTGCGAGGCAGGTCTCTGCCCCGATTCCACGCGAGCCGCCGGTCACGATGGCGATCTTGCCCCGGAGGTCGGGAAACAGAGGAATTGTGGATGGCGGTAGAGGCATCGCAGCACCTGGGCGTTTGTATTGCCCAAACTCTGAGGCGGCCATAGACTCAATACAAGTCATGTATTGGCAGCCCTCCCATAAAGATTTGTATGTCTCATCTGCTCTACCTTCGAAGCTTCCTCAGCGTCTACCGGCACAACTCCATCTCGAGAGCTGCGGAGGCGCTGCATCTGACTCAGCCCG